>CANTEO010000034.1 GCA_947652855.1 uncultured Roseburia sp. | reverse complement strand
ACGCTGGCGTTCTCGTATCAGGTTCAGGAAAATGACCGAGGGGCTTTAAAAGCGCTTGCGGAGGTAAATATAAAAGATGGCGGCGTGGCGGAGACGGTTTATAATGTACGTCTGACGGATAAGCCGTTTGTCACGAAGGCGGTTACGGCAGGCAAGGTCAGCAGCGGGGTGTTTGCGGAGCTTCCGAAAGAGGGCATGAGCGCGTCAGCGGGGAGCGAGAATGACGGCGGCGCGGCGGAAAATGTGCTGGATGGCGATCCGGGCACGCTTTGGCATACGAAATACAGCGACGACGAGGACAAGGCGAGCAACGGAGGGAGGCCGAAGCATTGGATCACGATTGATTTGGGCGGCTCCTATCTTGTGAGCGGCTTGAGTTATCTGCCAAGGCAGGACGGCGGAAACAATGGGACGGTCACAGAGTATCAGATTGAGCTTAGTGCGGACGGAGAGGCCTTCTATCCTTATGACAGAGGCGAGTGGGCAAAAAGCTCAGATGAGAAGACAGTGGAGTTTGCATATGGCCCGTCTGTTGCGGCATATGTACGGCTGCGCGCCCTGGAGACAAAAGATGATTTCGCGTCGGCGGCGGAAATCCGTATTTTTGGGAGCAGCCAGACGCAAGGGGCCGTCAGCCGCATTGGCCTGGTGCGTGAATTGCTAAGCTATGACGCATATGCGGATGTGCTGTATGCGTCCTATCCAAATCTCTTTCATGCAATGGACGCGGCGAAGGAGCTTTTAACGAGTCCTTCTGTGAGCCAGCAGCAGGTTGACAGCGCGCTTACCGCGCTTCAGGAGGCCGGCGCAGAGTCCCTGAAGAATGTGGAAGGGGACTTAGCGGCCGCGATTGCGGATAAAGAGAAGCGGGATCCAAGTGCGTATAACATTACGTCCTGGAATGCATATCAGGCAGCGTATGAAGCCGCAAAGAGCCTGACCAGTGAGTCTACGGCAGAAGAGAAGAGGGACGCGTTTTTTGCGTTGAAGGCGGCGGAGAAGGCGTTAGTCATGCTGGATTCAGACGGAAATCCAATCAATCCGGGAAAGCCGGTGACAAAGATTACCGTTACTGCTGCGGGGAATAAGACGGAGCTGACAGTAGGCGAAAAGCTGCAGCTTTCGGCGGCCGTGGAGCCGGAGGACGCAAAGGACGGCACAGTCGCATGGATGAGCAGCGACGCTTCCATTGCAGCCGTAAGCGATACGGGCGAGGTCGTGGCGATGGGTGAGGGCGAAGTGACGGTCACCGCGTCGGCCAGGGACGGAAGCGGGAAAAAAGGCAGAATCAAGCTGACGGTGAAGGCAAGCCCGAAAAAGCCTGTGACAGGGATACAGATATCGGCGGCTTTGGGCCAGACGACGCTTACTGTGGGCGACACGGTGAAGCTGACGGCAGCCATTGCGCCGCAGGACGCGTCGGATAAGAGCGTCATTTGGAGCAGCGGCAATCCTAAGGCCGCGTCCGTGGATCAAAACGGGCTGGTAAAGGCGCTTGCGGAAGGCGACGTGACGATAACGGCAAAGGCGGCTGACGGCAGCAATGTCAGCGGCAGCGTGACGCTAAAGGTGGTGGCGAAGCTGCCCGGCGTCTCTGCCGTGGTTGTCCTGGAAAACAGGAGATATAAAATTACGGCGTCTACGCCCTCCAAGAAGACGGTGACTTTAGTGAAGTCGCTGAAGAAAAACAAAAAGGCCGTCACTGTCAAGGCGGATGTGGAGATTGAGGGGCATCGTTACCAGATCACAAAGATTGGGGCGAAGGCGTTCCAGAAGGATAAAAAGATGAAGCAGCTGACGATTGGGCCAAATGTCAAGCTGATTGAAGGCTCTGCGTTTGCGGGCTGCAGTAATTTGAAAAAGGTCACGATACTTTCCAAAAATATTACAAAGTTTGGGAAGAACGCATTTAAGGGCATTAAGAAAGATGCGGTCATTTATGTGCCGAAGAAGAAATTAAGACAGTACAAGGCATGGCTGAAGAAAGATGCAAAGCTGCCAAAAACAGTGAAGGTTAAGGCAAAATAGCCATGGCTCCCATACCCCCTGAACCGGCTGCGGCAAGGTTTTGGGGGTTTTTGGGCGTAAGCCGCGCTGTCGCGAATTTTAGCCGATGGACTGAATTTGTAGTTGCCCATTTCCAGAAAAAATGTTACACTGATTGTATTAAAGTTTTTACAGTGGAGGCGCAGAATGAAAAGCTCAAGGATAAAGATTGCCATTGCGTTCGTGGCTGCTGCATTTTGGCTTTCCGGGTGCGGGGAGAAGCTATATGTGCTTACGCCGGAAGAGCAGGATGCGATTGTAAGTTATGCTTCGCGCGTCGTGTCGAAGTATAATACGAACCAGACGGATGGAGAGGTGTTTGTGTTCAAGGATGTGCTGGAGAACGGGTATTCCACGGAGGAGGAGACGGAAGAAGGCGCGGAAGCCGCCCCGCCAAGCCCTGCGGAGGATGTGACGGAGCCTGAGCCAAGCGGGGAGGCGCCGCCTGACGGAGAGCCGTCGGACGCGCAAAAGCAGCAGGAGGCTGCGGTGACGCTTAGCGAGGCGCTGGATTTGGGAGATATATCGGCGGATTATGCGGGAAACAGGCTATGCGGCACATATGAGAAGTCGGACGTCTATGCGGTGGACGCGGATCCCGGGCAGCAGCTTCTTGTGTTAAACGTCAACCTCAAAAACCCGACGGGCCAGGATGTGCAGATTGACCTGCTCAAGATGTCGCCTGTGTTTCAGGCAGTCGTGAACGGGACGCAGACGGCTGTGGCGCAGACGACGATTTTGCCCAACGACCTGTCCACCTATCAGGGCGGCCTTTCGGCAGGCGCTTCAGCGGAGACGGTGCTGCTGCTTCAAATTCCGGAAGAAATTAAGGAAATATCAGAGCTTCAGCTGAAAGTCACAATGGGGGGCGAAACGTCCACGGTTAATTTATAAAAAATAAAAAAAAGAATATACAGCAACGGGATTTATGTTATAATGGAACCATGTTAGGCGCTTCATGCAAAGAGGCGGAGGATAATAAAAGCGTACCGGGAGGGAAAGATTTATGGATACTAATATACTTTTGGAGAGCGGGACAAACGAGCTGGAGATACTGGAGTTTACGTTAGGGAGCAACCGCTATGGGATCAACGTGGCGAAGATTCGTGAGATTCTTTCGTATCAGCCAGTCACTCCGATCCCACACGCGAATCCATGTGTGGAAGGCATTTTCATGCCAAGGGACGTAATGATTACGGTGATTAACTTAAAGCGCTGCATCGGCATTCCGGAAGACGAGAAGGCGGGGCTGTTCATCATCACGAATTTTAACAAGCTGAATATTGCGTTTCATGTAGATGAAGTTATCGGTATCCACAGAGTATCCTGGGAGGAGATCATCAAGCCGGATTCCACGATCAACTCCGATGACAGCGGGGTTTCCACCGGGGTGATTAAGTTAGAGGACAATTTGATCGTCATTTTGGATTTTGAGCGGATCGTGACGGACATCAGCCCGGAGACGGGGCTTAAGGTTTCAGATATTGAAGATTTTGAAGGAAGGGATAGAAGCGAGTATCCCATTTTGATTGCGGAAGACTCTCCGCTCCTTAGCAAGCTGATTACAGATTGCCTAAAGAAGGCCGGATATACGAAGCAGATCATTACGGCGAACGGGCAGGAGGCATGGGACAAAATTTGTGAGTTCAGGCGGAAGGGAAATCTGGACGATATGGTGAATTGCATCATCACCGACATTGAGATGCCGATTATGGATGGGCATCGCCTGACGAAATTAGTGAAAAGCGATGAGGGCATAAAACATATCCCGTTGGTTATCTTTTCATCTCTTGTGAATGACGAGATGCGCCGTAAAGGAGAACAGCTTGGGGCAGACGCCCAATTGACAAAGCCAGAGATTGGGAATTTGGTGGAGACGATTGACGGGTTAATTGATTCTCGTTTTGAGGCACAGTAATAATTAAGAGGGATGTGATGGATCATCACATCCCTTCCTAAGTTTAGATACAGGAGGTACTTACGGTGAATAAGACAGAGGAATATTTGGATTCCTTGTTGAACAATGTCTCTCCGGAGCGGAAGGCAGAGTCGGAGCGGAAGAAACGGAGAACAAGCGCGGATTTTATTGAGGATTTTGAGAGGGAGTTAAATGACCTCGACCTGGATGAGGTCTCTTCGGAATTTGAGCAGGAAGAGGCTGCTTTAAAGCCGTTTGAGGAGGAGGGCGGGGGTTTTTTTGACAGCCTTGAGGGAGCGGTCGCAACGGCTGCTGAAGCGTCGTCCGCTTCGCAGGCAGAGGAGACGCCTTTAGGGGAAGGCGGCTTAGCGGACGATTCCTGGACGGAGCCGGAGGAAGAGGCCTTTGGGGCGGCCGGGGAGGATGCCATGCCGTCATTGGAGGACATTCCTGCGGATGAGGAGCCGACGCAGGAAGAGCCGGTTCGGGAAGAGCCTCCTTCGGCTGAAACGCAGGAGGAGGCCTATTCCGACGAGGCGAAAGAGATTTTGGACTTACTTTCCAGCATTCCGTCTGAAGAGGAGCTTTCCAGCCTGGGCACGGACACAGTGTATCAGGATGACGTCTCTGCGGGCGGAGAGGGAGAGGAAGGGGAGCCTTCACAAAACGAGCCAAAGGCTGAGCAGGACGAGGATGGGAAAAAGAAGAAAAAGGGATTGTTTCAAAAGATCGCCGCGCTGCTGTTTGGAAAAGACGACGATGAGCTTCCCGAGGGGGAAGAGGGCGCCTTAGACGAGGACGCGAAGCTGGAGCAGGAGCTTGGCCTGGCGGGGGCGCCGGCGGCGAAGGGGTCTGGAAAAAAGAAAAAAGAAAAGAAGCCGAAAGAGAAAAAGGCAAAGGAGAAAAAGGCGAAAGAGAAGAAGCCAAAAGAGCCGAAGCCGAAAAAAGAAAAGAAGCCAAAAGAGCCGAAGCCAAAGAAGCCAAAGCAGGTGGATCTGTCTCCGCCTTTGCCGATTAAGCAGGTGATTTTGATTTTTGTCATGGCGGCGTCCGTTTTGGCGCTTGTCATATTGGCAAGCAATTTGCTTGGCTATTCGATGAGCATGAAAAACGCAAAAGAGGCGTATGCGAAATTCGAATATGTGGAGGCGTATCAGCATCTTGCAGGATTGAAAGTCAAAGAGGACGACATGGAATTTGAAATGCAGATTCAGATGCTGGCTAATTTGCAGAGGAAGCTTGAGGGCGGCGACGCGCTCTATGATGCGGGAGAGTACATAAAAGCGCTGGATTCTTATATCTGCGCGCTTGGCAGATACGGCGCGGATGCCGCCGTTGCGGCAGAGAGGCACATTCAGCAGGAATATGATTATCTGGCGGATCAGATTGCGGGAAGGATGAAGGAGCGGTTTGGCGTGGACAGGACGGCTGCGGGCGAGCTTTACGGATTGGAAAGCCGCGTGGAATATACGTGCAGGATTTACGATATCGTCAAAGCGCTCGGATTGGTGAAGTGAGACATGATTGCCATTTTAGATTACGATGCGGGAAATTTAAGGAGCGTTGAGAAGGCGCTTAGCTTTCTGGGCGAAAAGAGCGCCGTCACAAGGGATAGGCGGGAAGTGAGGCGGGCAGACCGGCTGATTTTGCCGGGCGTCGGCTCCTTTGGGATGGCGATGGAGCAGCTTAGGAAGTATGAGATTGACAAGATGATAGCGGAAGCCGTGGGGGAGGGAAAGCCCCTTTTGGGCATTTGCCTGGGGCTTCAGCTTCTGTTTGAGGAAAGCGAGGAAAGCCCTGGCGCAGAGGGCCTTTGCCTTTTAAAGGGCAGGATTCGAAAGATTCCTGACGCGCAGGGCCTTAAAATCCCGCATATCGGATGGAATTCCCTTCGGCTTTCCGGGGACGGAAGGCTGTTTGAGGGGATAAAGGGGGAGCCTTACGCCTATTTTGTGCATTCCTATTACCTTAAGGCGGAAGACGACGCGATTGTGAGGGCGACGACGGAATATGGCGTGGAGATCCATGCATCCGTAGAGAGCAAAAATGTGCTTGGATGCCAGTTTCATCCGGAAAAAAGCAGCGAGGCGGGGCTGTTGATGCTTTCTAATTTTGCAAAGCTTAAGAAAGGGAGCGGCTGATGTTTACGAAGAGGATTATCCCCTGCTTGGACGTGCATGGCGGCAGGGTTGTAAAAGGCGTGAATTTTGTGAATTTGAAGGATGCCGGAGATCCGGTTGAGATCGCCGCCGCTTATGATGCGGCGGGGGCGGACGAGCTGGTGTTTTTGGACATCACGGCTTCGTCTGACGCCCGGCCTACCGTCGTTGACATGGTGCGCCGGGTGGCGGAAAAGGTATTCATCCCGTTTACTGTCGGCGGGGGCATCCGTGCCGTGGATGATTTTAAGGCGCTGCTTCGGGAAGGGGCGGACAAAATTTCCATTAATTCTTCCGCGATCATGAGACCAGAGCTGATTTCCGAGGCGGCGGATAAATTTGGCAGTCAATGCGTCGTCGTCGCCATTGACGCAAAACGGCAGGCGGACGGAAGCTTCCATATTTATAAAAACGGCGGCAGGGTGGATGTGGGAATAGACGCCGTAGAATGGGCGAGGACGGCGGAGCGCCTAGGCGCAGGCGAGATCCTTTTGACAAGCATGGACTGCGACGGGACAAAGGCAGGCTATGACCTTGAGCTGACAAGGCAAATTGCAGACGCAGTGTCCATTCCTGTCATTGCCTCAGGCGGGGCCGGGACGAAGGAGCATTTTTATGAGGCTTTGACAAAAGGGCGCGCAGATGCGGCTTTGGCGGCGTCGTTGTTTCATTATAAAGAGCTTGAGATTTTAGAATTGAAGAGTTACCTTGCCCAAAAGGGCGTGTCAGTCAGAAGATAAATGTTTGTATGGAGGGGTTTGGCATGGCGATGATTTCAAATGATTGGCTGGATGCGGTCTCAGAGGAGTTTAAGCAGCCATATTACAAAGAGCTGTTTTTGTTCGTGAAGGAGGAGTATTCCCGTTTTGTGGTATATCCTCCGGCAGACGATATATTCAATGCATTTCACTTCACTCCGCTTAGCAAAGTGAAGGTGCTGCTGTTGGGGCAGGATCCCTACCACAACGCGGGGCAGGCGCATGGGCTTAGCTTTTCCGTCCTGCCAGATCAAAGAGAGATCCCTCCTTCGTTACAGAACATTTATCAGGAGCTGAAGGATGATTTGGGATGCGACATCCCCAATAACGGACATTTGAAAAAGTGGGCCGATCAGGGCGTGCTGCTTTTGAATACGGTTTTGACGGTGCGGGCGCATCAGGCGAATTCCCATCAACAGAAAGGGTGGGAGCGGTTTACGGACGCCGTCATTCAGGCAGTGAACGCATTGGATCGGCCGATTGTCTATTTGCTTTGGGGGAGGCCGGCGCAGAGCAAGGCCAGGATGCTTACGAACCCGAAGCATTTGGTGTTAAAGGCGCCTCATCCAAGCCCGCTGTCCGCCTACCGTGGATTTTTTGGATGCAGGCATTTCAGCCAGGCGAATGAATTTTTAAAGGAGCACGGAGAGGAGCCGATTGACTGGCAGATCGAGGATATCGCGTATAACGCGTAAGGAATATTTTCTGAAAAATTGCGCATAGTGAAAAGAAAAAGAAGGTTTTCGGATATGTGCTATTTGATCTGTAGGAATGGGCTTCTGGAGACAGACCGGGCGGGATTTGAGGAAAATGCCAATGCGATTGGGATATTTGACGAAGAGGAATGGACGAAGGAACTGAAGATAAAAGAGGAATTTTCCTTAAGCCAAAACGAGGAGCGCGTTTTTTTCTGCAAATTGGAGGCGCATCCGTCACATCTGTTTGGCGTATTTCATATACCAATCAAGAAAAAGGAAAAGCAAAGCCATGATTTTGCAGTATACATTCTAAAGGAGAGGCTGATTTTTGTGGAGGAGGACAGGTTTGTGAGCCGCATCGCCTCCATCCTGCAAAGAAGGGCCTCAAAAGAGGCGTATACGACGAATCATTTCTTATGCGATTTTTTTATGGAGCTGATTGAAGACGATATTTTATATCTGGCAGGCGTTGAGCGGGAAATTGCGGATATGGAAGAAATGGTTTTGAGCGGAGATCAGCTTCATTTTAATTTCCATATGTTAGGAACAAAAAAAGAAATCTCACGCTTATACTGCTATTATTGCCAAATGATGGACATTGGGAAACGCCTGCTTGGGCAGAATCCGGGGTTTAGCGCATTTTGTGACCGCGCTGACCGGTTAAAGCAGGAGGCGCAGTCGCTCCGTGAATATGCCATGCAGGTACAGGACGTCTATCAGGCGGAGATTTCGATTCATCAGAATGACGTGATGAAGCTGCTGACGATTGTGACTACGATTTTCTTGCCTTTGACGTTGGTTGCGGGCTGGTATGGAATGAACTTTTACAATATGCCTGAGCTGCGCTTTCGGTATGGATATCCGGTCGTTTCCGCGATCAGCATTCTCATTGTCATAGTGAGCCTATGGTTTTTTAAAAAGAAAAAGTTTTTTTGAGGTCATAAGTTGGAAAAGAATAAGAATGGAAACGACAAGGCGCAGCGGGAGGGAACGCCGCTTGGGCAATCCGCGGCGCAGGCAAAGACGCGCAATCGTAAGGAGGAAAGACGGCGGGCGAGGCTGGAGCGGAAACAGGAAAAGCAAAAATATAAGGCTGCGCTTGTGGAGGAGCGGCGGTACGGCACAGGTGAGAGCATCGGATGGGATAAGCTGGACAATACGGCGCATCTGTTTCCTGTGATCGCGGGCGAGGACATGAGCAACGTATACCGGATTTTCGTCACCTTGCATGAGGATGTGGACAAGGAGGCGCTGCAGCGCTCGCTGGATCTTGTGCTTCCCAAATTTGACGGATTTAATGTGCGGCTAAGGCAGGGGGTTTTTTGGTATTATTTTGAGGAAAACGGAAAGCCGGCTCCCTTGGTATTGGAAGAGCATACATATCCATGCCGTTACATCATACAAAACCGCAACCGGAATTATCTTTTTCGCGTCACGTACTATAAAAACAGAATCAATTTGGAAGTGTTCCATGCGTTGACGGACGGGATGGGCGGAATCAATTTTTTAAAGGAGCTGACCTATCAATACCTTCGCATCACGCATCCGGGCCTTCTGGAGCAGATGGGGGATCAGCTCTCTACGGACACTTCCCTGAACCGGGAAGACAGCTTTCTCAAAAATTATAAAAAAAGCCATGCGCGCGCCTATCAGACGCAAAAGGCTTATTTGCTGAAGGGAGAGCGCCTAAAAAGCGGAGAGTTTGGCGTCATTCATGGCGTAATGGGCATCGCGGCCTTAAAGGAGGCGGCGCATCGGTATGGCGCGAGCATCAATGAATACCTGGTGGCGGCGTATATTTACAGCATCTATATGGAATGCCTGCATGGAATGCCGTCGAAGCTGCCCATTCGCGTGGCGGTGCCGGTGAACCTTAGGCCATATTTCCATTCTGTCACCACCAAAAATTTTTTTGTGATGGTGTCCGCGGAGTTTTTTCCCATAAACGAGAGCTATACTTTTGCCGAAGCCGTTGCGATGACGAAGAAAAGCCTTGGGGAGCAAATCACAAAAGAGCATTTGGAAGAAGTGTTTTCCTACAATGTATCCAATGAGAAGAATATCATAGCGCGGGCAGTCCCGCTGTTTTTGAAAAATCTGGCGATCCGCTATGTATATACCAAAACTGCCCTGGCCAATACGACGACTGTGACGAACATCGGGAACATTGGCGTCGCGGACGCCTACCGGCCTTATATCAAAATGTTTGGGGCGTTCCTTGCGATGTCAAAGGGGCAGCCTCTGAAAGGGACGATCTGCTCCTATGGGGACCGGCTGATGTTTACGTTCAGCTCTGTTTTGAAGGATCCTTCGGTGCAGCGCGGCTTTTTTGGAAGGCTGGCGGAAGATGGGGTGGAGGTTTCGATAGAAAGCAATGGGGTGTATTATGAGTAAGTGCAGGCAGTGCAATGTGGAAATTCTAGATCATACGCAGATCTGCCCGCTGTGCAAATGCGTCATTGAGCGGGAGGAAGGCGCAGAGAATGCGTATCCCGACATCCGTTTCCGCGCGAGGAAGCTAAACCTGGCGCTCCGTGTCTTTTTGTTCCTGTCCATTTTGATGGAGGCCCTGTTGATCTATGTGAACCTTACGTTTTTTCAGGGGATTTGGTGGAGCGTGATTTCCGGCGCGGGGTTTGCCTATGTCTATTTTGCGGTTCGGATCGCGGCGCTAAGCAAAAGCGCGGGCTACCGCTCGAAAATTTTGTCTCTGACGTTTTTTGGGGTGGCGTATGTCATATTGATTGACGCCGTGATCGGCTATCATGGATGGTCCGTCAATTATGTGCTGCCCTGCGGCCTGATGTTTGTGGATGTGGCGGTGTTTGCCTTGCTGTTTATCAATCGGCGCAATTGGCAAAGCTATATTATGTGGGAGATGTTCATGGTGATTTTCAGCGCGTCCCTGTTTTTGCTGATGCTGATGGGGATTGTGACGAAGCCTTTTGTCAGCGTGATTTCGTTTGTGCTTTCCGCCATATTGTTTCTCGGCACGCTGATTATTGGAGACAAAAGGGCAAGAAATGAGCTGAAGAGGCGGTTTCACGTCAGACGGTAACGAAGGAGGGGCCATGAGCCAGGATAAAAAGCGCTGTCCTTTGATGCTCAAGCGGCGGCATAAGAAACAGAATGCGGCGCGCAGGCAGAAGCGCGTCCGCGAGGACGGGAGGAGGCAGGAGGCCAGCGCGCAGGGAAAGCTGATCCGGGAGCTGATTGCGCGCTTTGCGTCGGATCATCTGATTGGAAAGAAGATAAAGAACGGTGAACTTCGGAAAAATCTGATTGAGCCTCCCTGGAATCCGCCGAAGGGCTATGAGGTGACAGAGGTTTCCATGGAGGATTTTTCTATGGAGTGGCTTACGGCGGCGGGCGCGCAGTCGGATTTCGCGCTTCTGCAGCTTCATGGAGGCGGCTATGTCGGCACGATGCGCAACGCGTACCGTAATTTTGCGGTCGCTTACAATAAGCTAGGGCAAAATATGCCGGTGCTGACGATTGACTACAGGGTCGCGCCGGAGAGCCCTTATCCGGCGGCGCTTCTTGACGCAGCCGCGGCGTTTCGCTGGCTGCGCCAAAAAGGCTATCGCGGGAACCGGATTTTTGTGGCGGGGGATTCCGCCGGAGGCGGGCTGGCGCTTGCATTGGTGATGTATCTGAGGGATCATGGTGAGGAGCTTCCGGCAGGGGTGGTCGCGATGTCGCCATGGACGGACTTGACGGCCTCCGGCGAGTCGTATGAGGATAATTATGAAAAGGATCCGCTGTTCGGGAAGACGAGGGACAGCTTGATCTACAATCGGGATTATGTGGGGCTTGAGGATCCGAGAAACCCCTATATCTCCCCGGCGTTTGGGGAGTTTGACGGATTCCCTCCGATGCTGATACAGGCAGGGTCGTTTGAGATGCTGTTAAGCGACGCGGAGACAGTGGCGAAAAAGGCGAAGGCGGCGGGCGTGAAGGTGCGGCTTCATGTCTATGACGGGATGTTCCATGTGTTTCAGATGGCCTTGGGGCATATGCCGGAATCTATTCTGGCATGGAAGGAGGCGAAGCGGTTCTTTCGTTTGATTCAGAAATGGGAGAGAGGGGATTTTCAGAAACATCAGTCGCCGTTACAGTAAGAGGGGATCCACAGGCGGAATTGTTCACGGAAATTTTGGTTGACGTGTTTTCCTCCATTTTTTATAATATAGGAGTTGGGTAGAAAAATATAATGCAGAATGGAGGTAAATATGAGAAATAAGCTTAAATATATCATAGCGGCTTGCTTTGGCTGCATACTTTATTTTGGGACAGCGGTTTTGACGCTTGCGGCAGGCACGCTTTCCGTCGCGCTTTCTTCTGGGACCGTTGCGGTAGGGGATACCGTCACGGTGACGGTATATGCCGCCGGGGCGGACAATTCGGAAGTGACGGCGGACATGAAGATTTCATATGATTCGTCAAAGCTGGAGTTCGTCAGCAGCTCGTCTTCTGGCGCGTCGGGCGGCGGCGGGACGGTGACGGCGTCTGGCTCCGACATCAGCTTTCGCTTTAAGGCGTTAAGCTCCGGGGATGCATATGTGAAGGCGGAAGGCGCGACGCTTACGGCGGCGGGCGCGCATATCACGGTGTCTGGCACGGCAGGCTCAAATTCTACGGACACCGATACGGATACGGACACAGTGAAGTCGGGGGATAACTCCCTTTCTTCCCTGTCGCTGTCCCATGGGACGCTCTCTCCCTCCTTTCAGGGGAATGTCACGGAATATACGGCGCAGGTGGGAAGTGACGTGAGTTCCATCACGGTCAACCCGGTCACGTCGAACAGCAAGGCTTCTATAGAATCCATTACGGGGAACACGGATTTAACAGAGGGGAAAAATGTGATTTCCGTGACGGTGAAGGCGGAGAATGGAAACACGGCCACGTATAAGATTACGGTCACGAAAGGGAGCGGGACCACAGAGCCGAACGAAGGGGACGGCTCTCAGGCGCCTGTCTCCTCAGAGGGCTTAGAAAACGCCCCTCCTGCGGAATCAAGCGACGGGGCAATCGTGATTGACGGCATAAATTATACTATTTCCGGGGAATTTTCGGATGAATCCATCCCAGAGGGGTTTTCCAGGGCGAATTTTGAATATAAAGGAACGCCTTGCGAAGGCGTCATGTTTAAGAACGGGCAGCTTGGGATGTATTATATGGTGAACGGCCAGGGAGAAGGAGGTTTTTTTGTCTATAATTCCGATAGGGATAAATTTTATCCCTATGTGCGCCTTCAGAGCGGGGAGAGGTATATCATATTGATTGTCGTCCCGAACGCCGTGATCCCGCCGGACAATTATAATGAGGCTGTGCTTGAGATTGCGGGCCAGAAGTCCATACCGGCGTATCAGTATGCCGGGGGGAAGAGTCAGGAGATTGTGAAATTAGAGCCGGGCGAAGAGGGGGGGACAGTAGGCCAGGCGTCTGATTTTTATATTTTTTACGCTACGGATGACACAGGGACGTCTGGATGGTATCAGTATGACGTCAAGCAGGAGACGTTTCAGCGCTTGAATGGAGAGACGCTCGCCACTTCTGACGCGGGGGAGGATTATGAGGCGCTTTTGGATTCTTATAATAAGTTAAACGACCGCCATAAAGAAACAAAGGCGAAGGACCGAAGGATGATTGCCATTTTGATTTTCGTGACCGTTCTGTTTTTAATCGCGATCATCAATCTGGCCCTTAAGGTCAGGGAGCTTCGGATGGATGAGCCATACGAGGAGGAGCGGCCGAAACGCAAGAAGCGGCGCGCGGCGCCGGTTCGGCCGGCCAGGGGCGTAAGGGCGGCCAAAACGGAGAAGCCCGCGCAGGAGCGTCCCGGGAAAAAATTTCTGTTTGACTTAAAGGGGGAAGATGACGAGGATCTTTTTTATGACGACGACAAAGAGGATTTCATGGATGAGTTTGAAGAAGAGCCGTCCATTTTAAGCAGGAAGGCACGGAAAAAAGAAACGCCCATCGGCCATCCTTCCACGCGCAAAAAGCGGTGCAGTGACGAGGAGGCGCCTGTAAGGGCTTATAGGGAAGAGCCTCAAAAGGAGGCTAAAGGGGTAAATGCGGCTATAGACAGTGAAGAAGATGATTTAGAGTTTTTAGATTTGAATGACCTATAAAAAATAAAAAGGTGGAACTTTATGCATAAATCATTTACGAATAAAGCGGAAAAAGCGTTAAAACTGGCAGAGAAAGCCTCGAAAACCATGAAACACAATTATATAGGGACGGAGCATCTGCTCCTTGGCCTCTTAAAGGAGGGCTCAGGAGTGGCAAGCCATGTGCTTTTGGACAATGGAGTGGATGCAAATCATTTGTTAGAGCTGATTGAAAACCTGATAGCGCCTTCGGGTCAGGCGGCTGTGGCGGATCCAGACGGCTGGACGCCGCGGGTGCAGCAGATTTTTGAAAATGCAAGGCGGGAGGCGGACCGTTTTGCGAGCCGCTCTGTCGGGACGGAGCATTTGCTGATTGCGATTATTAAAGAAACGGAATGCGCGGCGTCCCGCCTGATGAATACGATGAGCGTTAATTTACAGAAGCTTTATGTAGACACGCTCGTCGCGATGGGGGAAGACGCGAATCTGTATAGAGAAGATTTTCAGAATGGGAGGCCAAGCAGAAGGAAGAATGCGGCAGGCACCCCGATGCTGGATCAGTTCGCCAGGGATTTGACGAAGCTTGCGGCCGACAGGAGGCTTGACCCGGTGATCGGGAGGGATGAGGAAATCCAGAGGGTGATACAGGTGCTAAGCCGGCGCGGCAAGAACAACCCTTGCCTGATCGGGGAGCCGGGCGTTGGGAAGACGGCTATTGTGGAGGGCCTGGCGCAGCGCATCGTCATGGGCCTGGTTCCGGACGCCGTGGCGGAAAAGCGCGTCGTCACTTTGGATCTGTCCGGCATGGTGGCGGGCTCTAAATACCGGGGCGAATTTGAGGAGCGCATCAAGAAGGTGCTTCGTGAAGTGATGCAGTCGGGAAATGTCCTGCTGTTTATTGATGAGGTTCATACGATCATTGGAGCGGGGGGCGCGGAAGGGGCGATTGACGCGTCGAATATCTTAAAGCCTTCTTTGGCGCGCGGCGAGATTCAGCTGATTGGCGCAACGACAATTACGGAGTACCGGAAATATATTGAAAAAGACGCGGCCCTAGAGCGTCGGTTTCAGCCCATTACGGTGGAGGAGCCAAGCAGGGAGCAGGCGATTGAGATTTTAAGGGGGATCCGGGATTATTACGAAGACCACCATCGCGTGATCATCACGGACGACGGGCTTGAGGCGGCGGTGGATCTTTCCATGCGTTACATGAATGACCGTTTCCTGCCTGACAAGGCGATTGACTTGATGGACGAGGCGGCCTCTAAGGTGCGGTTACGGGGGATTTCGTCTCCGAAGAGCATTACGGAGCTGGAGCAGCAGATGGCGTCTTATGACCGGGAGATTGAGCAGGCCCTGATGCTTGGCCATCTGAAAGAAGCTTCGGAGATTAGCGCGAAGAAACAGGAGCTGGAGCAGCAGCATGAGAAGTTGGTGAAAAAATATAAGAAGGATGCAGGCAAACGGCTCCTTACCGTTGGCGCGGAGGAAATGGCCGATATTATGTCTGGCTGGACGAAAATTCCGGTGAAGAAGCTGGAAGAAGGGGAGGCCGCAAGGCTTAAGCGCCTGGAGAAGACGCTGCGAAAGCGCGTGGTGGGCCAGGAGGAGGCGGTGGGAGCCGTCGCGAAGGCGGTGAAGCGGGGGAGGGTAGGCTTAAAAGACCCAAGACGCCCCATTGGCTCATTTCTGTTCTTAGGCCCGACCGGAGTTGGGAAAACGGAGATCACCAAGGCGCTTGCAGAGGCGATGTTTGGCAGCGAGCAGGAAATGATCCGCGTGGATATGTCGGAATATATGGAAAAGCACAGCGTTTCCAAGATGATCGGCTCCCCTCCGGGCTATGTGGGCTATGATGAAGGGGGGCAGCTAAGCGAAAAGGTGCGCCGTAACCCGTACTCGGTCATTTTGTTTGATGAGATTGAAAAGGCGCACCCGGACGTGTTCAACATATTGCTTCAGGTATTGGATGACGGGCATATCACGGACGCGCAGGGCAGGAAGGTTGATTTTAAGAACACCATCATCATCATGACGTCTAACGCGGGCGCGCAGGCGATCATTTCGCCGAAGAAGCTTGGTTTTGGGGCGTTAGAGGATGAGAAGCAGGATTATGCGTACATGAAAGACGGCGTAATGGAGGAAGTGAAGCGGATTTTTAAGCCGGAGTTTTTAAACCGGATTGACGAGACGATTGTGTTCCGCGCGCTGAATAAAGAGGACATGAAAAAAATTGTGTCGCTTCTGTCCAAAACGCTGGTGGAGCGCTGCAGGAAGCAGATGTCGATTTCCCTTTCCGTGAAGGATTCCCTGAAATCCTATATCGTAGAGTCTGCCTTTGACCCGAAATATGGCGCGCGCCCGCTTCGGCGCAAGATTCAGAACGTGGTGGAGGATAAGCTTGCGGAGGAGATTTTAAGCGGGAAAATCAAAAAGGGCGATTGCGTGGATGTGTCGGCGCGCAATGATGAAGTGCGCTTTACGGTGAAAAACAAACGGTAAAAGAACTGGAAATTGCAAAGAAGCTAGTATATAATAAGAGTATCGCAGGGGGGCTTCTTTGGGAGCCGGTGGATGCGTAGAAAGAAAGCTAGAAAGCATTACAGGAGGATAAATATGTCAGTAATCAGTGAATTGATTCGCAGTGAATCAGACGGGAGCATCAGTTTTGGGGATTATAGCCTGTCGGCTAAGGCGAAACGGGACAATTTTGAGCAAAAGGGAGATTTATATAAAGTAAAGACGTTTCAGGAAATCACGAAGCTAGAGAGGAACGGGATGTTTGTGTATGAGTCTGTTCCGGGGACGGCAGTGACGGGATTTCTGGCGACAGAGGAGGCTGTTTCGTTCCAGGTGGAGGGGAAGGAAGACGCTCAGATTACGCTGGAGCTTGAAGCCGGGAAGGAATATGACATTGTGATTGACGGGACAGACGCGGGCGCAATGAAGACGAACCTGGGCGGAAAGCTAAGCTTTAGCGTGGAAATGGATGGCAGCAGCCCGATTGCCGTGAAAATCGCAAAGAAGTAATATGGCGAAAGAAAAAACGGTTTTTTACTGTCAGTCCTGCGGCGCGCAATCTTCCAAGTGGATGGGGCAATGCCCCTCCTGTAGAGAATGGAATACATTTGTCGAGGAGGCCGTCACCGTGACAAAAGGGGCGAGGCGGCCCTCCAGGCAGGAGTCCCGCGCAAAAGTCACGAAGCTAAGGGAGATCGAAGCTACGGGGGAAGAGCGCGTCGCGACAGGGATTTTGGAATTGGATCGGGTGCTTGGAGGCGGGATTGTGCCAGGCTCTATGGTTTTGGTGGGAGGCGATCCCGGAATCGGAAAATCTACGCTTCTTTTGCAGGTATGCAGGCTCTTAACGGAGAGCGGACGGCCTCTTTTATATGTGTCTGGCGAAGAGTCGCTGCAGCAGATTAAGATCAGGGCGGGGCGGATCGGTGAATTTGGAGATTCCCTGTCGCTGCTGTGTGAGACCAACCTGGACGTCATTTCCGAGATTGTGAAGCAGGACCGACCGCAGGTCGTTGTGATCGACTCCATACAGACCATGTATAATGAAGGCGTCTCTTCCGCGCCCGGGAGCGTGTCGCAGGTCAGGGAATCCACAGGGAATTTGCTTCGGATGGCAAAGGATCTGGGGATTGCCTTTTTTGTGATTGGACACGTGACGAAGGAAGGCGTCGTCGCGGGGCCAAGGGTATTAGAGCATATGGTGGACACTGTTTTGTATTTTGAGGGGGACAGGCACGCGGCGTACCGGATTTTGCGGGGCGTAAAAAACCGATTTGGCTCTACGAATGAAATCGGCGTGTTTGAGATGCGCTCCTCTGGCCTTACGGAAGTGAAGAACCCTTCGGAATTTATGTTGGGCGGAAGGCCGAAAGGCGCCAGCGGCTCTGTTGTGGCCTGCTCCATGGAGGGGAGCCGTCCGATCCTGCTTGAGGTGCAGGCGCTAGTCTGCCACAGCAATTTTGGCCTTCCAAGGAGGGCTGCGGTAGGGATTGACTTTAACCGCGTCAACCTCCTGATGGCCGTTTTAGAGAAGCGGGTCGGCCTTAAAATGGGAAATTGCGACGCATATGTGAACATTGCCGGGGGGTTTAAGATGAACGAGCCGGCGATTGACCTTGGGATTGTGCTGGCGATAGTGTCCAGCTATAAAAACCGCCCAATTGACGAGAAGGCAATCTGCTTTGGCGAGGTCGGGCTGAGCGGGGAGGTGCGCTCCGTCAATATGGCGGAGCAGCGAATTATGGAGGCG
The DNA here is from genome assembly GCA_947652855.1 of uncultured Roseburia sp. GTDB lineage: Bacteria > Bacillota > Clostridia > Lachnospirales > Lachnospiraceae > Roseburia_B. The sequence continues at coordinate 8,984 of CANTEO010000034.1, read as the reverse complement.
AAGAAATTGGGATTCACTTCCTGCATCTTGCCGGAGGCTGCGAAAGGCGCGCTGCCTAAGATAGATGGGATCCGCTTAATCGGCGTGCGCAGCGTGCGGGACGCGATGGAGGTTTTGTTGTAGATGGAGATGAGAAAATGACGATAGTGACATTGAAGAAGGGGGAAGGGCGCGGCGTCAAGTCCGGCGGGATGTGGATTTTTGACAATGAGATCGCCACGATTGCAGGAAGGTTTCAAAATGGAGACGTCGTCGTCGTGCATGATTTTGACGGATATCCATTGGGAAAGGGATTCATCAACCAGAACTCTAAAATCCGGGTGCGCCTGCTCGCCAGGGACAGCGGGCAGGAGATTAACCGGGAATTTTTCAGGAAACGCATTCGGGACGCTTGGGAATACCGGAAAAAGACGGTAGACACCTCTTCCTGCCGCCTGATTTTTGGAGAGGCTGATTTTTTGCCAGGGCTTGTAGTGGATAAATTTTCGGACGTGCTGGCGGTGCAGTCTTTGGCGCTTGGGATGGATCGGATGAAGACGATGCTCGTGGAGCTTGTGCAGGAGGAGCTGCTTAAGGATGGGATTTGCATCCGCGGCGTGTATGAGCGCAGCGACGCGAAGGTTCGCCTAAAGGAAGGCTTGGAGCGCGTGAAAGGCTTTCTTTCAGAGCCGTTTGACACAAATGTGGAGATTGTGGAAAACGGGGTGAAATATCTTGTAGATGTGAAGGATGGGCAGAAAACAGGCTTTTTTCTGGATCAGAAGCATAACCGCTTAGCCATTCAGCCGCTCTGTAAGGGCGCGAAGGTATTGGACTGCTTCACGCATACAGGCTCGTTCGCCTTAAACGCGGGCATTGCGGGGGCGGCAAGCGTGCTTGGCGTGGACGCTTCGGAGCCTGCGGTGCAGCAGGCGAGAGAGAACGCCAGGCTAAATGGATTGGAAGGAACCGTTCGCTTTCAGTGTGAGGATGTGTTTGAATTGCTGCCGAGGCTTTTGAGTCAGGGAGAGAGCTACGACATGGTAATTTTAGACCCTCCGGCGTTCGCGAAATCAGAAAGCGCGGTGAAGAACGCCGTTAAGGGCTATCGGGAGATCAACCTTCGGGCTATGAAGCTGGTTAAGCCGGGCGGCTTTCTGGCGACCTGCTCCTGTTCGCATTTTATGGAAGAGGGGCTGTTTGCGAAAACGATTGCGCAGGCGGCGCGCAGCGCGCATAGGCGCCTGCGTCAGGTGCAGTTTCGCACTCAGGCGCCGGATCACCCAATTCTTTGGGCGGCGGATGAGAGCTATTACCTGAAATTTTACCTTTTTCAGGTGTGTGAGGAGAGGTAGGGCTAAAAAGAGCGGCAATTTTTTTGCGGGGCGCCAGATTGAGGCTATGCCTTCCAGATAGATTGTTGCGACAGATTGATTGACAGATGGAAGGAGAGGGGGTATGATAACATTAAAATTTATATCTATGCCAACTGGCATAGAAGGAGCCTTTTAGATTGGCTTAGGAAGGGGGAGGGGTATTATGGGCGGCGTTGTGCGAATGGACAAACGGCCAACAATGAGCGAGTGGCCGGTCAGGGTCTGTAAGATGGAGGAGATACCGCCTCAGTTTGCGCAGCAGGCAAAATCCCGCCTTGGCGGCTCGTTTCATGCATATGACTTTGTGTATGCGCCAAAGCGCAGGACAGACGCGCGGTCATATGAGTATTTCTTTGGTTATGGAGAAGGGAAGGTCTTTTTTATGCGGGAGGGGCTGATGGAGCCTCTGGAGCTGTTGAGGGATCAGATCAAAGAAGTCGCGACAGAGAAGGAGCTTCTCAATGCGAAGATTATCGTGCAGTATCAGGCAGGGGATGATTTACGGCAGGTGGAGTTTCCGTACGTCCCGTCTGTGTACTACTTATATGACCCATTTTTAAATTGGCTTTTGGGGCTGGATAAGCGGTTTCAGCCCATGCTTGCCGAAAAGGAGCATCCGCGGCCGGAAAAGCTTTATAAAGAGAGCCTTGCCATGTTTAATTACGCGATGGGGGCGTATCGTCTGGGAACCGGGTTTTTGGATTACAGCTATCGGTCCAGGCTGCGCAGGTGCAAATGGATGCCCTGGAAGAAGGATTTGGAAGAATGGCTGGAGGTTCCTATGGAGCGGGGGCAATTTCACGTGCATTGCTTTAAATACCTGACGGACTGCATCTACTCCATTCAATGATGGCGGCAGGCTTGCGCATCAACGGCCAGGGGCAGCGTATGATACCTTAACATACGCTGCCCCTGTCTTGTTTTGCCGGGCCTTTGTGCATGGCCTGCCCTATTTTTTCATGCCGCGCATCAGCATCAAAATCTGATCCGCTTTCCGCTGCTCTTCAGGAGACATATTCTGCTTTAAAACCTGAATGATGAAATCCGTCTCATTTGGCGAGAATTGAATGCCTTCTTTTTTTGCGTTTCCTACTGCGTTCATAATCAGGTTGGACATCTCTTTCGCATTTCCGGATTTGTTCTGAGCAGCGAACTGCATCAAAAATTTCAATTTCTCCGGGGATATGTTCTTAAAATTTTCATTGTTCATGAAATCAAAATCCATAAAATTACATTCCTTTCTATTCAGAAGCCGGCGTATTCAGAAACGAGTCGTAGGAGGATAGCATCTGGATTGCCGTCAAAATCATGTCGATGGAATCCTGTTCCGCGGGCGTGCAGAATTTTTTTATGTCGTTTAAAAGCTGCATTCGCTTTTCGGAGGGGTCGTCTGTGGAACACATGCTCAAGGAGGCTTTTGGCTCATGAAACATAGACGCGACATTCCTTAGCTCCAAAAATTTTATCATAAGGGCGAATGTGCGCTGCTTAGAGCTGTCCATATAGGGGATGACGGTTTTTAACATTTGTATGTTTCTTGACTGTGTTTCCATGTCAAAGGCCGTGGGGGCATATTCAAATTCTTCCTGATCCATAAATTTCCTTTTTTTATTAAGATATGATGATATGAGAAATGTATGCCTGTTTTCTGACGGCCAATCTGAGGCGTTCAATGGGCGCATCCCCTTTTGTGCGCGAGGGGCATTTTTTTAAAATGAAAAAAAATTCTTTGAATTATTGGGCAAAAGTGGTATGATGAAAGCATCATGATAAAGGAGGAGCAAGCAATGGCTATTTTAGTGACAGGCGGGGCCGGGTATATCGGCAGCCATACGTGCGTGGAACTGTTGAATACGGGATATGAGGTTGTGGTGCTTGATAACCTTTCAAATTCCAGTGAGAAATCCTTGGAGCGCGTGAAGGAAATTACGGGAAAAGAAGTGAAGTTTTACAAAGGGGATATTTTAGACCGTGATATCTTAAAGAAAATCCTGGAGACGGAAAGCATTGATGGCTGCATTCATTTTGCAGGGCTTAAGGCTGTGGGAGAGTCGGTGGAGAAGCCGTGGGAGTATTACAACAACAACATTGCAGGGACGTTGACATTAGTGGACGAGATGCGCAGGCATGGCTGCAAGAACATCATCTTTTCCTCTTCCGCGACAGTATACGGGGATCCTGCCATGATCCCGATTACTGAGGAATGCCCGAAAGGAACCTGCACCAATCCGTATGGCTGGTCGAAGTCCATGTTAGAGCAGGTGTTAAGCGACATTCAGAAGGCGGATCCGGAATGGAACGTGATCTTGCTTCGTTACTTTAATCCGATTGGGGCGCATAAGAGCGGCAGGATCGGGGAGAATCCAAACGGCATTCCCAATAACCTGATGCCTTATATCACCCAGGTTGCAGTTGGGAAGCTAAAAGAGCTTGGCGTCTTTGGAGACGACTATGATACGCCGGACGGGACAGGCGTAAGGGATTATATCCATGTGGTGGACTTGGCGCTTGGCCATGTGAAGGCGCTTGAAAAGCTGAAGGAAAACGTGGGCCTTGGCATTTATAACCTTGGGACAGGCACAGGCTACAGCGTGCTTGACATCGTAAAGAATTTCGAAGCCGCGAATGGAATTAAAATCCCATATGCGATTAAGCCAAGGAGGGCAGGAGACATCGCGACCTGCTATTCGGACGCGACAAAGGCGAAAGAGGAGCTTGGATGGGTTGCGCAGTATGGCATAAAGGATATGTGCGCAGACGCTTGGAACTGGCAGAAGAGCAATCCGAACGGATATGATGATTAAGGAGTTGCGTTAACCGGGGCAGTTTCCAATAAATGCAAATTTTTTTAAAAAATCTGCAAAAAAGGCTTGCAAAATAAATATTCATGTGATATTATAATAAACGGATCGAGGTTCGTTGGTCAAGCGGTTAAGACGCCGCCCTCTCACGGCGGAAACAGGGGTTCGATTCCCCTACGAACTGCTCCGTTTATTAGAAACGGCCCAACCCAGAAATGCCACAAATCTTATTTTATAAGGTTTGCGGCATTTTTAATTTGTGGTAAAAAGAGCAAAGAGAATGCGTGATCTTTCGTATGGCCTAAAAAAGCGTGGAACAGTCATCTGCCATAAAAGAAAGCGCTGGTTGGCTCGGCAAACAGCAGCCCTTCCGGAGGATGATACGTGAACCAGAAGAAGCAGGCGGCATATATGCCTACTAGGACGCACAGCAATGAGCCGTAAGGCTTCAGCTTGCAGGAGGGGCTAAGCTTATAGATGGCCGCATAGGCGGCCAAGATGCTGATTGCAAACGTGGCGAGATCCAGTATGAAGATATCCCGGCCGATGGCTTTGACATAAGTGAAAAATAAGATGGGGATGAGGGAGGTTCCCAGTAAGATCCCAAAGCAGAGCGCAGGTCCGATGCAGGGGACGTCTTTTTTGTTTTTGAGGCAGAAAAAGACAGAGTAGAGGAGCATCGGGAAGAACACCAGCTTCATATGCTCCCATACAGATTCGTTTACGGGCGTAAATAGGCCGACGAAGTGATTGTTTCCAGACCATTCATAGAAAAAGTGGGCAAGTGACCCTGCTGTCAAAGTAAATAAAATTCCAAAGATAAGATTGCGTTTCCATGTTTTCATTTCTGTTACCTCTGGAAACAGTATATGCAGAGGACGGCAGGGTATGCGCGCTTTCTGCCCTTTTTACTGGCGCCGGCAATAGATTTTTTTTGAAATGAAGAAGGAAAGAATGTTTCCGGCGACGGTAAGCGCCAGGATGCAAAGCGTCAGGGCGGCCAGTGGGATTTCAATCATGGAATAGTCGATATGTTCCATAAATGTGACGGCTGCCAGCGTTGCGCCGACGACAATTAGGATAAACAAATAGCGTCCTTTTTCCACGCCGATCCAAAATATCAGCGGAAGATTGACTGCCTGCACGAGGTTGGCGGCGCAGCCAATGGTAATGAGGGAAGCCCATTCGCTTGGTTCAGGCATTTCGTTCCCGAATCCGGCCCCAAGTAATTTTCCGCATAGGACAAGAAGGATGGAGAACCCTACGGATAAGTAGCCGATCATATATTTACTTCCCACAATCTGCCCTGTGGTATAGGGGAGCATATCTGCATAGACATTCCATTTCGACCGCTCATCGTAGGCCAATGAAGAAATAGGCAGCATTGCAGAATAGAAGATAGCGTACGTAAACAGGAAATCATTCTGAACCAAAGCCATTATGATGACAAAAATCAGGAAAATTTTTGTTTCTTTTATCATAGAATAGGTATCTTTTATCAACAATCCGCACATCGCTTAAGCCTCCTTTTTTGCTAAAAACAACATGATGTCTTCAATTCCCGCGCGCTCCGCCTCAAATGCGCCGGGCAGCAGATCGCGCCGGACGAAAAGATCCGTGGCGTATTTGCCCTCCCGTTTTCCCAAAATAGCTTCTGGTGGGAGGTCGGCAAGCATTTTGCTTGTGGCGTGCAGGATGCCATAGGTTTCCCGCAGGATGTCTTTCTCTTCACAGAAAATCAGGCTGCCTTGATGCAGATAGGCGATATAATCGCTGATTTTCTCCAGGTCGCTGGTGATATGGGAGGAAAGTAAAATGGAATGGCCCTCATCTCTTGTGAAATCATTGAACAGCTCAAGGATTTCATCCCGGATGATCGGGTCAAGCCCGCTGGTGGCTTCATCCAGGATTAATAGCTTTGGCTGATGGGAGAGCGCCACGGCAATGGCCAGCTTCATTTTCATGCCTCTGGAATAGTCTTTAAAGGCTTTTTTCTCTGCAAGCTGAAATTGCCTCACGTACCCAAAAAACACGTCCTCTTGCCAGTTTTTGTAAGTCCGGCGCATTATTTTGTTGACGTTGGCGGCGTTTAAGGCTTCCGGAAAATAGGCTTCATCCAGCACGATGCCGATCTCTTCTTTGACCTGCTTAAAATCGGGCGATTGGCTTTCTTTGCCCATTATCTTGATTTCCCCGGAGTCTCTGTGTATGGCGTTCATCAAAAGGTGAATCGTGGTGCTTTTTCCCGCGCCGTTTTCTCCGATCAGGCCAAGGACGCAGCCGGACGGAAGGGTCAGGCTGATATCCTTTAGCGTAAATGACGGATACGATTTCGTAACGTGCTTCATTTCGATTGCATTCATTCCTCTACCTCCAATAAGTGAAAGATTTCCAGCAGATCTTCCCTGGAAAGGCTTAAGCTGGCAGCCAGCTTTCGGATTTCCTGAATATGCCCTTCAAGTTTTTTCAAATTCTCCTCCCGAATCAGCTCACGGTTTGTGCCGGCCACAAAACAGCCTTTTCCGCCGACTGTGTTGACATAGCCTTCCCGCTCCAGCTCGTCATATGCGCGTTTTGTGGTAATGACGCTGATGCGCAGGTCTTTTGCCAAGCCGCGGATGGATGGCAGCATTTCGCCTTCTGTAAGCGCGCCGCTTAGAATCAGATCCTTGATCTGTGAGTAAATCTGTTCATAGATGGGTTGGCTGCTGGAGTTTTTAATGATGATTTCCATGTACATATCTTCCTTTCTGTATATAGACAGTATATACAGTTATAACGCATATGTCAAGGAGAAAATAAAAAAGCCAGCCCAGAAGCGGACTGGCTTTTGCGATGCGCCATTTGATTTAAGATTCCACGATTTCCAATAATTTTTCTGTGATTTCAGCCATATTGGAAGACACTTGCTTTGTGTTTTCGGAAATATGGATGTTTTCTTCCACGACATTTGAGATTCGGCCGATTTGATTGACGGCCTGGGAGACGATGGTGACATTCTGCCTTACCATATTTGTAATCCCTTCTACGTCCTGGCTGGCTTTCTCAATGTTTTTCACGACAATTCCAAATGCGCCCACTGTTTGGTCTGTGATTTCTTTTCCATTTTCCACAGCCTTGATGGAGTTCATAATCAGCTCATTCGTTTCTTTTGCCGCCTGCGCGCTTCTTGCGGCAAGCCCGCCTACCTGCGTCGCAACGACGGCAAAGCCCTTGCCCATTTCACCGGCCCTTGCGGCTTCAATAGAGGCGTTTAAGGAAAGCATATTCGTCTGCTGCGCGATGGAATTGATTTCGTCTATGATTTTCTCAATCTCTATTGACATATCGCTGATGTTCTGCATGGAGTCTTTTAACAGGGCCATTTGCGACTGTGTCTGCAATATTTTTTCTGCCGCGTCTCCGGTCGCCTCTGTTACCTGGACAGAAGCGTCTACGCTGTGGTTGAGCTCTTGCGTCAGGCTTTCCATGATTTGCTGCAGATCAGCTACGGCGGTTTCCTGTTCGCCTGTCCCCTGATAGATGCTGTCGGCATTCTCTAAGGTTTCCCCTGAAACCTGATTTAAGTCGGTGCAGATGTCCTTCACGTTTTGAATCAGAGTCTGGTTGCCTTCCATGTCTTTCATTTGCTGTTTCATCAGGCTCTCGTTTTCATCCAAGTTTTGGCAGATGTTCTGCACCATTTTGTTGATGCTGTCAGAGAGCAGCGAAAATTCCTGGTTTCCATGCTCGTTTACGGAAATTCCAAAATTTCCGTCTGCAATTTCCTTCATAGAGCCGGAAATGCTTAAGATGCCCTTTACAATCTTTTCGTCTACGGTTTTATTAATGATAAAAAGCAGCGCCCCAAAAATGAGCAGTATGCTGAAAGATACCAGAAAGGTCTGATTTCTGCGTTTTTCATAATATTCATCTGCAGGCAGGAAGGTTCCGATAATCTGCCCATTGTATTCTTCTGAGACAAAGTAGCCTTTGACGCCGTTGACTCTCGCTTTGCCTTTTCCGGTCAGCTTGGACGGGAATCCTGCGTCAGTGGCCGCGGAGCCGATCAACGATTCATCCTTGTGGGCCAAAATCTCGCCGCTTTCCGCGTCGATGGCATATACGTAGCCGTTTTCGCCAAAAGGAATGTCGGTTAAGACTACGTTGATTTCTGTGCCGGCAAGCATATTTTCCAAAACCTCGGGCCGAACGCCTACCTGGACAAAGCCGTCCGCGTCCAGCCTTGTCACGCCGACATATTGCATCATGATCCCTTCCGCTGCGTTTTGCTGCGGCTCTTGCACGATCTCAAGGGAGGGGTCGTCTGCAATCGCCATGAATGCCGAGGACTGCTCGCCGCTTTTCATGTCAAAGCCGATGTAATCGTCTATTGTGCTGCTTATAATAATGCCGTTCTTGTCTATGATATGTAATTCATTTACTTCCAGTCGGCTTTTGATGTTGTTCAGCTTTTTTTCATTGCCGAAAATCGTGGGATCTGCGGCTAGCAACTCGGCAAATGCCCTGGTTTTGGCCAGGTTGTTTTCGCCAAGGTTCTCAATAAGCCGATTTACGTTTTCTTCATTGCTGGCAAGCTTTGCCTTCACCTCTTCCAACTTGTCCTGGCTGGACGCCGTGTTGTTGGACTGGCTCGTTAAGGTCTGCAGCAAAAATATGGCGGAGATTGTGAAGAAGAGCGCCGCCAGCATATAGAGGAACAGGCGTTTGGTGAACATTTTTTTCATTTCATTTTTTTCCTTTCCTGTCATTCAATGAGAAATTATCTGATCTATCGTAAACGGTAGATAGTGCATACCTCGACTGTAAGGGCAAAGTGTGTGACAAT
>CANTEO010000033.1 GCA_947652855.1 uncultured Roseburia sp. | reverse complement strand
TTTCAGCCGTCGCAACTTGGTTAAGCATGTTTTAAATATTCATGGAGACCGTTTCCGCAGGGTAGAGTCCAAAATCCGTTTTCGGATCCGCAGGCTTTTTGGCGTGATTTCCAGCAATTCGTCCACGTCGATGAAGTCGATGGCCTGCTCTAAGCTTAATATTTTTGGCGGAACCAGCGTGAGGGCCTCATCTGCGGAGGAGGATCGGGTGTTCGTTAAGTGTTTTTTCTTGCAGACGTTAATTTCAATGTCCTCTGTCCGCGAGGAGGAGCCGACAATCATGCCGGAGTACACTTTTTCCCCGGGGCCGATGAACAGCGTGCCGCGGTCCTGAGCGGCGAACAGGCCGTAGGTCACGGACTCTCCCGTCTCAAAGGCGATGAGGGAGCCTTGTTTCCGATAAGAGATGTCGCCAAGGTAGGGGTCGTATCCGTCAAAAATCGTGTTGATGATGCCGTTTCCCTTCGTGTCTGTCATAAATTCCCCGCGATAGCCGATCAGGCCGCGGGAGGGGATGCGGAATTCGAGCCTTGTATAGCCTCCGCTGATGCTTTTCATATTTAAGAGGGAGCCTTTTCGCTCGCTTAGCTTGGAAATGACGGCTCCGGTAAATTCATCCGGGACGTCCACATAGGCTAACTCCATCGGCTCCGTCCGTTGGCCGTCCTCGTTCACCTGGTAAAGGACTTCCGCTTTGCTGACGGCGAATTCATACCCTTCCCGGCGCATATTTTCAATCAGGACGGACAGATGCAGCTCTCCGCGCCCGGAGACTTTGTAGCTGTCCGGGCTGTCCGTCTCCTCAACCCTTAGGCTGACGTCAGTGTTGAGCTCGTTAAACAGCCGGTCGCGGATATGGCGGGAGGTGACGTATTTGCCCTCCAGCCCGGCAAAGGGGCTGTCGTTTACAATGAAGTTCATCGCAAGCGTCGGCTCGGAAATTTTCTGGAACGGGATGGGGGACGCGTCTTCCGTGGAGCAGATGGTGTCCCCAATGTGAAGGTCTGAGATCCCGGAAATCGCCACGATGGAGCCGACCTTCGCCTCTGCGACCTCCGTTTTCGCCAGGCCGTCATATTCGTATAATTTGCTGATTTTCACTTTCTGCCGTTTGTCCGGCTCATGGTGGTTCAATAAAAGCGCGTCCTGATTCACCTTAAGGCAGCCGTTGTCCACCTTCCCAACGCCGATGCGCCCAACGTATTCATTGTAGTCAATGGTGCTGATTAAAACCTGCGTTCCCGCGTCCGGGTCTCCCTGCGGAGCCGGAATGTAGTCGATAATCGTGTCGAACAGATCCGCCATGTCCGTCTTAGGCTGCGCAAGGTCTTTTGTGGCAGAGCCGTTCCTTGCAGAGGCGAAGACAAAGGGGCAGTCTAACTGCTCGTCCGACGCGTCCAGGTCCATGAACAGCTCCAGCACCTCGTCGATCACTTCCTGGGGGCGCGCTTCCGTGCGGTCAATCTTATTGATGCAGGCAATCACCGGGAGGCTTAGGGAGAGCGCCTTCATCAGCACAAATTTTGTCTGCGGCATGACGCCCTCAAAAGCGTCCACCACGAGGATGACGCCGTTCACCATTTTAAGGACGCGCTCCACCTCCCCGCCAAAGTCCGCGTGGCCCGGCGTGTCAACGATATTAATTTTGATGCCTTTATAAAAAACGGCCGTATTTTTAGAGAGGATAGTAATTCCGCGCTCCCGCTCAATGTCATTTGAGTCCATCACGCGTTCCCCCACGTCCTGGTTCTCGCGGAATACGCCGCTTTGCTTTAACAGCTCGTCCACCAGTGTGGTTTTTCCATGGTCAACGTGGGCAATGATGGCGATGTTGCGGATGTCTTCTCTTTTCATATTCATAGGTAAGTCCTTCTTTCTGTAATAGGGAAATGTCGCCGCCGCCTGTCAGGCAGACAGGCAGGGCAAAAAACAAAACAAGAATTATTTTATCATATTTTTTTTGAGAATCAAGCTTTTCTTTTGAGATCGCCTATGTTCATGGACATTGTGTCGATTCTGCCCGTATGCTATAATGAATAAAAATACAGAACGGTATGTTCAATCTAGAGGAAGGTGATAAAAATGGAACAGAAAAGCTGCCCGCCTTTTTTTCGATGGCCCTGGAATGTGATGATTTGCGTCCTGCTTGTGCTGTTTTTGCGCATATTTTCCATCCCGTTCCTTTTGATCTTTGCGGGAATTCAGAAGAAATGCAATCCGCACGGCGAGGCGGAGGGCTATTGCTTAAGCCGCGCCCGTGGGCGGCTGTCCATGCTGTTATGGGCCGTATTGTTTTTTGCGCTGGCCGTGGCGCTTGGCGTGTTCTTTTATGTGAGCCTTGGGCAGTCAGGCGCAGAAAGGACGGCTGAGGATTACGTGAGTCTGGCCGTCTCTTTGGCCGGCGCGGCGGCGCTGTCGGGCCTTGGAATCTATTCGGGCTTTGTCGCGCTGCGGGATTCGTTTTTTCCGGAAAAAAGCGGCCTGGCCGAGTCCATACGCAATCAGATTTCGTTTCCGGACGGATACTCATCTGTGAAAGAGCTGTTTGCCGTCGTGGATCGGGATTTGAGGGAAAACGGCCGTTGGTTTGAGAAGGTGGGCGTTGGGAAAGAGTGGGTTTTGGGCGATTATGCGAACCGCATTGACCGCATCCGGGGGATTTTTGCAGTGGATGAGGCGCATAGGCGCACTACGCAGACAGGCGTCCGCGTCAGCCGCACGCTGCAGCTGGTTTTGGTGGATGACGGCTTTCGGAGGAACGCCACTGATTTTAAAAGCCCCAAAGAGCTGAAGGCGGCGGCGGAGTGCATTGCCTTAAAGGCGCCGGGCGCAAGGCGGGGAGGCCAAAAGGAGTGCATCGCCTTTTGCGGCATGGAGGAAGGGCGGCGCGAAGCGTTTGAGCGGGAGTTTATGCACAAAAAGCGGCAAAAGGAGCTGGAAGCCGGCGGGATGAGATGAAAAGAATGGAAAAGATGTTTTCTGTGCGCGATGGCGTATGTTCATTGACTTCAACCTACGTAAAGTGTATAATGAATACATTAAATAAATGTAAAAGGCGGGAGTAATATGAAAGAGAAAAAAGCAGCTAGGGCACAGGGGACAAAGGGCTTTAAAAGTTTGACGATGATGTTTGTGCTAATTATTTGCATTATGGTTTCCATTCCTACGATTGGATTGGCTTGCCTGGGCGTCTACTATTTGAGGCAGTCGATGACCGAGTCGGCGGAATTGTACGAGGAGTCAATGACAGACGGCTATTCGATGGAAATTAAGTCACAGGTGCAGGGAGCCTTGTCTGTGATCCAAAGTTATTACGACAGGAGCGTAAGCGGCGAGCTGACGGAGAAAGAGGCTCAGGAATTGGCGGCGGAGGCGGTTCGCAATATGCGTTATCGGGACGACGCCTCAGGGTATATTTGGATTGACGGAGAGGATTATGTATTGGTGATGCACCCGATCTTAGCGGAACAGGAGGGGACGAACCGGAAAGACCTTACCGATCAGAACGGCGTGAAGGTCACGCAGAGCGTTGTGGCTGTCGCAAAGTCCGGCGGCGGGTACAATGAATTTTACTTTACGAAAGCAGACGGAGTGACGGTTGCGCCAAAGATCGCGTATGCCCAGATGTTCGAGCCATGGGGATGGGCAGTCGCCACCGGTAATTATGTGGATGACATGAATCAGAAGATCGACAGCCAAAAAGAAAACATCCAGGAGGAATTTTCAATGATGCTGCTGATCTATGGGATTGCGGCGGCCGTCATGCTGGCTGCGGCGCTTGTTATTTCCGCATTGAGCGGGATCCGCATCACCAAAGGCATTAAGATGGTGGAGGCGAATCTCCGTCAGGCGGCAGTCGGGGACTTAAGCTTTTCTGTCAGCCCAATTTTGCTGAAGCGGGCCGACGAGATCGGCGCAATGGCGCGTTCACTGGAGAATGTGCGTCAGTCGCTGGCGAATATGCTTGGCAGCGTGCTTCACACCGGAGAGGCGTTAAGTCAAAGCAGCGAGAAGTTCAGCGAGAAATTCGGGTCAATATCAGAGAGCATTCAAAACACCAACCGCGCAATTGAAGACCTGGCGCAGGGCGCCACGAATCAGGCGAATGAAACAGAAACGGTGAATGAGAAAATTGTGGAGCTTGGAGGCGTCATCGAAGTGGAAAAGAGCGGCGTGCAGAAATTGGAAGAGGCTGTGTCTGCCATGGCGGGATATTCAACGGGCGCGTCCGAGAGCATCCGTGAATTGAACCAGATCACTCAGGTGACGAATGAAGCCATCAATATGGTGTCGGAACAGACGAATAAGAACAATGAGTCCGCTGCGGACATCAACAAGACGATCGAGATCATCAAAGGTCTGGCTGCCCAGACGAACCTGCTTTCGCTTAATGCAAGCATTGAGGCGGCGAGGGCCGGGGACGCAGGCCGGGGATTCTCGGTTGTGGCGGAAGAAATTCGAAGCTTGTCTGAGGAGTCGTCCGGCAATGCCCAGGAGATCGAAGGGATCGTAAAAGAGCTGGTACATAATGTGGAAATTTCTGTCAGCAAGATGCAGGAAGTGATACGCAATGTCCAAAAGCAGCAGAAGTGCCTGGATGAGACCAGGGAGGCGTTTCAGCATTTGAAAGAGGAAGTTTCCTTAGTGGAAGACGTCACAAAAGAGATTGGCGGGCAGACAGAAGTCTTAAATTCTTTAAAGCAGATCGTCACGGATTCGGTCAACAGCCTGGCAAGCGTAGTGGAGGAGAATGCGGCGTCCACGGAGGAGACGAGTGCCAGCATGACGCTTCTGTCACAGACGATTGGCGAATGTACGGAAGACACGCAGGGATTGGTGGAATTAAGCCGCCGTCAGAACGAGCAGGCGAGCAAGTTTCAATTGTAGAAGAGCCGTCGATCAGGCGGGCGTTTGAATATGCCTGTTATCTCAATGGCTATCTCCTTTTTATGGGAGATAGCCATTTTTTTAGGAAAATCATGTTAATCATAAGTAGGTGAATTTTTCTGGTAAAAGGCTTTCTATTTTATGGAAGATGTTGTATAATGGGAAAATCAATGCTATGTTTTGAACGTCCTTTGTCGTATGTCGTATCAGACAGATATTCCTAAAACCACAGCAGGGCAGTTACGTGAACAGGAGATAGGTAAAAGAATGAGAGAAAAATATGAGAGTCTATCAGTTACAGTATTAAGAGATCTGGCAAAAGCAAGAGGATTGAGGCATTTATCCGGCTTAAAGAAAAGCGAGCTGGTGGAGCGGATGCTTCAGGAAGATGAGAAAGAGGCTTTTAGCGAGAAAGAAACAAAAGAGGCCAGGGAAGGGAAAGAAGACTTTAAAAATGAAGTGGAGGGAAAGCCGCCTGTTCAGGAGGGCGTGGCCGCTCAGGTGACGCGGGATGAGTTGGACAGCGGCGTGACCGCTGACGGCATCCTGGAAGTCATGCCGGACGGATATGGGTTTATCCGCTGTGAGAATTATCTTCCGGGAGAGCGGGACGTCTATGTGTCCCCGTCCCAAATCCGAAAGTTTAATTTAAAGACAGGGGACATCGTGGCGGGAAACACCAGGATTAAGACGCAGCAGGAGAAGTTCAGCGCGCTTTTGTATGTGAATACCGTAAATGGATATCATCCAAGCGTGGCGCAGAGGCGTAAGAACTTTGAAGACTTGACCCCGATTTTTCCAAATGAGAGGATCCGCTTAGAGCAGGCGCGCTCCTCTATGGCTATGCGGATTGTGGATCTTGTCTCCCCGATTGGAAAAGGGCAGCGCGGCATGATCGTCTCTCAGCCAAAGGCCGGGAAAACGACTCTGTTAAAGCAGATCGCGAAAGCGGTGACAGGCGCCAACCCTGAGATGCATTTGATTATACTTTTGATTGATGAGCGCCCGGAGGAAGTGACGGACATCAAAGAGGCGATTGAAGGCGAGAACGTCGAGGTGATTTATTCTACGTTTGACGAGCTGCCGGAACACCATAAGCGGGTTTCCGAGATGGTGATTGAGCGTGGGAAGCGCCTGGTGGAGCATCACAGGGACGTGATGATCCTTTTGGACAGCATCACCCGGCTGGCAAGGGCATATAATCTGACTGTGCCGCCAAGCGGAAGGACGCTTTCCGGCGGCCTGGATCCGGCAGCTTTGCATATGCCGAAGCGGTTTTTTGGCGCGGCCAGGAATATGAGGGAAGGGGGGAGCCTTACGATTTTGGCGTCCGCCTTGGTAGATACCGGGAGCAAGATGGACGACATCATTTTCGAAGAGTTTAAAGGCACAGGCAATATGGAGCTTGTGTTGGACCGCAAGCTTTCGGAGAAGCGCGTCTTTCCCGCGATTGACATTGTAAAGTCAGGGACCAGGAGGGAGGATCTGCTGTTGAATAAGGAGGAGCAGGAGGCGGTGGACATTATGCGCAAGGCGTTCAATGGCTCCAGGTCGGACGACGCGGTGGAGACGGTCCTAAATATGTTCTCAAGGACAAGGAATAATCAGGAATATATTCAGATGGTGAAGAAAATCAGGCTGTGACAGGGCGTTTGGCAGGATTTTTGAAATGGATTTTCATAAATTATATCGAATACGCTTGCATTTTGCATGACGGCATGATATAATATGCAAGATTTGTTTATCGGGATGTGAACAAGCGGTCTTTGTTTTAAAATATGCAAACAGTGTGAGAGGTGAGAAACATGAAAGAGGGAATCCATCCGGATTACTATCAGGCAACTGTAACGTGCAACTGCGGAAATACTTTCGTGACAGGCTCTACGAAAAAAGAGATTCACGTAGAAATCTGCTCCAAATGCCATCCGTTCTATACGGGGCAGCAGAAAGCCGCTCAGGCGCGCGGACGTATTGACAAGTTCAATAAGCGGTATGGCCTGGAACAGAATTAACATACGCTGCATGAAAAGTCAGAAGCGCAATTATCGTAGAGAATCCTGCAAAGCAGGATTCTTTTTTTAAGGACAGGCAATGTATGGAGAAGAAGAAAATGAAAGAGACAAAGATTGGCGGGCAGGCAGTCATGGAAGGGATTATGATGAAAAATGAGGATGTCTATGCCGTAGCTGTGCGAAAGCAGGATCAGGAAATTGTGGTGGACGTTTCAAAGTGTCCTGGCTCTGATAAAAACCGGAGCATGAAAAAGCTTCCGTTTTTAAGGGGCGTGTTTCAGTTTGTGGAGTCGCTGACGTTGGGATTGCGGGCGCTTAGCTATTCCGCCTCGTTTTTTGAAGAAGAGGAGGCGCAGGGGAAATCGGGAGATTTTTCTATGGGCCTTACCGTGGCCGCCTCGATTGCGCTTGCAATCGCCATTTTCATAGCGCTGCCCTATGGCCTCTCCTTGCTGTTTCAGAAAGTGATCCCGGCGCAATGGGCAGTCACGCTGTTGGAAGGGCTGTTTCGGCTTCTGATTTTTGTGGGATATGTCTCTGCAATTTCCCTTATGCCAGACATTAAGCGCGTCTATATGTACCATGGCGCTGAGCATAAGTGCATCAACTGCATTGAGCATGGCATGGAGCTGAACGTGGAGAACGTGCGTAAAAGCTCAAGGCTGCATAAACGCTGCGGCACAAGCTTCTTGCTTGTCGTAATGCTGATCAGCATTTTGCTTTTTCTGCTGATTCAGGTTCCTTCTCCTGTTTTGCGTTTTTTGCTTCGCCTGGTTTTGATTCCTGTCATTGCAGGGATTTCCTATGAGTTCATCCGGCTGGCCGGAAGGAGCGACAATGTTTTGGTGAACGCCTTCAGCGCCCCTGGGCTTTTGCTTCAGAGGCTCACGACAAGGGAGCCGAAGGACGATATGATTGAGGTGGGGATTGCAGCCGTGGAGGCGGTGTTTGACTGGAGAGGGCATTTGAAGGAGCGGATGGGATGACATATGCGCAGGCGTTAAAAGAGGGGACGGCATTTTTGAAAGGGAGCGGGATTTTAGAAGCGGAGACGGATGCGTGGCTTTTGCTTTCTTTTGTATGCGGCATAGACCGGACAGCGTATTATTTAAAAATGCGCGAAGAGATGCCAGACAGCCAGCGTCTTTCCTATGAAGCGTCTCTAAAGGAGCGGGCGCGCCGTGTCCCATTGCAGCACATCACCGGGGAGCAGGAGTTTATGGGGCTTCGTTTCCTAGTGAGCCGGGATGTGCTGATTCCCAGGCAGGACACGGAGATTTTGGTGGAAGAGGCGATAAAGAGGATTGCGCCCGGGATGGATGTGCTGGATTTATGCACTGGCTCCGGCTGCATTGCCATAAGCTTGAAAAAGAGCGTTCCTGGGATATCCATAAAGGCGTCTGACAAGTCGGGGCGCGCGCTTAGGATGGCGCAAAAAAATGCGAAATTGAATCAGGCGGACGTTGCGTTTGTGGAGAGCGATTTGTTTCGCGCCATTACAGGGACTTTTGACATGATTGTCTCTAATCCGCCTTATATCCCTACGGGTGAAATTTTGCGTTTAATGCCGGAAGTGCGGGATCATGAGCCTGTCCTTGCGTTGGACGGCAGTGAGGACGGGCTTTCGTTTTATAGGAATATGATTCGTGACGCGAGGGGCTATCTGCGAAAGGGCGGCTTTTTGCTGCTTGAGATCGGCAGTGAGCAGGGAAAGGATGTGTCCGCCCTGCTCTGTGGGCATGGCTATCGGGAAACAGCGATCATAAAAGACCTGGCGGGCCTTGACCGGGTGGCGGTTGGGCGCGCGGCGGCTGAGTGAGAAGATAGGAAAGGAAAGAAGAATGTTTGATAAATTAGAGGATATTGCATTGCGTTTGGAAGAGGTGTTAAATCAGCTAAGCGAGCCTGACGTGGCTTCGGACACAGAACGGTTCCGCAGGCTGATGAAGGAGCAGAGCGACTTGACGCCGATTGTCGAGGCGTACAGGGAATATAAGCAGAATCAGCAGAACATAGAGGAATCCTTGATGCTTTTGGATGAGGAGAGCGACGAGGAGATGCGGGAGCTTGCAAAAGAGGAGCTGAACGCGTCTAAGGCGAAGGTGGAGGGCCTGGAGGAAACGTTAAAGATCCTGCTCCTTCCAAAAGACCCGAATGATGAGAAGAACGTCATTGTGGAAATCCGCGCAGGCGCGGGCGGGGACGAGGCCGCGCTGTTCGCGGCTGAGATTTACCGGATGTATGTGCATTACGCGGAGGGCAGGCGCTGGAAGGTGGAGACGGTGGAATGTGAGGAGATTGGGATTGGCGGCATGAAGAACGTTAGCTTCATGGTAAGCGGGCAGGGCGTGTATTCTGCGATGAAATACGAGTCTGGCGTGCATCGCGTGCAGCGTGTGCCGGAAACGGAGTCCGGCGGGCGCATCCATACATCCACGATCAGCGTGGCGGTGATGCCGGAGGCGGAAGAGGTGGAAGTGGAGATTGACGACAAGGACATTCGGATCGACGTAATGCGCGCTTCAGGGAATGGCGGCCAGTGCGTCAACACGACGGACTCCGCGGTCCGCCTGACGCATTACCCGACGGGAATCGTCGTATACAGCCAAACGGAAAAGTCGCAGCTTCAAAATAAGGCGAAGGCATTTGCGCTCCTGCGCGCGAAGCTTTATGACATGGAATGCCAGAAGGCGCATGACGCGGAGGCGGAGGCCAGAAGGAGCCAGATTGGCACAGGGGACCGGTCAGAGAAAATCCGCACCTACAATTTTCCGCAGGGGCGCGTGACAGATCACAGGATTGGCCTGACGCTCTATAAATTGGATAAAATCATGGACGGGGACATTCAGGAGATCATAGACGCCTGCCTGGCGGCGGATCAGGCCGCGAAGCTAAGCAGTTTTGAAGATAAGGCTTAAACCCTTGCGTTCCATGTGAAATGGCCGCTATGTTTTATATGACGTTTGCAAAGCTGATAAGATATTTCAAAGAGCTGCAAGGAGGCCAAAGCCGAGTAGTGGATAGGGAACGAGGGGGACAGATGAGATTATTGCTGATTGAAGACGACGCCGACTTAAGGGAGGGCCTTCATTTTTCCTTTGCGGGCGATGGGCATGAAGTGGCTTGGGCAGAGACGAAACGGCAGGGGATTGCGGAAATCCGAAAAGGAATCTATGATGTCATCCTCTTGGACTGCAACCTCCCGGATGGGACGGGCTTTGAATTGTGCAGGGAAGTCCGTCCGTTTTGCTCGGTTCCGATTTTGATGCTGACGGCCCGTGATACAGAGATGGATGAGATTTTGGCTCTGGAGCTTGGGGTGGACGATTTTTTGTCGAAGCCCTTTTCTTTGGGCGTGTTAAAGGCGAGGATGAAGCGTCTGCTAAACGGCAGGGAGAGGCAGGAGCAGATTGCGTCCGGGGATCTTACAGTGGATCAAATTGCCGGAAAGGCTTACAGGAACGGCGATGAGATCTCCTTAAGCCGCTTAGAGTACAGGCTTTTGCTTTATCTGATGGAAAATAAAAATCATGTGCTGTCAAAAGAGCAGATTTTAAGCCATATTTGGGACAAGGATGGGAAATACGTAGATCCGAACACGCTTTCTGTCAATATCCGAAGGCTCCGGGCGAAGGTAGAGGAGGACGCGTCTTTCCCAAAGCGCATCAAGACGGTGCATGGGATGGGATATCTTTGGAGGGAAGAATGAGATGGCGTTGAATCTGCTGCTTGCCGCGCTTTTATGCGCCGTTTTGTGCCATGGCCTGTACCGGGAGAGAAAGGCGTACCGCTCCATTGACCGGCTCTTAGACTGCGTGCTTGATCGGGAGGAAATTACGGACTCTGAATTAAAAGAGGGGGAATATTCTGCGTTCGTCAGCAAAATGGCCAGGATCAAGGAGGTTTTGGAGCGTCAGGCAGAAAATGCAGAGGAGGAAAAAGAGCAGGTTAAGCGCCTAATCTCTCATATTTCGCATCAGCTTAAGACGCCGTTGGCGAATCTTTCTATTTATACGGAGCTTTTAACCAGCCAGGAAGCGGAGGGCGAAAAAAAGCAGGAGCTTTCCCGCAAAATCCAAAAGCAGATTGAAAAGCTGGACTGGATGATCGGATCCCTTTCAAAAATGGTGAAGCTGGAGCAGAACGCCATCGTTTTTGAGGTGAAGGATCTTCCCGTGAAGGAAACGATTTTAGACGCAGTGGACGCGGTTTACGGAAAGGCCGAGAAAAAAGGGATTGAGATTTCCTTATTGCCGTTTTCAGAGCGCATTCTGCGCCACAATCGGAAATGGACAGCCGAGGTGTTTGTGAATCTGCTGGAAAATGCCGTGAAATATTCGGCAGAGGGAGGGGCGGTGCAGATTTCGGCTCATCCGTATGAGATGTATACGGAGATCCGCTTTGTCGACCATGGGCCGGGCATTCCGAAAGAAGAGCTGACGCAGATTTTTCAGCGCTTTTACAGGGGGCGCGCAGCGAGGCAGGCGGAAGGCTGCGGGATCGGGCTGTATCTTTCCAACTTGATTTTGGAGAAGGAGAGGGGATTTTTGACGGTGAAGTCTGTATATGGGGCGGGGAGCTGCTTTTCCGTCTTTTTAAAGAACGCGCGGGCAGGCGTTCCATAAGGATGGCCCGCGTTTTCGTCAATCCTTGGACGAAAGCGGGAAGTGCAGGCCGGCCTCAAAAAAATCGCCTTCTATCGTAACCGAAAGCGTCCCATCCATCCGCTCCATCATTTTTCGGACGCTCTTAAGCCCTATTTTGGTGCTTTCTATTTCGTCCTGCTCCGTCTTCAGCTTGTTTTTCAGAGAGATAAAAAGCGTTTGGCTTACAGAAGCCGTAATCAGGACGGTTTCTTTTTTATTGGCGTATTTGAGGATGTTGGAGAACAGATTGTTAAAAATTCGCTTCAGCATGGAAGCGTCCGCAATAGCCGCGGCCGTCGGGACGTCGTTGGGATCCGGAAAGCAGAGCTTAGCCTCAAAGCCAGCCAGGCTTAGAAAGTCGGCGTGTTCTTTTAAAGTCTCTAGAAAAAAGGCCAGAGGGACGTCAAGCAGGCGCAGGCTGTCTGCAGAAGGCCCGTTTTCTTCAAAGACCAGGGCGTATTCAAACATCCGGTCGGTCATTTCCTGAATGTCTTCTGCTTTTTTTAAGCAGCGGCTGATATAGTCTGTCTGTAAGGCGGGGCTTCGGTTCAGGCGCACAATCTCCAAATAACCTTTTAATATTGTAAGCGGCGTGCGGAGGTCGTGAGAAAGCGCGGCGATCAGCTCCTGGTTGGATTTGTGCATTTCCTGCTCGTGCAGCAGGTTTTCCCGAAGGGCGGCGCGCAGCCCGTCAAGCTCGAGGGCTAAGACGCCGATCTCATCATGCCCGGCACGGGGGACTGCAGCGGTTAAGTCCCCGGCGGACATTTTAAGGATGCTGTCTTTTAAGCGGACGACGGCTTTTAGCTTTTTTCCAACAAAAAACAGGATGACGGACAGAAAGAGGGCGACGCAGAGGAACAGGCAGAATACGGCATACGGAACAAGGAAGAAGGAGCTGTGGTAAAAGGAAACCATGACGGAGGCGTAGCCGTTTTTGAATTTAACCGCCCGTTCATAGTTTTGGTTTACGTCCTCGTCGATCCAACGGTATGTCATCTGGAAGAAGGTGTTGAACGGCTCGCTCCAAAGCATGGCTTCTGGAAAACAGCTTGTCCGGTATAATCCGTCTTCCAGGCCATAGATTGCGATGCTGGTGTATTTGTCCGCCAGAGAGAAGAACGGCTCAATGGCTTTGACGGCATCTTTCTCGTCTTCCGATTCGGGGACGTCGTATTTTTGGGCCTCGTCAATTAAATGTTCCCAGAAATGGCTGTCCGGCATGGGAATCACCTGAAGGCCGGAGGGGATATGTTCCGCCAGGAAGTAGTATGCGTCCCATTTTCTGTGCCAGAGAAAGCGGAAGAGGGTCATGCAGAGCGCGCCGACGGTCAGGATTAAAAGCAGCAGCTTTGTGCGGATTTTGATATGGGCGGCGCCGTGGCGCCAGAATGTTAATTTAGTCAAAGTGATACCCCTTTCCCCATGCCGTTTTGATGAAAGCCGGCTTTTTGGGATCCGGCTCTATTTTCTGGCGTAAATTTCGGATGTGAACCATGACGGTGTTGCTTGCCCCGTAGTAATACGGCTCGTTCCAGATGGCTTCGTACAGCCGGTTTGCAGAAAAGATCTGGCGGCGGTTTGTGGCGAGCAGCTTTAGCATTTCATATTCCGTTCCCGTCAATTCAACTGGCGTCCCGTCTAACGTGACAAGCTCCTGCTCCAAGTCAACCGTAAGGCCGCGGCAGGAAACCTGCCCTAAGCTGGCGGAGGACGGCTGCCGCTCCTTTCCCTGGTATACCTGATAGCGGCGGATTTGGGCCTTCACGCGTCCAAGCAGCTCCGCGTAGGAGAAGGGCTTTTCCAGATAGTCGTCGCCCCCGCTGGAAAAGCCGAGCAGCTTGTCGCTGTCGGTTGTGCGGGCGCTAAGGAACAGAATCGGGGCGTTGCTGATTTCACGGATGGACTGACACGTCTCATATCCATTCATCCCAGGCATCATAATGTCTAAGATAATCAGGTCGAACTGCCGGCTCTCTAATTCCTTCAGCGCGTTTGGCCCGTCCTTTGCCTCTGTGGCAAGAAAGCCCTCTCCTGTCAGAAGCACTTTAATGATTTCACGGATTTCAGGGTTGTCGTCTACAATTAGAATATGCGGCACAGTCTGCGTCATTTTTTTCTCTCCTCTCGTTCTTCCTATTATACAATATTTAAGAAAAAATAGGAATTTCTTTAGAAACCTTAAGAAATGCTTTATGGATTTTGTAAGAAAAGGGGGCTAGGATAAATAGCGCAGCAGGCCGAACCGTCTTGGAGTCAGAGCGCTGCGCGGATGCTTGGCACGGGCGCGAAATGACAGTTTGGGAGATGGGTCCGCTGACAAAAGATAAGGGCGAAGGAGGCGTCATAAGGTGAGAATCAAGAAGAAGTCCTATATTTTTTTAGCGGCGTCAGCTCTGTTTTTCATTTGGTGCTTTGTGGGCAGGCATGGCATTTTTGCGTCAAATGGAGATTGGAGCAGCCAGCACAGCGTAATACCAGATTATTTTCGGCAGCAGTTTTATGAGACCGGGCAGCTATTCCCGGAATTTTCGGCAAGCCTTGGAGGGGGGCAGAATATTTATCATTTTTCTTATTATGGCCTGCTTAGCCCTTTGATCCTGCCTTCGTATCTGCTGCCTTTCCTAAAAATGAGCGATTATGTCATGGCAGTCAGCATCCTTTGCCTGATCGCGTCGGTCATGCTGCTGCATTTATGGCTGAAGCGTCATGGCTTTTGCGCAGAGATCCGGCTGGCGGCCTCAATGCTGTTTCTTTTGGCCGCGCCTATGGTGTATCAGTTCCATCGGCAAATTATGTTCGTGAATTATATGCCGTTTTTATGCATGGCCTTCATTGGCGTTGACCGATACTGGGAGAAGGGAAAGTCAGGGCTTTATGCGGCGGGCGTGTTTTTCATGGTGATGACAAGCTTTTATTTCAGCGTCGCGGGGATTTTGGCCCTGTTGCTTTACGGCGTCAGCAGATATCGGAAAACAGCCTTTCGATGGCCCATGCTGCGGTTTTTCCTGCCTATGGGGATTGCCGTGTGCGCCAGTGGGATTTTGCTGCTCCCGACGGCCTGCGCGTTGTTTGCCAGGAGTGGGAATGCGACGGAGTATGCGTTTGAGTCGCTGCTTGTCCCCGATTTTTCTGAAACGCGTTTTGCGTATAGCGGATATGGGATTGGCCTTACTGTGGGGATCCTTACTGTTTTGTTTTTGGGCCTGTTTCAAAAAGGCAAAAGGGACCGGCTTCTTTCGCTTGGCTGCCTTGTCATTTTAACAGTCCCGTTTTTTTCCTGGCTGTTAAACGGGGGCCTCTATGCCAGGGGAAAATCCCTGATTCCATTTCTGCCTGTGCTATGCTATCTGGCGGCGCGCTGCCTTAAGGGCGTTTGGGAAGGGGAAGTGTCTTTTTGGAAGAGCCTTCTTAGCTATGCCGGCACCGTCCTTTGGTGCGCCGTTTCCTTTTTTGCATGGGGAAATGGGGAGCTGACAAGGGAGTATGCGCTTGTCTTTGCCGAGCTTAGCCTGATGCCGCCCTCTTTTCTGCTGTACCGAAAGACGAGGCTTCTGCCCATTTTAGCCGCTCCGTCTCTTTGCTGCCTGATTGTTTTTGGGTTTTGCCTGAATGACAAGGGAAAGGACTGGATGGATCCAGATTTTTATGAAAGCGTGACGAACGAGGCTTGGGGAGAGGAGATTTCAAGCGCGTTGGATCAGGAAAGCGGCCTGTTCCGATTGGAGCAGAGGGGGAGCCATGAGGAAAGTAAGTCGAACATTAACCGCATTTGGGATACGAGGCAGTGGATCACCTCTTGCTATTCCTCCGCCTATCAGGAGGGGTATCGGACATTTCGGGAAAAGGCATTTCAGACGGAGCAGCCGTATCGGAATTGCCTGATGCAGTCCGCTTCTAAAAATCCGCTGTTTCGAAAGCTGATGGGCGTGAAATATCTGGCGGTGAAGGAGGAAGGCGTTACGGTCAGGGCGCAAGAGCATACGGCTCCGGTGATCTATGCCACAGACAGGGTGATGCCTGCGCAATTTTATCAAAAGCTGTCTTTTCCGGACAGCCAGACGGCCCTCATGCGTTATGCGGCAGTGGAGGGCGGCGCAGAGGCCGATTTGCAAGAGGGGCGGCTGCGGCAGAACGTGTCCGCGGCAGAAGAGGCGACGGCGTCTTTTGTGGAATGCGGCGGCTTGGTGCAGGCAAAAGACGGCTATAGGATTCGGTCAAAGAAGGATGTCCATACGTCTTTGGCGCTGCAAAATGAGAAAGGCCAGCCAAAGGGGCAGTTATGGTATCTGCAGTTTGACGTTAGGAATCAGAAGGCCGGCAAGGATGTGATAATTGAAATCGAGGGCATCCGCAATAACTTAAGCGCGGACAGCCATATTTATTATAATGGGAACACGACGTTTACCTATGTGATGGCGCCAGGGGAACGTCAGGAAGAGGCCGCCGTTACGTTTGGGGCGGGGGAATATGACATTTCTAATATCAGGGCGTTTATGGGGGACGCTTCTTTGCTGGAGGAAGACGCGCTGTATCAAGCCTCGTTTTTGCCGGATCAGAAGCAGACGAGGGGGAATCGGATCTGCGGGGAAATTACAGTGAAGAAGAAAGGGTATTTGATTACGTCCATTCCATATGACGAAGGATTTACGCTATGGATAGATGGGGAGGAAGTGCAAAAGGAATTGGTGAATACGGCATTTTTAGGCGCGAAAATAGGAGAAGGGAGACACCAGGTCGAAATCCGCTACCATGCGCCCGGCAGGACGGCGGGGATGCTCGTTTCCGGCATTGGGGCTTTGGCATGGGCAGCCCTGATGCTTTGGGAAAGGAGACGGCCGCATTTGACAGTGCGGGAAGGAATATAAGACGCGTGAGGCGGCGTTGGCTTTCAAGCCGTTTTTGCGCGAAGGCCCTTGATTCAAAGGGGCAAATCGTTTATAATTTAAGACCGAGCATAGGGCAGCCAGGCGAAATCGCCTGGCTGTTTTTTATCTGATAGGAATGACCTTGTCACGCTAACGCGTGAAAGTATCTTTCCTATAAGATAAAAATAATATGAGCGCTCGCACAAGAAGGTAAAATATTGCTTCGCAATTGTGCTCGGCGTGCAAAGTGTCCATGCCCCTCATGAGTGAGGGGATAGGGGAGTTGAAGTGGGCCTGCCCACTTTTTTATCAGGAAGGGACAAAGGAGGAAAGAAGGATGTCTTATTTTTGGCCGATTGCGTTGGTGGTTGTTTCTAATATCGTTTATCAGATATGCGCGAAGTCCGTCCCAAAGGAGATGGACGCGATGGCGGCTTTGACGGTAACCTATCTTGTTGGGGCGGCCTGCTCCGCAATGCTGTATTTTGTAAGGAACCGGCACGGAAGCCTGCTCCATGAATATGAAAAAATGAATGCGTTCCCTGTCCTTTTGGGGCTGTCTGTGGTAGGCTTGGAGTTTGGCTTTATTTATGCCTATAAGGCGGGCTGGCCGGTCAGCACGGCGTCTATTGTGCAGAGCGCGTTTCTTTCCATAGCTTTGATTGCCGTCGGCGCATTGCACTATCAGGAGGCCCTTACGTGCAATAAGGCCGTTGGAATTGCGATCTGCCTGGTCGGCCTGTATTTTATCAATAAGTGACAGGCCGTTTTGCGAAAAGCTATTTTTCTTACAATTTTGTAAGGGCGGCGGCTCCGTTTTGTCAGGGAATTGTAAGGCGGGCCTGTTATGCTATAGGCATCAAAACAGAAAGGGTGATGCAGATGGAGATGTTAAGGCTGCGCCATGTGAGCAAAGCATATGGCAGGAAGGAAAGCCGGGTCGATGCGCTGCGGGATGTTTGCCTGAAGGTTGAGGAAGGCGAATTTATCGCAATTGTAGGGACGTCCGGCTCCGGGAAATCGACGCTTTTGAATCTGGCAGGGGGATTGGACGCGCCTACGGAGGGGGAAATCTGGATCCGTGGGAAGGAGGTCAGCTCTTTTCGCAGGAAGGAGCTGACGATTTTTAGGAGAAGGAACATTGGCTTCGTCTTTCAAAACTACAGCTTAATGCCGGTTCTGAACGTATTTGACAATGTGGCCCTCCCGATTACGTTTGACAGGGGGAGGCAGATGAGCCGCAGGCAAATCGAAGGCCTGTTAAAGGATCTTGGCATTTGGGAAAAACGGAGAAGCTATCCGCATGAGCTTTCGGGAGGGCAGCAGCAGAGGGCCGCCATCGCAAGGGCGCTGGTGACGAAGCCGGCGATTCTGCTGGCGGATGAGCCGACCGGGAACCTGGACTCCGTAACGACGGCAGAGGTGATTGGGCTGCTGAAGGAAAGCTGCAGACGCTACAGTCAGACGATTTTAATGGTTACGCATAATGAGGGGATCGCTCAGGCCTGCGACCGTTTGATTCATATTGAGGACGGCAGGATCGTTGCGCCTGATTCTATGGCCTCCCGAACGGGCGGTGATGGCATATGGTGAAGCTGGCGTTTCAGTATATGCGGTTTTATAAAAGCCAGGCGGCTGCGATTTTGGCGAGCGTGGTGTGTTCGGCCGCGCTGTTTTTTGGCGTCAGCTCTTTGATGTACAGCAGTCAGAGGAATGACTTAGAGCACAGCAAGGAGGTTTATGGAAGCTGGCACTTTTCCTTTCCGGCGGGGCAGGGATTTCAAAAGCCTTCTGTTGGCGGGGAGGGCGGGGACGGATTTGCCCTTGCGCAGTGCGGAGAGAAAACGGTATGGGACGTCATGCAGGCAGATGCGCAGCTTACGCTGGCTTGGGCGGACGAGGACTATTTGCAGATGGCGGGCCGCAGCCTTTTGGAAGGGCGGTACCCCAAAAGTGCGGATGAGGTCGCGGCGGATTCCTACACGTTGGGCAATCTGGGGTATTCCACAACCATAGGGGAGCGGCTTCGTTTGGGCGGGAAGGACTATGTGCTTACCGGGATTGTGAAAGGGGAATGGGATTCCGGCGCGGATGAACTGGAGGCATTTGTCGGGAAAGGGCCGGACATGGCCGGGGGCGTCCGTCATCTCTACCTTAGGTTTGAGGAAGGAAAAAAGCTTTACTTGCAGCTGGATGCGTTTTTACGGCAGTATGGCATCTCGCAGGATGCGGTCAGCTCCAATGACGAGGTGGTGAAGTATCTGGGAGGGGAGCGGCCGGACAGCCTTTTTGAGATCGTGCGGTTTGCCCTTACGGACGAGCATGGAAATTTCACGTATCTCGTGTTAAAGCTGCAAAGCGAGTATCATCTGGCATATTATGGCCTGCTGTGCCTGCTATGCGTGTTTTGCCTGTTCGTCATTTACAGCATTTTCCAAATCTCCGTCTCAAAGCGGGTTTCGGAATATGGCATCCTTAAGGCGCTTGGCATTGATGGGAAAACGATTGGCGGGACGCTTTTGGCGGAGCTGTGGAGCCTGCTGTTTTTGGGGTATCCGTTGGGATGCCTGTTGGGGTTTTGCCTGCTGCGCTTCTTTGATCGGCATTTGGCCGGCTTATTTGCGGGCCGGGCGGATCCGGGAGCGGGGCGCTTTTACGCAGGCGCGGCCTCGGCTTTGGAAGGGGATCGGATGTATGTCGCCTGGGGAGCGGCAGGGGCCTGCTTTCTCTTTTTGACGGCCGCGCTGGCCCTGGTCGCTTTTTTGACGGTGCGCTCCCTAAATAAGCGGCAGATCCGGCAGGTTATGGGCGGCGACTTATCGTTTGCTAAGGGCAGGCGGAGGTTGGAGAGCCTAAGGCACGTCAGCCTTACGGATGTGCTGGCGCGAAAATTCATGTTTTCCAACCGCAGAAAAGTGGCGGGGATATTGCTTTCCTTGTCAGTTGGCGGCTGTCTGTTCTTAAGCGTCACTTATTTAGTGGAAAATCTAAGCATCCATGCCGAGATGGCTTTGAAATCAGAGGACGGCTTAGGCTTTCCGTATAAGGTGTCTATAAAATCCAGCCGCCTGTCGGACGTCCTGCCAGAGTCGGCTGTAGAGGAGATACGCGGCATCCGGGGCCTGTCTAAGGTCTATGCCTCAAAGTATCTGTTAGGGGAGCTGTCTGTTTCAAAAGAAGACTTAGAGTGGCGGGAGTACTTTGACGAGGTGAATGCAAATTCCTATTTTCAGGAACGCTTCGGCGGCATCTGCGTGGATAAGGGAGATGGCGTTTTGGGCATTAAATATGACGTCTATGGATATGACGAAGGGATGGTCGGGCAGCTTGAGGATTTTTTGTTAGAAGGCGAAATTGACCCGGAGGAGATGGAGCGGGAGGGTCAGGTGATTGCGGTCGCCTTAATGGATGGGCAGGGGAATTATCATTTTTATGGAAAGCATCCTGGGGACACGGTAAGGCTTAGGGTTCCAAGGGACAGAAGCTGCCCGGAGGAGGCGCTGCGGTTTGAGGGGGAGGCAGGGCAGTACACGGAAAAGGAGTTTCGCATCGCGGCGATTGTCAGCCGTTCACTGTCAAAAGAAATGCAGTTTTTAAATGTGGGCGGATGGGATCAAATGCAAAGCCTCATCTTTACGGACAGGCAGATGGAGACGGAATTTGGCGTAACGGATTACTCTTTTCTTGACGCGTCGCCAAGTCCCGGGGAGGATGCCGCAAGGATAAGCGGCGCGCTGCTTGAGACGCTCCGTGATGTGCCAAAGGCGGCGTTAAAAGACGTCACGTTGGCAATTGAGGCAAGGAAGAAATACCTTCGACAGCAGCAGATGTTCTATACGGGAATGGCGGCCATTTTGTTTGTCATCAGCCTTCTGCACATGGTCAACAGCGTGAGCCATTCCATTTTGTCGCGCAGGCGGGAGTACGGCCTGCTTCAGGCAATGGGGATTACGGACGCCATGTTTTACAGGATGATCGTCAAGACCGGCTTAGTATATGGGCTTTTGGCCGACCTGCTGATGTTTGGGATCTATCATCTCATCCTGCGCAGGGCGATGGATTACTATATGGCCCATGTGGCGCAGTTTTTGCATTTTACGGCGCAGGTTGGGGCAAAGGCCATGGCGCTTGTGATGGGCTTAAATCTATTCGTCGCCATGGCGGCTGTCCTGATCCCCGCGCGCAGGCTTATAAAGGGCAGCCGCCTGGGCAGGCCGTCTTCATATTTGTATCCTTAAATTCGCTGTGCCATGCGCTTCTTGACTTTGGTATGAAATCGTACTATAATTCTATGGTACGATTTCATACTATGTTAGGAGGCGTGGGATGGGAATGCATCATACGAATGAAATGAAGCGATACCGGTATTTGTTGGGGGAAATCGAGGCGGCCTACCATGAAATCTCGTTTCAAATGGGCTTTTCTGACAGCGCGTTAAAGATTTTATACACGGTCTGCGACAGTGGCGGGAGCTGCCCCCTGAAAGAGATTTGCCGCCGCTGCGGCCTTAGCAAGCAGACGGTCAATTCTTCGCTTCGAAAGCTTGAGGGGGAGGGCATTGCCTATCTTAAGGCGAGCCGCGCAAAACAGAAGACAGTCTGCTTAACAGAGGCGGGAAAGAGCCTGGCGGGGCAGACGGCAGGGCGGATCATAGAAGCTGAGAATGAGATTTTCGCGGCTTGGAGCAAAGAGGATCTGCAAAGCTACCTTGAATTGACAGAACGGTTTTTGACCTCCCTCCAAGAGTGGGCAGGGAACTTGAAAGAAAGGAGGCATGACGAATGATACAGCTTTCGGATCATTTTACGTACCGGCGGCTTTTGCGCTTTACGTCCCCCTCCATCATTATGATGGTGTTTACGTCCATTTATGGCGTGGCGGACGGCTTTTTCGTGTCGAATTACGTTGGGAAAACGTCTTTTGCGGCAGTAAACTTCATTATGCCGCTGCTAATGATTTTAGGGTGCGTCGGCTTTATGTTTGGGACGGGCGGCGGCGCGCTGATCGCGAAGACGATGGGGGAAGGGAAGGATGAGAAGGCGAGGGAGTGGTTTTCCCTGATTGTCTATACGTCGATTGCCTGCGGCGTGCTGCTTTCGGCGCTTGGCTTTGCCCTGCTCCGCCCGTTTGCGTCGTTTATGGGGGCGGATGGGCAGCTTTTGGAGGACTGCGTCATTTATGGGCGCGTCATTTTATTGGCTCTTCCGTTTTATATCCTTCAGTTTGAGTTTCAATGCCTCTTTTCAACTGCGGAAAAGCCCAAATTTGGCTTAGCCGTGACCGTCGTGGCCGGCTCTGCCAATATTGTGATGGACGCGCTCTTTACGGCGGCGTTCTGTTGGGGCCTGCCTGGCGCGGCGGCCGCCACGGCGGTCAGCCAATGCATCGGCGGCATGATCCCGCTGATTTATTTCGGGCGGAAAAACGGCAGCCGCCTTCAGCTCGTGAAATGCGGCTTTGATGGGCGCGTATTGGGAAAAGCCTGCGTCAACGGCTCGTCTGAGCTGATGAGCAATATTTCCATGTCGCTTGTCAGCATACTTTATAATGTGCAGCTGATGAAATACGCCGGAGAAAACGGCATTGCCGCGTATGGCGTGCTAATGTATGTCGGGATGATCTTTCAGGCCATTTATATCGGGTATTCCGTGGGCGCGGCCCCGATCATCGGCTATCATTATGGGGCGGGCAATAAAGAGGAGCTAAAGGGCCTTTTGAAAAAGAGCATGGCGTTAGTCGCAGTATGCGCCGTTTTTATGTTTGCGTCAGGGCAGATTTTCTCAAGGCCGCTTTCGCATCTGTTCGTCGGCTACGACGCGGAGCTTTTCAGCGTCACGGCTAACGCGTTTTCCATTTTTTCTTATGTGTTTTTGTTTTCCGGCTTTGCGATTTTTTGCTCCTCTTTCTTCACCGCGCTCAATGACGGCCTGACGTCGGCGGCAATTTCTTTTTTGCGGACGCTTTTGTTTCAGTGCGCGGCTGTGCTGCTGTTCCCTCTCTTTTTGGGGATTGACGGAATCTGGCTTTCTACTGTGGCTGCCGAGGTCATGGCGGTGGCGGTGTCCTTTCTGTTTTTGGCGTGCAAGAGGAGGGCCTATCAGTATTGAGAAAGGCGGACATGGCGGCGGGATGGACAGGGCTTTTTGATTGTGCTATACTGCGGGTAGAGGAGCGTGAGGGATGCGCTTGAGCAAAGGAGAGATTATGAAGACAGTGATATTTGATTTGGACGGGACGATCATCAATTCAGAGAGGGGGATTACAGGCTGCCTTCGGGCGCTGTTAAGCGACCTGGGGATGGAGCAGCCCCCGCAGGAGAAATTGCTGTGCTTTATTGGCCCGCCATTGGAGCAGCAGCTTCAGGCGGTGTTTGGCTTTGATGAGGAGAAGGCGAAGGCTTCGGTCACGAAATTTAGGGCGCGTTTTGACAAGGAGGGAATCTTTGAGTGCGACGTATACCCTGGGGTGAAGGAGCTGATTTGCAGACTGAAGCAGAGGGGCCATGCGGTGTACCTTGCGTCTTCCAAGCATGAGAACGCCTGCGTGCGCATTCTAAAGCATTTTGAGCTTGCCCGTTATTTCGACGGAATATACGGATCCACAGGGATGGGAAAGGACAATTCTAAGGAATCGGTGCTAAGGCGCCTGTTTGAAGAGACGGGTGAAAGCCGGTCTGACGCCGTTTTGGTGGGGGACACCAAATTTGACGTGTTAGGGGCAAAGGCGGCCGGCATTCCCTGCGTTGGCGTCACCTATGGATTTGGAAGTGAAGAGGAGCTGGCTTTGGCGGGAGCCATAGCCTTGTGCAAGGACGCAGGCGAGGTGGAAGAATATCTGGCAGACGGAGCGTAGCGTCCCGTCTGCCCTGTGGCCTTCGCGCCAGGCTTGCCTGCCTGTTAAGCCAGCTCTTTCTTAAGGCATTGCAGGATGTAGATATGATATTCCTCATCTTGGATGATCCGTGCCAAAACGGCGTTGATCTTGCCGTCGCGGATGGCCTTGATATGCATCTGATACTGGCGGATGGCGGCTTTTTCCGCCTCAATGTCGGCCGCAAGCATTTTTAGCGCGTGCTCCGGGATGCTGATGAATTCCGGCGTCCACATACGGCTCTTTCCATTTGGGAGCTTTGCCGTAAAGTCAATGCTCCCTCCGCACAGGACGATCAATTGCCCTAATTTTTGCAGATGCATCATTTCCGCCATTGCGATGCCAAGCAATGTTTTGGCAATCGGGCAGTTTGTGCAGGATAAGCGGTTCTCATTGTTGATGTACTGCGTGATGGCGGACATCTCTGAGACGGCCCCGCAATAGTCCTGGCTTAATAAGCCGGCATACGATGGGTTTTGGCATTCTGCCTGAATCTCTGGATAGGGCAGATCTGCCATAATCGGCCGGATGCCGGAGAAGCCGCAGTTGTTTTTTAAGGCGGCGGCTGTTTCGCTCATTTCAATTCCCCCTGGTTTCTTTTTTATAATATATCAGAATAGGGGGATTTTGTTCCTGTTGGCGGATCCGTTTTTGTAGAAATCCACGATGTCCCGATAGACGATGGCATGCTCTTTTTCCGCTATGATTTCATGCCTCATATTGGGATAGCTGACGCACTGAATCTGGCAAAATCCCGATCTGCGCAGGGCTTGGCAGGAATCGGCGATGCCTTTTGCGCCTCCTGTGCAGGGGTCGTTCTGCCCGCTTAACAGCAGCAGCTTTAGATTCTGGTTCACATGGCGGCAGCGCTTTGTCTGGCGCATCCGAACCATAAGGCGGAATAAGTCGCTGTAGGCCGAGCAAGTGAACCCGATGCCGCAGAGCGGGTCTTTTCGGTATGCGGCAACCGTTTCTTCGTTGGCGCAAATCCAGTCGCAGCCCGTCTTGGGGCGTTCTATGCGTTTGTTGAATGCGCCAGTGCTTAAGGAAGAGAGCAGCTTTGACTTGTATTTTGGCCCGCGGAAAACTGTCATGGCGTCGGCAAGGAGGATGCCGGCGTATGCGCCGCATTGGAAATTGGGGGCTCCCGAAAGCACGGCTTTTTCATAGTCGCCGGATGACTCCTGAAGGAGCACGCGGGAGATGATGGTTCCCATCGAATGGGCGAATAGGTACAGGGGGACGTTTGGAAACCATTTTTTGATGTGACCGGCGATCCTCCTTTGATCTGCGATCAGCTCTGCATAGCCGCCTTTTTCTTTAAAAAAGCCCAGATCTGCGGCATGTCTGCCATGTCCCCTTAAATCGGAGCTTACGACAGAGAATCCGTGCGCATTCAGGTGCGCAATAAACGGCTCATAGCGTTTTTGATGCTCTTCCATGCCATGGATGAGCTGCACCACGGCCGTTTCATGCTCCGCTTGAAAGATATGGACATCCAGCCGGTAGCCGTCTCTTGCTTTGATGAAAATCTGTTTCATGATCTCGCCTCGCTTTTCCATGTTTTTTGTTAAGCTGATTGTAACGCGCGGATTTTTAGAAATCAAGAGCGGAATGCAGATTTTAAGGCGGTTTTCAGTATCGTTCTATTATAGTATGTTTTTTGAAAGGAGGGGATTGCGATGGAGCCGCATTCTGGCGATTTAAAGCGGATTCCAGGCGTGGGCGCGAAAATGGAGCGTCATCTGATGAATCTTGGGATACGCTGCATTGCCGATTTAAAAGGGAAGGATCCAGAGGCGCTGTATGACATGGACTGCCTGAAAAAAGGGTTTCAGGAGGATCGGTGCGTCCTGTACGTTTACCGCTGCGCGGTGTATTACGCAGAGCATGAGCGGCATGATCCGAAAAAACTGAAATGGTGGTATTGGAAGGACAGGGCTTACCCGGAGGATGAGGCCGGGCAGAATAGGTGAGGGAGAGCGCGATGGGTCAGAGAGATTTAACAGAAGGCCCCGTGTTTCAGACGATGCTGCGCTTTGCGCTGCCGATGATTCTTGGGAACCTGCTGCAGCAGGGATATCACGTCGTGGATACATGGGTGGTGGGCCGTTATGCTGGCTCTGGCGCGCTGGCGGCGGTAGGGGCCTCCTTTGCGCTGATGACGTGCTTAACGTCGGCGCTGCTTGGCCTGTGCATGGGAAGCGGAACGGTATGCTCCATTTGTTTTGGAAAACGGGATGAGGAGCGCTTAAAGGACGGGATCTGCGCTTCGTTTCTGCTGACGGCAGCCGTCGCGGCGCTGCTGACGGCTGCCTCCTTGCTTGGCGTGGACGCGCTGGTGCGTTTTATGAACATTCCCAAAGAGATATCAGAAATGACGCGAAGCTATTTGATCTATGTCTTTTGGGGGATTCCGGCCATTGCGCTCTATAATTTTTTTGGCGCGTATTTGAAGGCTCTTGGCAATTCGGTGGTTCCGCTGGCGTTTCTCGGCGTTTCCACAGGGTTGAACATTGGCCTGGATTTATTGTTCGTGGCGCGCTTTGGCTTGGGGGCCGCCGGGGCCGCGGCTGCGACGGCGCTTTCGCAATACGCGTCCGGGATTGGGATTTTGGCGTATGCCTTTTTGAGGAGCAAGCAGATGCGGGATGCGTTCCGCCATTTTAAGATCCGCAGGGCGAGCCTTGAGGAGGTTGCAAGCCATTCTTTCCTTACGTGCTTACAGCAGTCCGTAATGAATTTTGGGATCCTGATGGTGCAGGGCCTGGTGAACAGCTTTGGCACGGCCGTTATGGCGGCGTTTGCGGCGGCGGTGAAGATCGATGCGTTTACCTATATGCCGGCGCAGGAATACGCAAACGCGTTTTCCACTTTTCTCGCCCAAAATGTGGGGGCGAAAAAAACAGAGCGGATTTCCCAGGGGATCCGCTTTGCGTTCCTTACAAGCATTTCGTACTGCCTCTTTGCGTCATTGCTGTTTTGGCTTTTGGCGAAGCCTTTGATGATGATTTTTATTGATCCGGGCGAGACGGCCATTGTGGCTTATGGGGTGCGCTATCTGCATATGATTGGCCCCTTCTACTGTGGGATCGGGTGCCTGTTTTTGTTCTATGGCCTTTATCGGGCCACGGGAAGGCCAATGGCGTCGGTAGCGCTGACGGTGATTTCCCTTGGCACGCGCGTTGGCCTGTCTTATGCGCTGTCAGCCATTCCGGCTGTCGGCATACAGGGGATTTGGATTTCAATCCCGATTGGATGGGGCCTTGCGGATCTGGCCGGGGCGTTGTATTTTTGGAAATTAAGACGGTTTGAAAAGAGCGTTTGACACGCAGTGAAAGATGTCTGCATAAGATTGCATGGCCCGGCATTTTTTTTAATGCCGGGCCATGTTAGGATGTGCCTGAAAAAGAAATTGTCCCAAATGGATGGCGTCAGTTGTCGTCCTCTTCCTCTTTTGACATGGAATAGACAGAGCGTTTCCTTGCCATTTCGTCGCTTGCCAGATATTCGTCGTAGGTCGTGATTTTGTCAATCATAGACCCGTTTGGCAAAAACTCGATAATGCGGTTTGCCGTCGTCTCCACAACCTGATGGTCGCGGGAGGCGAACAGGATGACGCCCGGAAACTTCATCAGCCCGTTGTTTAACGCGGTGATGGACTCCATGTCAAGATGGTCGGTCGGCTCATCCAGGATCAGGATGTTGGACGCCTCGATCATCATGCGGGAGAGCAGCACGCGGACTTTCTCTCCGCCGGAAAGCACCCGCATTTTCTTTACTCCGTCTTCTCCGGCGAACAGCATCCGTCCCAAAAACCCGCGCACATACGTCGCGTCCTTGATTTCGGAAAACTGCGTCAGCCAGTCCACGATAATTAAGTCCGTGTCAAAGATCTTGGTGTTGTCCTTTGGAAAGTATGACTGCGAGGTCGTCACGCCCCATTTATAGCTGCCCTCATCCGGCTCCATCTCCCCGGTGACAATCTTAAAGAACGTCGTCTTGGCAAGCTCATTTCCCCCGACGAACGCCACTTTGTCGTCATGGCCCAAAACAAAGGAGATGTCGTCCAAAACCTTGACGCCGTCAATCGTTTTGCTGATGTTTTCCACGGTAAGGACCTCATTGCCGATTTCACGGGAGGGC
Organism: uncultured Roseburia sp.; assembly: GCA_947652855.1. Taxonomy (GTDB): domain Bacteria; phylum Bacillota; class Clostridia; order Lachnospirales; family Lachnospiraceae; genus Roseburia_B. The sequence continues at coordinate 1,033 of CANTEO010000033.1, read as the reverse complement.
CGGAAGTCAATGTATGGGTATTTCCGGCTGGAAGGGCGGATCTCCTCAAGCTGGATTTTCTCAAGCGCGCGTTTCCTGGAGGTCGCCTGCTTGGACTTGGAGGCATTTGCGGAAAAGCGGGAGATGAACTCTTGCAGCTCTTTGATTTTCTCTTCTTTTTTCTTGTTGGCTTCTTTCATCTGCTTGATTAGAAGCTGGCTGGACTCATACCAGAAATCGTAGTTTCCGGCGTAGAGCTGAATCTTGCCATAGTCGATGTCCGCAATGTTGGTGCAGACCTTGTTCAGGAAATAGCGGTCATGGGAGACGACGATGACGGTGTTCTCAAAGTTGATTAAGAATTCCTCCAGCCAGGCGATCGCGTCCAGGTCCAGGTGGTTGGTCGGCTCGTCTAAAAGCAGGATGTCCGGGTTCCCAAACAGGGCCTGCGCCAGGAGGACTTTTACTTTTAAGGAGCCTGGCAGCTCTTTCATGGCCGTCTCATGGCGTTCGGTGGGGATGCCGAGGCCGTTTAGGAGCATGGCCGCGTCGCTTTCCGCGTTCCAGCCGTCCATGTCCGCAAACTCCGCCTCCAGCTCGCTTGCGCGGATGCCGTCTTCATCCGTAAAATCTTCCTTCATGTAGATGGCGTCTTTTTCTTTCATGATGTCATATAGCCGCCGGTTCCCCATGATGGTCGTCTCCAAAACGGTAAATTCGTCGTATTTGAAATGATCCTGCTGCAGGAAGGACAGGCGCTGCCCGGGCGTGATGGCGACGTTGCCGCCCGTCGGCTCCAATTGGCCGGATAAAATTTTAAGGAACGTGGATTTCCCGGCTCCGTTCGCGCCAATTAAGCCATAGCAGTTGCCTTCCGAAAATTTGATGTTGACTTCTTCAAATAAGGCTTTTTTTCCAAGCCGTAACGTAATGTTGTTTGCGCTTATCATGATAACACCTCTGTTTCTTTCATTTTCTTCCCGAGGGGGCTTTCCCGATCGGATAAAAAAGCATTCGTTCCTTATTATACATGAAACGCGTTTGTTTTCAAGGA
>CANTEO010000032.1 GCA_947652855.1 uncultured Roseburia sp. | reverse complement strand
ACTTTCAAGAATGCCCCCCATACTTCCCTTTCATTGAATTTTTTCGTTTTCGGAGTTATTTCTTTCGTCATTTTATGGATGATGTTTCATAACCGTGACAAAAAGGCTTTATATTATGCACTTTTTCTAATTCTGCTCTCGTTCATGCTGTTTAACATTGAGAATCCAGATAAGGAAAATTACTTAAGGCTGTATAATGATATATTGGATGGAAGATTTCATGAAAAATCAGAAATTGGCATGCAAATTCTAATATATTTGATGACTAAGCTGCAGATTGGCTTTGACCTCTTTCTGAAGCTGTTCTATTTATCAGCGATGCTTTTGTTTACAAGGTTTGTTTTTCGATGGTGCAAAAGGCCGACGATGGTTTTGCTGCTGTATGCCATCTATCCGTTGTTTTTGGATATCGTTCAGATCAGGACAATGATGGCTACCATGATCGCATTAAATGCATTAGAATATTTATTGGAGTTTTCACGGAAAAATATTGTCAAGTATGTCGCTTGCATACTGGCCGCCGGATCCATACATTATTCTGCCTTTTTCTTTTTGGCATTTTTAATGAGCTATCTTTCTGTGAAAAGCATTTCCTGCCTCGTTTTAGGGATGCTTGTATTTTTTGCGATGATGCAGACAGGGATATTGGATTATATACGAAATACGTTCCCGTTTTTAGTGAAGCAGCTTTTTCGATATGTTAAAATGAGCAATGGGATAAGCGGGGCTTCTTTCTTTGGGTTAGTTATGTCGTATGTGCTTAATCTCACAATTTGTTTTTTGTATTGCCTATATATGAAGCGAACAGGAACCGAGAAAAAGGACTTGAGCGTCTCAAGATTATTGTTGAAAATTAATATTTTGAGCATATGCATCATTCCATTTTCTTTATTTGCGTTAGAGTTTATGAGGCTGTACCGCTTGGTAATGATTGCAAATTATAGCATAATGGGAAATTTGCTTTCTTATCACTGTGAGAGCAGAAAGCACAGGCTGATACCCTTAGGGCTTATGGGCCTTGTGTGTATGAGCTGCATCTTTTCATTTTATCGGTATCTTTATGTTGACCATATGGAAGATGTGGTTCAAGTATTATTTGAAAAGAACTATATATGGGGCTCAGCGCTTCATGAATAATAAGCAGGGTTTTAGAAAATGAGAGAACGAAGCGAAAAGTCAATCAAACGGAATGTCGCGCTGAATGTAACGCGGATTTTATTAAATGCCGTCTTTCCCGTAATAACGTTTCCCTATATAGCGAGAGTCTTAAAGGTGGAGGATATAGGGAGATTTGATTTTGGGAATTCATTGATTGGTTATTTTTCATTGGCCGCCTCGCTGGTTGTAAATACATATGCGATTAGGGAGGGCGGAAAAATCCGTGACGATAAGCAGAAAATGAATGACCTTGTAAGTCAGCTGTACAGCCTGAATTTGATTGCCATGCTTGCATCTATAGGGATTTTATATGGCTGGCTGATCGCTTCTTCTTATCTGGTGCCATACAAGGCGGTGATTTGGATACAGAGCGTCTCGGTGATTGCGTTGCCATTTGGAATTGACTGGATTTTTTCTGTATACGAAGATTACCTGTATATTACAATGCGTTCTGTGTTGACGCAGGCCGCGTCTTTCGTCTTCTTGTTTCTGTTTGTAAGGACAGAGGAAGATTTTTATAAATACGTCATAATCAGCGCGCTTTCTGTTTCCATGCCGCATTTTATCAATTATTTTGTCGCAAGGAAATACGTGAGCGTTCAGTTTCGGATTCACAATCATTGGAAACGGCATTGGCGTCCCGTCATGATATTTTTCGTCCATAATATTGCCACCACCATATACTTGAATTCCGACGTGACTTTATTGGGCGTTCTAAGCAATGACAGGGCGGTCGGGCTGTACAGTATGGCTACAAAGATCTATATGGTCGTAAAAAAGCTGGTGAATGCGGCAACGGCGGTCGTCATTCCCAGATTGGCCTATTATTTGGGGAAAGATGAGGAGAAGTATTTTGGCCTATTGAATAAGATAGTAAACTGGGCTGTTTTACTGTCGATTCCTCTGGCAGTGGGAGTGGCGGAATTGAAGGCGGAGCTAGTGTGGCTGATTGGAGGGGAGTGCTATCAAGGTGCAGTCAATACCGTTGCGATTTTAGCGTTCGCGGTCGTAGCGTCCATTTTGTCAAATGTAATCGTGAATGGGGTTTTAGTGACTCAAAGAAGAGAGGGCCTGATGATAAGCGCAACGCTGGTTAGCGCGGCGGCAAATATCGCGTTGAATTTTTACTTTATTCCGAGATTTGCGCAAAATGGAGCCGCCATTACAACGGTGATGGCGGAGTTCATGGTTTTGCTTTTGTCGATGCATTTTGTAAAAGACTTGAGGGAAAAGCTGACATTCCGCAAAACATTTTGGCAGGCGTCTGTAAGCGCGGCGTTTATGTATGGCGTTGCTGTGACTGCAAAGTCATTTTTTATGACGCTGCCATTGTTGATTTATGTGCCTGTATTGATTTTTCTGAATCTCATCTTGTATTTATTTGGAATGCTGATCTTGAAAAATCAATATGTGTCAGAGCTTGCGGCTGCTGTATGGGGGAGAGTAAAGACGCTGATTAGGAGGCGGCTATGAGATTGAGGAAGATCGTAGAAAAAATAGGGATGGCTGCATTGAGCGTGCCAAAGACAGCATATGTCAATTTTAAATATTTGCCATTCAAGACAGCAATTCGTTTTCCGATATGCGTTGCTTATCACGTCAGAATAGAAGAGTTTGATCGAACGGACATCAGGATTGACGCGGATCAAGTCAAAACCGGCATGATTCGTTTCGGATTGAGCAAAGGATCTTTTTATAAAGGAGGAAAAAGCCTGCTGCATCTGAATGGAGGGCAGATTCGCTTCAAAGGAAAAGCGGCCGTCTGTGGAGGATTTGCAATTGTTGTGGATCATGGAAAAATAGAAATTGGAGATCATTTTTTTAGCAATGCAAACCTTCTTTTGAATTGCAGCAATGGAATAGAGATTGGGGATCAGGTCTTATTGGGATGGAACTGCTCCCTTTTGGATGGGAACGGGCATGAAGTGATATCGGGAACTCCTAAAATCAAGGGAGAGAGTGGAAAACGCATCTCAATAGGCTCCCATGTTTGGCTGGCGGCAGAATCCGTCATGCTAAATGGAAGCAGCGTAAGCGATGGCAACATTGTTTCATATGGAAGCGTTGTGCATGGGGAGTTTAAGCAAAAGCATAGTTTGATAGCGGGCAATCCGGCAAAAGCAGTGAAAGAAAATATAGATTAGAAAGAATAAAGAAGGGTTTGGCGGGGAGGGAGTTTCATGAGTGGCCGTTATGGACGGACGAGAGAAAATAATTATGATTTGCTGCGGATTTGCTCAACAATCGCTGTAATTACGATACATATCAATTACCAGTATTTTGAAAAGCGGGCGTATGCCCCTTCTGATCACATTTATTATTATATAGAAAGCATCCTGAACATCATTACGAGGTTTTCTGTTCCGACGTTTGTAATGTTGTCTGGGGCATTTCTTTTAAGCAATCCAAAGAATCGGGATTTTGTCGGATTTTATAAGAAAACGGCTTTTCGGATTTTCCTGCCGGCGGCTGTGCTGATGGCCGTGTTTTTTATCTATGATGAAATAAGCGCCATGCTGATGGGACGCTCCTATTTAGCTCCGGTGAAAAAAATAGTGACAGGAAGCTACTATAACTTATGGTATTTATATATGTTGGCGGGCCTCTATTTGCTGACCCCGGTTGTGATTCGCATAAAGGAGTCTGTAAAAGAGAGCGTATTTAAAAAAATGGGGTATCTGCTGTTGCTGTGGTCTGTTATTTCGGCGGCGTCCTCTTGGTTTAGGCTTGCTTATGACATGGGGGTTGTGTTTTCTTTTCTGTCATATTTTATCATGGGAAATGTCATTTATGAGGAGGAAAAAAAGAGGGATTGTAAATCGGGGGGGGGTATTTTGTGCATTGTTATGCTGCTGATGGCATGCCTGGCATTTTGGGCCAGAATGCAGGGTATGCACTACTATTTATTCCAGGCGTATATTAATTTCTTTTCCCCTGCGGTTGCGGTTTATTCCATTTGTATGTTTCGGCTGTTCTCCAGAATGAAGGTAAAGAGGGAACTTAGTTTTTTATCGGGGCATACATTTTACATTTATTTGTTTCACACATGGGTGTATGAAACGCTGTTTTGCTGTGTTCCGTTTCCAAAGAATGAAATTGTGAGCATTGTGTTGGCCGTTGCTCTTACGTTTCTTTTGTCATTTGCGCTTGCTTATCTGTATCAGAAAGCGTGGAATTTTGGAAGGCTTGCCAAGGCGTTTTCTTTTCTTCAGAGGTGACGGAAAATGGAACAGGGCGTATGTTGTCGATAGGAGCGTGAAGTGAATGAAAGAAAAAAATGTTACATTGCAGAATCAAACGATACTGATTACGGGCGCGGCGGGATTCATAGGCGCGAATCTGGCGATGGAGCTTTTGCGCGCCGTTTCTCCGGCTCAAATCATAGGCATTGACAATCTGAACGATTATTACGACGTCAGCTTAAAGGAATATCGGCTAAAGGAGATTGAGAAATGCGCCTTAAGCCATGCAGAAAGCAAATGGGTTTTTATGCATGGCTCAATCGCGGACAAGTCCCTGGTCGGGGAGGCGTTTCGCCTTTATAAGCCGGCTGTCGTCGTAAACCTGGCGGCTCAGGCCGGCGTGCGCTATTCCATTGAAAACCCGGACGCGTATATTGAGTCGAATCTGATTGGGTTTTACAATATCCTTGAGGCGTGCCGCCATTCGTATGACGGCGGGACGGGAGTGGAGCATTTGGTGTATGCGTCGTCCTCCTCGGTATATGGGGTGAATCAGAAGGTTCCGTATTCTACGGAGGATCAAGTGGACCGCCCGGTGTCCTTGTATGCGGCGACAAAGAAATCGAATGAGCTTTTGGCGCACGCTTACAGCAAGCTGTACAACATACCGTCCACCGGGCTTCGGTTCTTTACGGTGTATGGGCCGGCCGGGAGGCCGGACATGGCCTATTTTGGGTTCACGGATCAGCTTAGGGCCGGAGGGCGGATTCGGATGTTCAATTATGGGGACTGCAGAAGGGACTTTACGTATGTGGACGACATCGTTGAGGGCATAAAGCGCGTGATGCAGGCGGCTCCAAAAAAGGAAGACGGCGCGGACGGCCTTCCTATCCCCCCATACGCCATCTATAATATCGGGAACAGCCAGCCAGAGAGCTTATTGGATTTTGTGGACATTTTGCAGCAGGAGCTGGTTCGGGCAAACGTCCTTCCGAAAGAGTTTGATTTCGAGGCGCACAAAGAGCTGGCCCCCATGCAGCCGGGGGATGTGCCGGTGACGTATGCAGACACGTCGTCGCTGGCGGAGGATTTTGGATTTTGCCCGAAAACAGATTTACGGGACGGGCTTAGGAGGTTTGCGGAATGGTATAAAGGTTTTTATATGGGCGGCTGAAAAATTCCTTGACAAACCAAGGCTGATCTTTTATGATATATGGGTATGCCGCGCAGTGAGGCTTAAGTCTGCAAAGACGCAGCGCCGCAACTGGCGAGTAATGATAAATAGGAGGTGCCATATGTACGCAATTATAGCAACAGGCGGTAAGCAGTACAAAGTATCGGAAGGCGATATCATTACCATTGAAAAGCTTGGCGTAGAAGCCGGGGAGAAGGTTACGTTTGACCAGGTCATCGCAGTGTCTGACAATGGGCTGAAGCTTGGTGACGCAGTGGCGAACGCAACTGTGGACGCATCTGTCGTAAAAGAGGGCAGGGGCAAGAAGATTATCGTTTACAAGTACAAGAGGAAGACCGGCTATCACAAAAAGCAGGGACACAGGCAGTCGTTCACTCAGGTGAAGATTGAAAAGATCAACGCTTAAGCGAATCGCATATGATTCAGGTAACTATATTGAAAAATCAGGACGGCCAGTATCTTGGCTTTGACTGCAAAGGACATGCAGGCTACGCGGACAGGGGAAAAGACATCGTATGCGCGGGCGTTTCGACGCTTGTGATCAATACCGTGAACGCAGTGGAGCGCCTCACGAAAGAGAAGGCCGCTGTGGACGCGAGTGAAGAGGATGGGCGGATTGCCCTGCGTTTCCATCAGCCGGCGCGCCATGACGCGCAGCTTTTGATGGATGCCCTGGTGTTGGGCCTAGAGGGGATTTTGCAGGGATATGGCACAGAATATATGGCCGTAAGCTTTCAGGAGGTATAGAGCGATGTTTAATATGAACCTTCAGTTTTTTGCCCATAAAAAGGGAGTTGGTTCCACCAAGAACGGACGTGATTCCGAGTCCAAGAGGCTTGGCGCGAAGCGGGCGGACGGGCAGTTCGTAAAGGCCGGGAATATTTTATACAGGCAGCGCGGAACGAAGATCCATCCAGGCACAAACGTTGGCAGAGGCGGAGACGACACGTTATTCGCTAAGGTGGACGGCATTTTGAGGTTTGAGAGATTGGGAAGATATAGGAAAAAGGCTTCCGTATATCCGGTAGCCGGAAACGAATAAGAGAATGTAAGAAACCCGGCGCAACGCCGGGTTTGTTGTCTTATGTGATTTGAGGTGGAAAATGTTTGCGGATCGAGCGAAAATTATTATAAAATCAGGCAACGGCGGGAACGGCCATGTCAGCTTCCGGCGGGAGAAATATGTGCCTAACGGAGGCCCTGACGGCGGCGACGGCGGAAAGGGCGGCGACATCATCTTTTTGGTGGACGAAGGGATGAATACGCTTAGCGACTATCGGTATCGGCGCAAATTTGCGGCGCAGAATGGCGAGGAAGGCAGTAAGAAGAACCGTCATGGAAGGAATGGGGAGGACTTGATCTTAAAGGTGCCGGAGGGGACGGTGCTAAAAGATGCGGAGTCCGGCAAGGTGATTGCGGATATGTCCGGTGAGAATACGCGTCAGGTCATCTTAAAAGGCGGGCGTGGCGGGCAGGGCAATCAGCATTACGCCACGGCGGTCATGCAGGCGCCCAAATATGCGCAGCCTGGCAAGGACGGCATTGAGATCGAGGTGCTGCTGGAGCTTAAGGTCATCGCGGACGTGGGCCTTGTCGGCTTTCCGAATGTAGGGAAGTCCACGCTTTTGTCCCGCGTGACGAACGCGCGCCCGAAAATCGCCAACTATCACTTCACGACGTTAAGCCCCAATTTAGGCGTAGTGGACTTAGACGGCGGGAGCGGGTTCGTCATTGCGGACATCCCGGGCCTGATTGAGGGGGCGTCCGAGGGCGTTGGCTTAGGGCATGAATTTCTGCGCCACATTGAGCGCACCAAGGTGATTGTCCATGTAGTGGACGCGGCTTCGGTGGAAGGCAGGGATCCGGTCGCGGACATCTACGCCATCAACCAGGAGCTTTCGGCTTACAATCCGGATCTGCTGAAAAAGCCGCAAGTCATTGCGGCAAACAAAATAGATGCCGTCTATGGGGAGATGAACGACGTCATAGAGGGCCTGAAGGCGGAATTTGAGAAAGGCGGCATTCAGGTGTTCCCCATATCTGCCGTCAGCGGCAAGGGCTTAAAGGAGCTGTTATTTTATGTCAGCGGGCAGCTTGAGGCGATGGACGACGCCCCGCTTGTGTATGAGCAGGAATTTGACCCGGCGCTTGCGGTGGGAAGGGACGGCTCCTTTGACGTGGAGCGTTTGGAGGACGGGTCGTTTTCACTGGAAGGCTCCATGATTGAAAAGATGCTCGGGTACACGAATATTGACTCGGAAAAGGGATTTTTATTTTTTCAGAGGTTTTTAAAGGAGCGCGGCATCTTAGAGGAGCTTGAGAGGCAGGGAATTGAGGACGGCGACGTCGTCCATATGTATGGGCATCAGTTTGATTATTATAAGTGACAGAAAGGGATTTTTATGTTAAACAGTAAGCAAAGGGCGTTTTTAATGAGCAAGGCGAGCAATTTGACGTCTATTTTTCAGATTGGAAAAGCCAGCTTAACGCCGGAACTTGTTTCGGCTGTGGATGATGCATTGGAAAAGCGGGAATTGGTTAAAATATCGGTGTTGAAAAATTGTTTTGACGACCCGCACGAGCTTGCGGAGACGATTGCAGGACGCACCAGGTCAGACGTGGTTCGGGTGATTGGAAAGAAAATCATCCTGTTCCGCACGTCCAAGAAAAAGCCGGTGATTGAGCTGCCATAATAGGGCGGGCGTAAGGAAATGGATGCCCTGCCGTAAAGCGAGGCGGCAACGGATAAGGGGGATCATCATGGATGCGACGTTTATTGGCAAAATAGGCATAATGGGCGGCACGTTTGACCCGGTTCATTACGGGCATCTTTTGATCGCGCAGAGCGCGGCGGAGGAATTTGGGTTAGACCAGGTGATTTTCCTGCCGACCGGAAAATCGCCTCACAAGCCGATGGATCAGGTGACGGACGCCGGCTTGCGCTGCAAGATGCTTTGCGCCGCGCTGAAGGGGAACGCAAAATTTTCGGTCTCAACGATGGAGACAGACAGCGACAGCGTCAATTATACGTATCGTTCCCTGCAAAAATTTCATCAGGCGTACCCGAAAAGCTCGTTTTATTTTATTATGGGAGAGGATTCATTGGATGATTTTCCGGGATGGAGGAACCCGGCTGAAATTTGCCGCCTTGCGTCCGTCCTGGTGGCGGTGAGGGGCGATTCCCGGCAAGGGATGGAGGAAAAAATGAAGACGGTGGAACGGGCGTATTCCGCCGATTTGCATTTGCTTCATGCGCCCAGCTTTTCCGTGTCCTCCAGTGAGATCCGAAGCCGCGTCAAACAGGGGAGGAGCGTCCGCTATATGCTGCCGGACGAAGTATGGGGCCTGATTGAGGAACATTCTCTTTATAAAGGTTTTGGTGAATATGACAGAGCAGTTAAACAAAATCAGAAAAAAACTAAAGCATGAATTGGATAAGGGCCGTTATTGGCATACAATGGGCGTTATGTATACGGCGTCCTGCCTTGCGATGCGGCATGGAGGCGACCCGCAGCAGGCGATGCTGGCGGGGCTTTTGCATGACTGCGCGAAATGCATTCCCGGGGAAAGGCAGGTTCATCTTTGCAAAAAGAACCATATCCATATCACTGAGGTGGAGCGGAAGAACCCGTTCCTATTGCATTCTAAGCTAGGCGCATTTTTAGCGCACACGGAGTATGGCGTGAAGGATGGGGCGGTTCTCCATGCCATCCAGGTACATACGACCGGGGCGCCGGACATGAGCCTTTTGGACAAGATTATTTTTGTCTCCGACTACATTGAGCCGGGCCGGGATAAGGCGCCGGGCCTGCCTTTGATACGGGAGCTTGCCTTTTTGGACATTGACGGGGCGGCGCTGCGCATTCTGCATGACACGATGCATTACTTAAACCAGAAAAAAGGGGCGATTGACCCTAGGACAAACGAGGCATATCAGTTTTATTTGACGGATAGGAACAGAAAGGAGAATTTGGATGGAATCACATGAAATGGCAAAAATCGCCTGTGACGCCCTGGAAGAGAAGAAAGCGGGCGGCATTCAGGTAATTGACATTCGGGGCATTTCCGTTATTGCGGATTATTTTGTGCTGGCGGACGGGGAGAACACGAATCAGATTCAGGCGATGCAGGAATCTGTAGATGAAATGCTCTACAAGGCCGGGGCGGAGGTGAAGCAGATTGAGGGAAACCGGAAATCCACCTGGATCCTGATGGATTACGGCGACATTATTGTGCATCTGTTTTCGAAGGAGGACAGGCTGTTTTACGATCTTGAGCGAATTTGGAGAGACGGGAAGCTCGTGGAGCCAAAAGATTTGTAACGAGAGCGGACGGATGTGGCAAAGGGCAAAGGCAGCGCAGGCGTCAATTTTTCATGGATTGGCGCCTGCGCTGCCTTTGTCGTTTTTGGCCGAAGGCGTTCCTCTGAAACAGATGCCCTTTCTGGAGTTAGAAGAGCCGGAATACCCCAATGACAATCCCAAGGATTGACACATCGTCCACAAGAATCGGATCCATATGGTCATTTTCCGGCTGCAGCCGGTAATGGCCGTCTTCTTTGTAGAATGTCTTCACTGTGGCGGAGTCCTCCACAAGGGCCACCACCATATCCCCATTGGCCGCTACGTCCTGCTGCTTGACGAGGATGTTGTCTCCGTCGAAAATGCCGGCGTTCACCATGCTGTCCCCTTTGACGTGCAGCAGGAAGGTCTCCTGATTTGGAAGGAATTCTGCCGGGATTGGGAAATAGCCCTCAATATTTTCCGTGGCGAGGATTGGCTGCCCGGCGGCTACGCTGCCAATCATGGGAACGTTGACGACCTCGCGCCGCGTAAGCCTAAACTCGTCGTCTAAGATCTCAATCGCCCGGGGCTTTGTAGGGTCTTTTCGGATATATCCGTTTTTCTCAAGCGTCTCCAAGTGGGAATGCACAGATGAGGTGGACTTTAAATGAACCGCCTCGCATATTTCCCGAACCGACGGCGGATACCCTTTTTTCAGAATCTGCTGTTTGATATAATGAAGAATTTCATCCTGTTTTGCTGAAATCTTGCCGTGCGCCATATGCACAAACCTCCTTTGCCGTCTCCGGTCATTTCTGTTTAGTATCATATCACACTCGCCCCAAAAAAGCAAACAGACATTCAGAAAATTTGTTCGGGCGTATTGACGGATTGTTCTTTGTTTTTGCGGCCTTGACTGGGCGTCGCCATGCGGCGCGGCGCGCAGCTTTCGGTGAGCGGCGGCGGCTGGCCTGTTTTTTGGCAGGAAAATTCATTTTGCGTTGACTTTGCTTTAGGCGCTGTTATATACTATGACCGAAAGCCAAGCTGGCTGATTGGGCTGCTTTGCTTTGACGCAGGCGCGCCGGGCGCGCTGACAGGAAAAATCACAGGAGGTACGACATGGGCATTTTGGAATTTCAACCAGTAAAAGAAGGAAAAGTACGTGAAGTGTATGATGTGGGCGACGGCATGGTGATTGTGGCGACGGACCGGATATCCGCATTTGACCATATTTTGAAGAATGAGATTACGGGAAAGGGCGCGATTCTGACGCAGATGTCAAAATTTTGGTTTGATTTTACGAAAGACGTGATCCCAAACCATATGGTTTCTGTGGATGTGAAGGATATGCCTGAATTTTTTCAGAAAAAGCGCTTTGACGGCAACAGCATGAAATGCCGGAAGCTTGCGATGTTTCCGATTGAATGCATTGTCAGGGGTTATATTACGGGGAGCGGTTGGGAAAGCTATCAAAAAAGCCAGACAGTATGCGGGATTCGCCTGCCGGAAGGCTTAAAAGAGTCGGAGCGCCTAAAGGAGCCGATCTATACGCCGACGACGAAAGCCGAGCTTGGCCTGCATGACGAGCATATTACGTATGAGGAGAGCGTGGATATCTTGGAGAAGCGCTATCCGGGAAAGGGCGAGGAGTATGCGAAGCGGCTTAGGGACTGTACGCTTGCCTTGTATCAAAAAGCGGCGGAGTACGCGTTTTCGAAAGGGATCATCATTGCGGACACCAAATTTGAATTTGGCCTGGATGAGGATGGGAACGTCGTGCTCGGCGATGAGATGCTGACGCCGGACAGCTCCAGGTTCTGGCCGGTAGAAGGCTATGAGACGGGAAAGGCGCAGCCGTCATTCGATAAGCAGTTTGTGCGGGACTGGCTGAAGGCGAATCCAGACAGCGGCTACCTGCTGCCGGACGAGGTGGTAAGGAAGACCGTGGAAAAATATGAGGAGGCGTTTGCGCTTTTGACGGGGAGAGCCTTTTCGTCATGCACGGATGCCGCAGAGGCTTAGAATGCATAGAAAGAGCAGAGGGCGCTTGATGTTTAGAATGGAGGGGCTATGAGCAGGGATAACTATACGAGTCCGTTGTCGGAACGGTACGCCAGCAAAGAGATGCAGTATCTCTTTTCGCCGGAAAAGAAGTTTAAGACGTGGAGGAGGCTTTGGATCGCGCTTGCGGAAACAGAGCGGGAGCTTGGCCTGCCTATCACGGAGGAGCAGATTGCAGAATTAAAGGAACATAAGGACGACATTAATTTTGAGACGGCAAAGGAGCGGGAGAAGGCAGTCCGCCACGATGTGATGTCCCATGTCTATGCCTATGGCGTGCAGTGCCCAAAAGCGAAGGGGATCATCCATCTGGGCGCCACGTCCTGCTTTGTGGGCGACAATACGGATATCATCCTTATGTCGGACGCCTTAAGGCTGATTGAGAAGAAGTTAGTGAATGTGATGGAGCGCCTGGCAAAATTTGCAGAAGCCTATAAATCCCTTCCGACATTGGCCTATACCCATTTTCAGCCTGCGCAGCCGACGACGGTTGGGAAACGGGCGACGCTTTGGCTGCAGGAATTTTTGATGGATTATGAGGATCTTACGTATGTCCTTGGCAGCTTAAAGCTGCTTGGGTCAAAGGGGACGACAGGGACGCAGGCCAGCTTTTTGGAATTGTTTGACGGCGACGATGAGAAGGTGGACAGGATTGACTCTCTGATTGCGGAAAAGATGGGATTTGCCTCCTGTTACCCCGTGTCAGGCCAGACATACTCCAGAAAGGTGGACTTGAGGGTCGCGAACGTCCTGGCGGGGATCGCCGCCAGCGCGTGCAAGATGTCAAATGACATCCGCTTATTGCAGCACTTAAAAGAAATCGAGGAGCCATTTGAGAAGGATCAAATTGGGTCTTCCGCAATGGCGTACAAACGGAACCCGATGCGGAGCGAGAGGATCGGCTCTTTGTCGCGGTTCGTGATGATTGATGTCCTAAACCCTGCGATCACTTCGGCGACGCAATGGTTTGAGCGGACGTTGGACGATTCTGCGAATAAGCGCTTAAGCATTCCGGAGGCCTTTTTGGCAACGGACGGAATTTTGGATCTGTGCTTAAATGTGGTAGATGGCCTTGTCGTGTACGACAAGGTGATTACAAAGCATCTTTTGGCGGAGCTTCCGTTTATGGCGACGGAAAATATCATGATGGACGCGGTGAAAAAAGGAGGCGACCGTCAGGAGCTGCATGAGAAGATACGTAAGCTTTCCATGGAGGCCGGAGCCCATGTGAAGAAAGAAGGAGGGGAGAATAATCTGCTGGAGCTGATTGCGGCGGATCCCTCGTTCCAATTGTCCTTAGAAGAGCTGCAGGCGTCTATGGATCCGTCGAAGTACGTGGGGCGCTCTGAAAAACAGGTGGAGGGTTTTTTGAAAGAGGCTATTTGGCCTTTGCTGGAGGAAAAGAAAGAGCTGTTGGGCGTGAAAGTGGAAATCAATGTCTGATACAAGGCGTTTCTTAAGCGGGCGCTGGAAGGGATGCTTTTGGGGGATTGCCCTCCTTCTGCTTTGCGCCCTGTCCTTTGGGGGGATCTTCTGGCAGCGCCGGGGCGCAAAAGAGGCCGGGGCGCCGAATCCCGCCAAAATGCAGGAGGGGCAGCTGTTTGCGGGGGCCTCTGCGGATGTATGGGAAACGGTGTGGGACGAGGGCCTGCTTCCTGATGACCTGGATTTTTCTAACCTGACGCCGGAAGACAGGGCGCTTTCGGTGTATACGTTTTTACAGGGGCCGAGATCCTTTTCGGAAGGGCGGCCATGGTCCGGGGAATGGTGCCGGCAAATTGTGCAGGGCAATTCATTCGGCGGCTTTGGATGCGGGCTTTGCTGCATGGCGAACATCTACAGCACATTGACGGAATACGAGTGCTCGCCCTGGGATATGTTTGGCCTTTCCACTGCGGTTTCCCAATATTATCCCTCCGAGGAGAGCGGCGCGATCGGGTGGGAAGACCTCAAGCGGACGTTACGGGCGGTCGGGTTTGGGTGCGAGCTGTACCGAAAGCCGAAAAGCTATAAGACGTTTCAGCGGCATATGCGGCAAATGAAATCGGCCATCGTCTTAATCAGCAGCTCCAACGACGATGCGTTTTGGCAGGATACGCCGGGGCATTATGTGAATATCTGGCTGTATCAGGAGGATGAGGATATGGTTTTTTTGGCGGATCCGGGGGATCCGGACAAGAACCGCTCCTGGATTCCGCTCCGCTATGTGTATGACGCCTTAAAAACAGTCAGCCAGTTTCAATACCTTTCCGTTACGTCTTATTCAGAAGAGGGAAATGAATGGCAAAGGGACGCGATTGAAGATGCATGGAACGGCAAGTATTAAAAATGCAGAGGGATTTGCCGATATAAAAAATATACCTTAACAAACGGATGGCTAGGATGCTGGCAAGGCATAGGAATATGCATATAAGGAGGGATTGACGCATACGGATATGAGGGATATTACAGGATTGCGTCTGTGAGGCTCGTCACGGCGATGTCAGATTCTACTTCAAGGCAGCGGCAACAGGAGCATAAGCCGGAGGAAAAAAGAAGCTTTCGCGAGGTGTTGGAGAAAGAGGCTAAGCGTCTGGAAGAGGGACGCGGCATGGAAGGCAAGCTGATCGGATATACCAGAAGCGGTCAGGCATATATGGGGCAGGTAAGGAAACGTGCCTACAATTAGCGTCTTGCGCAAGCAAGCAAAAAACGGTCAAAACGGCGTCTGCATTGGCGGACGCCGTTTTGATTTTTTTCCTTTGCAGGAAACCCTGGCTTCTTATCCTGTAGCGCATGGAGCAGTTTGGCGGGGTTGTATTTATAAAAAAGGTATATTTGCCGCCAAATCTTGTTATACTGATTGGTAACAAAGGAGAGCATAGCGATGAATGAAAAGAAAGAATTGAAGCCGTTTGTCCCCGCCGAAAAGACATTGCCGGAAATTACGCCGACGTCCATTTTGCTTGGCGTCGTCCTGGCGGTCGTGTTTGGCGGGGCCAATGCGTATTTGGGGCTTCGCGTGGGCCTGACGGTATCGGCGTCGATTCCGGCGGCCGTCATTTCCATGGGAATTATGCGCAAAGTCATGAAGAAGAATTCGATATTAGAGAATAATATGGTGCAGACCGTCGGCTCCGCGGGAGAGTCCGTAGCTGCGGGAGTCATTTTTACGCTGCCTGCTTTATTTTTATGGGCGGCAGAGTGGGGGAGCAAGTCGCCGTCCTTACTTGAGATCGCATCCATTGCGTTTATTGGCGGGGCGATGGGCATTTTGTTTATGGTGCCGCTTCGAAAGGCCCTGATCGTGCAGGAGCATGGGACGCTGCCCTATCCGGAGGGGAAGGCGTGCGCCAAGGTGTTAGTGGCGGGCGAGGAGGGCGGCTCGAAGGCGTCGGCCGTATTTGTCGGGCTTGGGGTTTCTTCGGCGTACAAATTGGCGGCAGATGGCTTAAAGGCGTTTCCAAGCGAGGTGCATTATGAAATTCCGGCTTATAAAGGCTCTGGAATTGGGATGGATGTGCTTCCGGCGCTGTTGGGCGTGGGATATATCTGCGGGCCGAAGATTTCTTCGTACCTATTTTGCGGCGGGGTGTTGGGGTGGTTCGTGCTTATGCCGCTGATTGTGCTGTTTGGGGCGGATATGGTTCTGTTCCCGGCCACCGAAAGCATTGCGGAGGTATATGCCGCGAAAGGCTCTTTTGGCATTTGGACAAACTATATCAAGTATGTCGGCGCGGGCGCAGTCGCCTGCGGCGGGGTGATAAGCCTGGTGAAGTCGCTGCCCCTGATCGTTCAGACGTTTCGGGGAGCGGTAAGGGGATTTGGAAAAGGAGAGGCGACGGATGAGCGCACCAATCAGGATTTGAGCCTTAAGGCCATTTTGTCCGGCATCGTCGTTTTGGCGTTTGCCCTTTGGCTGCTCCCGGTCATCCCGATCAATCTGTTCGGGGCGTTTTTGATTATTGTGTTCGGCTTTTTCTTCGCGACCGTCTCTTCCCGCATGGTCGGCCTGGTGGGCAGCAGCAACAACCCGGTTTCCGGCATGACGATTGCGACGCTTTTGGTCGCGTCCCTTGTGTTAAAAGCGACTGGCATGACGGGGCGGGAGGGCATGACGGCGGCGATTGCAATAGGCGGCGTGATCTGCATTATCGCGGCGCTTGCAGGCGATACGTCGCAGGACTTAAAGACGGGCTATATTTTGGGGGCGACGCCCAAAAAGCAGCAGATAGGGGAACTTGTCGGCGTTTTTGCCGCCGCCGTAGCGAGCGGGAGCGTGCTGTATCTCCTGGATCTTGCATGGGGGTACGGCTCTTCGGAGCTTCCGGCCCCGCAGGCGACGCTGATGAAGCTGATTGTGGAGGGCGTGATGGGCGGGAACCTTCCCTGGACGCTCGTTGGCATCGGCGCATTTATCGCGATTGTCATAGAAATCCTCGGCATTCCCGTCCTTCCGTTCGCTATCGGCCTGTACCTTCCGATCCATCTTAGCACGCCGATGGTGGCTGGCGGCGTCGTGAAGTGGCTGGTTGACAAGAAAAACGGGCAAAATGAGAAGGAAAAGGAGGATGCGGACGCAAACGGCGTTTTATATTCCTCCGGCCTGATTGCGGGAGAGGGCCTTGTGGGCATTTCTTTAGCGATTCTTGCCATCATTCCGGCAGGAAAGGGGAAGACGGCGGGCGACGTCGTCGGCGGCTGGCTTCCTGGCCTCATGCCGGCGCTTGCCGACGCCAATGTCGGGAATCTGTTGGGCTTGGCGGCGTTTGCGCTGCTTGCGCTCTCTTTGTGGAGGGCGTGCTGTAGGAAGGGAAGCTGACGTGAAAAAAGGATTGCCTAAGGGCATAGGCAGGAAGGGCGGGAGCTTTGAGCAGGAAGGAAACGAATTTTTTAGATTTGATTGTTACGCGCAACCCGGACTATGCGTGGGAGGAAGGCGACGGAGGGGCCGTCACTGTCCATGTGAGGAACCGGGGATTTTACAATTGGCTGGCGCAAAAGGCGTTTCGGCGCCCGCCAGTCAGCCGGATCGCGTTGGATGAATATGGGAGCTTTGTTTGGCGGCAGATAAATGGGGAGCGGAGCGTGTTTGAGATTTCTAAGCTGTTGTCGAATCGCTTTGGCGAAGAGGCGGAGCCTGTCATAGGGCGCCTGGTCGAATATGTCAGGATCCTTTACCGGAACCGGTTCATTGGCTTAAAGAAGAGTTGAGATTTGGAAGGCTCGAATTATTTTTTGAAAAAAACTTGACACATAAGGTTAGGTATGTTATGGTAAATAGGCTGTTGAAAGCAAGTAGAGTATCCGCTCTCACCTAAGCGCGATTGGGCGACTTATGGTTCATATTTCTGCAACGCAAGTGCGTTGCGCCTGAAATTCGAAGTGGATAGTCTGCCTATCTGCTTTTTTTATTCTATAGAAAAGATCTTGCCATACTATGGCGCGAAAGCGCTTTCCTATAGAATGTCATATTATTTATTTTGGAGGTGCGCAACCATTAGCGAATTAATGATTAATGAACAGATCAGGGACAGAGAAGTGCGCCTGATTGGGGTAAACGGAGAGCAGCTTGGCATCATGCCGTCCAGAGAGGCGATGAGGCTGGCTGAGGAGGCGGAGCTTGATTTGGTGAAAATCGCGCCGACGGCAAAGCCGCCTGTATGCAAGATTATTGACTATGGGAAATACAGGTATGAATTGGCGAGGAAAGAAAAAGAGGCCAAAAAGAAGCAGAAGGTTGTTGAGATCAAGGAAATCCGTATGTCGCCGAACATTGACACGAATGATTTGAACACCAAAATGAACGCGGCTAAGAAATTCCTTGAAAAAGGTAATAAGGTGAAAGTCACGCTGCGGTTCCGCGGCCGTGAGATGGCGCATATGCAGAGCAGCAGGCATATCCTGGATGATTTTGCGGAGAGCCTTGCAGATGCGGCAGTCATAGAGAAAGCGCCGAAAGTAGAGGGCAGAAGCATCAGCATGGTGCTTTCGGAGAAAAAATAGCATTTTAAGGAGGACACACAATGCCAAAAATGAAAACCAAAAGAGCGGCGGCGAAGCGTTTTAAAGCCACGGGAACAGGAAAGTTAAAAAGGAATAAAGCGTATAAAAGGCACATTTTGACCAAGAAGACCGCGAAGAAGAAGAGGAATCTTAGGAAGCCTACGATCGTGGATTCGTCAAATGAGAAGAACATGAAGAAGATTTTACCATATTTATAGAATTCAGTTAAGGAGGGACCGACATGGCAAGAGTAAAAGGCGGTTTGCACGCCAAGAAAAGGCATAACCGGATATTAAAGCTGGCGAAAGGATACAGGGGCGCGAGGTCAAAGCAGTACAGGGTGGCGAAGCAGTCTGTCATGAGGGCTTTGACAAGCTCATACTCAGGCAGGAAAGAGAGGAAACGGCAGTTCCGTCAGCTCTGGATCGCGCGTATCAACGCAGCCGCGAGGATGAACGGAATATCTTACAGCCAGTTTATGCATGGCCTGAAATTGGCGGATGTGGAGATCAACCGCAAGATGTTGGCGGAGATGGCGGTCAACGACGCGGAGGGTTTTGCGGAATTGGCGGAAATAGCGAAAAGCAAAGTAGCTTAAATCATTTGGAAGGACAGGCTCCCGGAACGCTCCGGGAGTTTTTTTCAAAGGCTTAAGAGGAAAGGCGGATCGAATGGAACAGGAGAAGGAATCAAAGAATTTTATAGAGCAGATCATTGAAAAAGATCTTTCGGAGGGCCATTGCGGGGCGGTGCATACCAGGTTCCCTCCGGAGCCGAATGGATATTTGCATATCGGCCATGCAAAATCCATACTTTTAAATGCGGGCCTTGCGAAAAAATACGGCGGGAAGTTCAACCTTCGTTTTGACGACACGAACCCGACGAAGGAAAAAATAGAATTTGTCGAGTCCATTAAAGAAGACGTGAAGTGGCTGGGCGCGGATTGGGAGGACCGCCTGTTTTTTGCGTCGGATTATTTCAGGCAGATGTATGAAGCCGCGGTAAAGCTGATCGCAAAAGGCAAGGCCTATGTGTCAGATTTAAGCGCGGAGGAGATTCGCGCTTACCGCGGGACGCTGACGGAGGCGGGGAAGGAGGATCCCTCGGCAGGCCGAAGCGTGGATGAGAATTTACGGCTCTTTGAGGAGATGAAGGCCGGGAAGTATAAAGACGGGGAGAAGGTGCTTCGCGCCAGGATTGACATGGCCTCCCCAAACATGAACATGAGGGATCCCGTCATTTATCGCGTGGCGCACATGGAGCATCATAACACGAAAGACGAGTGGTGCATTTACCCGATGTATGACTTTGCGCATCCGATCGAGGACGCGATTGAGGGGATCACCCATTCGATCTGCACCTTGGAGTTTGAAGACCACAGGCCATTATACGACTGGGTCGTGCGTGAATTGGAGTATGAATGCCCGCCGAAGCAGATTGAGTTTGCAAAGCTGTACCTGACGAACGTGGTGACCGGAAAACGATACATTAAGCGGCTGGTGGAAGAGAAGATTGTGGATGGTTGGGACGACCCGCGCCTGGTGTCCATCGCGGCCCTTCGCAGGAGGGGGTTCACGCCGGAGTCCATTCAGCGGTTTGTGGAGCTTTGCGGCGTCTCCAAAGGAAACAGCTCTGTGGATTATGCCATGCTGGAATACTGCATCCGAGAAGACTTAAAACGAAAGAAATCCCGCGTCATGGCGGTTTTGGATCCCATAAAGCTTGTGATTGACAATTATCCCGAGGGGCAGACGGAGGAGCTTACCCTGGTCAACAACGTGGAGAATGAGGAGCTTGGGACGCATACGATCCCGTTTGGCAGGGAGCTTTACATTGACAGGGAGGATTTTATGGAGGAGCCTCCCAAAAAATATTTCCGTATGTACCCGGGCAATGAAGTCCGCCTGATGCAGGCGTATTTTGTGACTTGCAGCGGCTGCGTCAAGGATGAGGACGGAAAGGTAGTGGAGATTCACTGCACATATGACCCGGCGAGCAAGGGCGGGATGAGCCCGGACGGCAGGAAAGTGAAAGGGACGATCCATTGGGTTCCGGCATTTGCGGCGAAGCGCGTTACGGCGCGCCTGTATGAAAATATTGTGGATGAGGAGCTTGGGGTGTACAATGAGGACGGTTCCTTGAATTTAAACCCCAATTCCATGACGACGCTTCAAGACTGCTATGTGGAGCCTTACGCGGCGGACGCAAAGCCCTATGACAGCTTTCAGTTTGTAAGGCAGGGGTATTTTTGCGTGGACGCGAAAGACAGCGTGGAGGGCCAGCCAGTGTTTAACCGCATTGTTTCCATGAAAAGCTCTTTTAAGCTTCCGGCACAAAAGTAAACGGATTTTCATTGAATAGAAAAAAGGAGAGAAGGATGAATCAAGAGCCAAAAGAAGTGAAGCAGCCGTCAGAGGCAGATTTTTTGTATAACAAGCACGTGACCTGCACCATATGCGACAAAACATTCGAGACGAGGGTGATCCGGAGCGCGAAGCTGCGCCGCCTACAGCCGGATTTTGACCTTCGGCCCCGGTTTCGGGACATCGACACCTTAAAATATGATGTGTATGCCTGCCCGTATTGCGGGTACGCGGCCATGAGCCGGTACTTTGAGCATTTGACGAAGGGGCAGGTTCAGCTGGTGAAGGAGCAGGTCTGCTCTAAATTTGAGCCGGGCCTTGTGGAGCCGGCGGAGACGATTGATTATGCGGAGGCGATTACGCGCTACAAGCGCGCCATGACCTGCTCGGAAGTGAAGAAGGCCAAAGGCAGCGAGGTCGCCTACACCTGCCTTAAGATTTCCTGGCTGTACCGTTCCGTGGCGGATGAGATGCCGGAAGGCACGGACGGGGAGAAGGCGAAAAAAGCGGAGATCCGCAAGGTGCAGGAAGTATATTATAAAAAGGCGTTTGACGGCTTTCAGGCGGCGGTCGCGGGCGAGAATTTCCCGATCTGCGGCATGGATTCCTATACGCTGGATTACCTTATGGCGTGCTTGGCGTGCCATTTTAAGGAGTATTATTTCGCTTCAAAGGCCATCAGCAATATCCTGTCCTCTCAGACGGTGGACCGGAGGATGAAAGACAAGGCCCTGGATCTGAAGTATGAGATTTTAGAGGGGATTAAGAAAGCCGATTCCTGATTGAGCCTGGCACGGGAGGAGGGGCCGGCTTGCGCTTTAGCGGGACTTGCGCCTCTGCTCCATGCAGGAGGGAGGATACGATGTTTGAATTGATGATTCATTTGGACGGTGATTCAGAAAAGCCTCTATATGGGCAAATTTACAGTTACATACGGAGCCAGATTGTGGGCGGCAAGATTTCCTGTGGGGAAAAATTGCCGTCTACTCGTTTTTTATCACGTCATTTGCAGGTTTCCAGAAGCACCGTGGAGCTGGCGTATGACCAGCTTCTTTCGGAAGGCTATATTGAGTCTGTGCCTTGCCGCGGCTACTATGCGGGCGACGTCACCGGCCTGTATCTGGGAGGGCCGCCCAAACGGGAGGATGCGTGGAGGGAAGAGAAGAAGGCGACGGCAGAGGCGCAGGGCGTCATTTGCTTTTCGGCGGACGAAAATGACTATGCGCATTTTCCGTATGCCGTATGGCGAAAGCTGACCCGGGAGCTTTTGGCGGAGGAACAGCCAAAGCTGCTGTGCGCCGGGGACGCGGCGGGGGAATGGGAGCTTAGGGAGGCCATCTGCGCTTACCTCTACCATGCGAGGGGCGTGAACTGCGGTCCGCATCAGATTGTGGTAGGAGCGGGAAATGAATATCTGCTGATGCTCCTTTCGCATATTCTGGGTGAGAGAAAGCGCGTGGCGATGGAGAACCCGACCTATCTGAAGGCGTATGGGACGCTTTTTCAGATGGGGCATGAAATGCTCTTGACAGGGTGGGACGGCGGCGGGATTTCCATGGAGGAGATTGACAGGCTGAATCCAGACGTCGTTTATGCGATGCCCTCCCATCAGTTTCCGATGGGGACGGTCATGCCCATGAAGCGGCGGCTGCAGCTTTTGCAGTGGGCGTCCATGGCAAGCGGAAGGTATATCATCGAGGACGACCATGACAGCGAATTCCGCTACAGGGGAAAGCCGATTCCGTCCCTGCAGGGCAGCGACGCGCATGGGACGGTGATTTACATCGGCACGTTTTCCAAAAGCGTCAGCCCGGCGGTCCGCGTCAGCTATATGGCCCTTCCAGAGCGTCTTCTTGCGAATTACCGAAAGAACTGCGGCTTTTATTCGTCAACGGTTCCAAGGGAGCAGCAGGCGCTTTTGACAATGTTTTTGAGGCGGGGCTATTTTGAGCGGCATTTAAACAAAATGCGTCGGGTTTATAAGGCGAAGCACGACATATTCCTTTCTTTGCTGAAAGACGAGCCTTGGGTGAAGCGGATCTACGGCGATTATGCGGGGATGCATCTGCTTGTGGAGGCGCATGGGGAGACGGACGCGCTTCGCATTGCAGAGGATGCGAAAAAGGAAGGCGTGCGCGTCTACGCTTTGGAAGAGTACATGGTTTTTGGCACGGCAAAAAAAGGAGGGGCTGGCCCGACCTTGCTATTGGGGTACGGCGGGCTTTCGGAAAGCGAGATGCGGGAGGGGCTTTCCCGCCTGCGCAGGGTTTTTGTGGAGGAATGAACCATGGCGGGAATCTGGCATATAGTATGGCAAAGGGTAACGGTGAAGATGCGAAAAGCAAAGCCAAAGGCCGCTTCACCAATCGCAAAAAAGAGGTGATTTGGATGGGCCGTCTGGTCATCAATGGGGACGAGGTGTATGAATTGGATGAGCAATGCTTAAAGGAGAAGCGTCAGAGGGAGAAGAGGCAGGAAAAGGCCGCCCCGGAGCGAAAAAACATTCGGAAAATGAATAACGCCCCGAAGCGCCCCATATAGGCTAATCTGGCTGCTTGCCGATAAACTCGTAAAATTTCTGCACATCGGTATTTAAAATTAGGCGCCTGTCAAACTTCACCTGCTCTAAAAGCTCTTTTGCTAGGGAGAATTCCCCGACGCCAGAGGGATCGTGCGCATCGGAGCTGACGATCACCGGCACGCCATATTCCATGCAGAGCGTAAGCATTTCTTTATAATTGGAAACGCAGTTTAGGCGTTTCTCTTTTTTGATGAGCGAGCTGTTGTTGACCTCCGGCGCGACGTGGTATTGTTTCGCCGCTTTGACGAATGCCTCATAGTCAAGCGGCGTATGGCTGTCGTCAGGGTGGGAGATAAAGAAGACCTTTTCGTGCTTCATGCAGGAAATGACGTTTTCCGTATTTTTCTCCCGCCCCTCGTCCTGGTAGCATCTTCCGTGCATTCCGGCGATCAGGTAATCCAGAAAATGAATGTACCGTTCTTCCAGGGAAATGGTTCCGTCGTTTAAAATGTTGGCCTCGCAGCCATGCAGGATGGTTACGCCGTAAAGCGTCTTGGGGATGACGGAGAGGTTCGTAAAATAAATGGGGTCAACCGTTCCGGGAATGCCCGGGGCGTGCTCGCTGACGCCAAGCAGCGAAAGCCGCCGCCCGCTTGCCGCCTGCGCCATTTCCCGAATGGTTCCGTAAGCGTGTCCGCTTGCAATGGTGTGCGTGTGGATGTCTAACACAAATGGATGGTTCATGCTGCGCCTCCTGAAAAATCTTGTTTGAGGTTGATTATACAAAAAAGGCTTGAGAAATACAATGCGTTTTCGCTAAAAACAGAATGCATAGGGCGGATTTTAGGTTCCGGGGCAGGGTATGTGCTTGCAGCGGAAAAAAGAAGGACTTTTGTGTAAATTGACGTTTTTTTAGCGCCAAACCGGAACCGGATCGGATCAATTTGCCGAATGGGCGGATGAAAACTGCATAAATTCTCGTGAAAAACTGCATAATTATGCAGTTTTATGGATGGGGAGCATCGAACGCGTGGGCCGGCCCCCTCGGGGAGGAAGCCATTTCATCTTGACAAATTCAGCGTTTTCGTGTACGATTTTTCGCATACTGCAATAGTTAAACAGAACTTTATGCATAAGGAGGAAGTTTTATGAAATTCAAGAAATTAGCGACAATGGCATTAGCGGCCGTAATGGCTGTAGGGTGCATGGCGGGCTGCGGCGCAGAGCCAAAAGACAACGCGAAGGGCGAAGGCGGCGATGTGTTTAAGATTGGCGGGATCGGCCCTGTGACAGGCAGCGCGGCGGTGTACGGCATGGCGGTAAAAAACGGCGCGGAGCTTGCGGTGAAGGAAATCAACGAAGCGGGCGGAATCGACGGCACGCCGATTGAGTTCAATTACCAGGATGATGAGAACGACGCGGAGAAGGCGGTCAATGCGTACAACACCTTAAAGGACTGGGGGACGCAGGCGATCCTTGGCACGGTGACGAGCGGCCCGTGCGTGGCGGTCGGGGAAGTGGCGAATGCGGACAGCATTTTTATGCTCACGCCGTCCGGCACCGCTGTGGACTGCGTGAAATACGACAATGCGTTCCGCGTATGCTTCTCTGACCCGATGCAGGGCTTAGAGTCCGCGAAATACATAGGGGAGAATGGGCTGGCAAAAAAGGTCGCTGTGATCTATGACAGCTCGGACGTCTATTCTTCCGGCATTTACGAGGCGTTCGCCAAAGAGGCGGCGAACCAGGGCTTTGAGATTGTGGCGGCGGAGGCGTTCACCGCGGAGAGCAACAAGGACTTTTCCGTGCAGCTTCAGAAGGCGAAGGACGCGGGAGCCGAGCTGGTGTTCATGCCGTTTTACTATACGGAGGCTTCGTTGGTGCTAAAGCAGGCGGCCGGCATGAACTATGCCCCCATCTTCTTCGGATGCGACGGCATGGACGGAATCCTCGCAGTCAAGGGGTTTGACGCGGCCCTCGCGAATAACTTGATTTTCTTAAGCCCATTCACGCCGACCTCGGAGGATGAGGCGATTCAGAAATTCGTGAAGGATTTCAAGGAGGCGTACGGCGAGACGCCAAACCAGTTCGCGGCAGACGCATACGATGGGATTTACGCCATCAAGGCGGCGATTGAGGCTGGAAGCGTGACGAAAGATATGTCGGCGGCGGACATCTGTGAAGCGTTAAAGGGCGCGATGACGGAAATCACGATCGACGGCGTGACGGCGAAGAGCCTGACCTGGGAGGCAAGCGGAGAGCCAAGCAAGGAGCCGATGGTCGTAAAAATCGCGAATGGCGACTATGCAGTCGTAGAATAAAAATCGGTAAGCGATACAGATGGAATCAGGGTTATCTTTTATAGATAACCCTATTTCATCATATAAAAAGCAAATGGGGGATTCGTATGAGTTTTATATCTTATTTAATCAATGGCGTCAGCCTGGGCAGCGTCTATGCGATTATCGCGCTTGGCTATACGATGGTATATGGAATCGCCAAGATGCTGAATTTCGCGCATGGCGACGTGATTATGATTGGGGCTTATGTGGTGATGGCGGCGGTTTCAAACGCGGGCCTTCCGCCGTTCGCCGCAGTGCTTGTGGCCATCGTGTTCTGCACGGCCCTTGGGATCGTGATTGAAAGCGTGGCGTACCGGCCGCTTTTAAGCGCGGCGTCCTCCCTGGCGGTGCTTATTACGGCGATCGGCGTGAGCTATCTTTTGCAGAACGTCGCGCTTTTGATTTTTGGCGCGAATACATATTCCTTTGCGTCTGTCGTCCCGGTCCCTGCGATTGTGCTGGCGGGAGGCGACCTGACGATCACGGGAGAGGCCATCGTGACGATTCTCTCCTGTGTTGTGATTATGGTTGGGCTTACCATGTTCATCCATAAGTCAAAGGCGGGGCAGGCGATGCTTGCGGTGTCGGAGGACAAGGGCGCGGCGCGCCTGATGGGCATTAACGTCAATGGGACGATTGCGCTTACCTTCGCGATCGGCTCCGCGCTTGCCGCAGTCGCGGGCGTGCTGCTCTGCTCGGCGTATCCGTCGCTTACCCCTTACACGGGCGCCATGCCTGGGATCAAGGCGTTTGTGGCCGCTGTGTTCGGCGGGATCGGCTCCATTCCGGGCGCGTTTATCGGCGGCCTCCTCTTAGGGGTGATTGAGATATTCGGCAAGGCGTACATCTCCTCTCAGATGGCGGACGCAATCGTGTTTGGCGTATTGATTGTAATACTGATTGTGAAGCCTACCGGAATCCTTGGCAAAAACATTCAGGAGAAAGTGTAGGTGGCGAAGATGAAGAAAGTAAGCAAAACGACAAAGAGCAATTTTATTACATATGTCATGGTCCTTGCCCTGTTCGCCGTCATGCAGACGCTGGTGTTCACCGGGAATGTCTCAAGCCTTCTGCAGGGGCTTTTGGTGCCGCTGTGCGCCTATGTCATCCTGGCGGTGTCCTTGAACCTGACCGTGGGCATCTTGGGGGAGCTTAGCTTAGGACATGCGGGCTTTATGTGCGTCGGCGCGTTTACAAGCGCGTTCTTCTCAAAATGCATGGCGGAGGCGATTCCAGTGGCCGGGATTCGGTATTTTCTCGCGCTGTTGATTGGCGCGGCGGCGGCGGGCCTGTGCGGGATTTTGATCGGCATTCCCGTGCTTCGCCTAAAAGGCGACTATCTGGCGATCGTGACGCTGGCGTTTGGCGAGATCATTAAGAATATCGTCAATATCCTGTTTGTCGGGAGGGACGCGGAGGGATTTCATTTTTCCACGAAGGACTCCCTTTCCCTGGGGCTTGAGGCGGACGGGGAAGTGTTAATTAACGGCCCGCAGGGAATTACGGGGACGCCGCAGGACTCTTCCTTTGTGATTGGCGTGATTTTAATCTTTGTGACGCTGTTCATTGTCTTAAACCTGATCCATTCCAGGAGCGGGCGGGCGATCATGGCGATCCGCGACAACCGCATCGCCGCGGAGTCCGTCGGGATCAACATTACAAAATATAAGCTGATGGCGTTTTCCATCTCGGCGGCGCTGGCTGGCGTGGCTGGCGTCATCTATGCGCATAACCTGGCGACGCTGATTGCGCAGCCCAAAAACTTCGGCTACAATATGTCCATCATGATTTTGGTCTTCGTCGTTCTTGGCGGCATTGGGAACATCCGCGGCTCTATTTTGGCGGCGATTGTGCTGACGCTTCTGCCGGAGCTGCTTCGCGGCTTAAGCGACTACCGTATGCTGATTTATGCAGTGGTGCTGATTGCCATGATGTTATTTAACTGGAGCCCGAAGGCGATTGCCTGGAGGGAAAAATATTCGGCGAAATTAAGGCGCGGCAAGCGGAAGGAGGCGGCATAGCCATGGCATTGTTGGAAGTGAAGAATTTAGGGATTTCCTTTGGCGGCCTGCGCGCGGTGAATGAATTTCACTTAACGATTGAAAAGGGGCGGCTCTATGGCCTGATTGGGCCAAACGGCGCGGGCAAGACGACGATTTTTAACCTATTGACGGGCGTGTATCAGCCGAACGAGGGGATCATCCTGCTTGACGGGGAGAATATCGTCGGAAAAAAGACGATTGAGATCAATAAAGCCGGGATTGCCCGGACGTTTCAGAATATCCGGCTGTTTCAGGACATGAGCGTTTTGGACAACGTAAAGGCCGGCCTGCACAATGAATTTCGGTATTCCGCGTTGGAGGGCATTTTTCGGCTTCCAAAGTATTTTAAGATGGAAAAAGCGATGGACGAGAAGGCGATGGAGCTTCTTTCTGTGTTCGATTTGGACAAAGAGGCTGACGCGCTTGCGTCAAATCTGCCTTACGGCAAGCAGAGGAAGCTTGAGATCACAAGGGCGCTGGCGACAAAGCCCAAGCTTTTGCTTTTGGATGAGCCTGCGGCCGGGATGAACCCAAATGAGACGAAGGAGCTGATGGAGACGATTCGCTTCATTCGGGATGAGTTTGACATGACGGTCCTGTTGATTGAGCATGACATGAAGCTGGTGTCCGGGATTTGCGAGGAGCTGACCGTCCTGAATTTTGGCGAGGTGCTTGCGGAAGGGAACGCGGCCAAAGTGCTGAATGACCCCGAGGTCATCAAGGCATATTTAGGAGAATAGGGAAGCCGAAGGCTTTATCGTTGCTGAATAGGAGGATGGCGAAATGGCAATGCTTGAAGTGAAAGACATTGAAGTGTATTATGGCATGATCCAGGCGATCAAGGGCGTTTCCTTTGAGGTGAACGAAGGGGAGGTCATTGCCTTGATTGGGGCGAACGGCGCGGGCAAGACGACGATTTTGCACACCGTCACGGGCCTTCTGTCCCCGGGAAGCGGCTCCGTCTTTTTTGAGGGGAAGGACATCACGAAGGTTCCGGCGCACAAGATCGTGTCGCTTGGCATGGCCCATGTGCCGGAGGGGCGGCGCGTCTTTGCGGAGCTTTCCGTCTACGAGAACTTAAAGATGGGCGCGTACACCAGGAAGGATAAAAACGAGATCGAGCAGACGCTTGCCATGGTCTACGACCGTTTCCCCAGGCTAAAGGAGCGTAAGAACCAGCTTGCCGGGACGTTAAGCGGCGGCGAGCAGCAGATGCTTGCGATGGGGCGGGCGCTGATGTCGCATCCGAAGATTATATTGATGGATGAGCCTTCTATGGGCCTCTCCCCGATCTTAGTCAATCAGATTTTTGAGATCATAGAGGAAGTGAGCCGTGGCGGGACGACGGTGCTTTTGGTGGAGCAGAACGCAAAGAAGGCGCTCTCCATTGCGGATCGGGCGTATGTGCTTGAGACGGGGAAGGTGGTCTTAAATGGGGACGCGAAGGACTTGTTGAACGACGATTCGATTAAGAAAGCATATCTTGGGGAGTAGGAGGCGGCAGAATGGATCAGGTAGTGATTACGATTGCGAGGCAGTATGGGAGCGGCGGCAGGACGATTGGGAAAATGCTTGCAAAAAAGATGGGCGTTCCCTACTATAGCAGCAATCTTTTGAAGATGGCCTCTGAGGAAAGCGGCATTAACGAGCAGCTTTTCATGCAGTTGGATGAGAAGCTGAAGAACAGCCCGTTCCTGCGGATGTCAACAGACGTATACACCGGTGATTTGATCCCGCCGGAAAGCGGGGACTTCGTTTCAGCGAAGAATCTGTTCAATTATCAGGCGAAGGTAATGAAGCGGCTGGCGGAGACGGAGAGCTGCGTCATCATAGGGCGCGCTGCGGATTTTGTCTTAAAGGACTGTCCCAATGTCGTGAGCGTATTTGTCCATGGCTCGAAGGAGTTCAACCTTGCGCGCGCAATGGAGCAGAACAGCATGACAGAGGGCGAGATGGAGAAGTTTATCGCGAAGACCGACAAGTACCGCGCGGAATATTACAGGCATTATACCGGGAGGGACTGGACGGACGCGAGGAATTATGACTTGTGCCTAAACAGCAGCAAGCTAGGGTTTGAGAAGTGCGTGGAGGAGATTTTGGCGTACATTCAGGTAAGGTTTTAGTTCAGGACGCGGCTTTTTGGCCGTGCAGATAAAGAAGGAACAGAAAGAAGCGGCATCAAACGTATTCATTTGATGCCGCTTTTAAACGATGTCCTCCATGGGATCGTACCTCCTATATTCTGTTCTCCATCTGCAAATCCGTCA
>CANTEO010000031.1 GCA_947652855.1 uncultured Roseburia sp. | reverse complement strand
GCATCAAAGAGGAAGACCTGCCTAAGCTTTCCTCAGAATTTGAACGGATTGAGGAGGAAAAAAACCGCAACATCGAAGGCACCGGGCTTGGCCTGAACATTACGATGAAGCTCCTTTCTCTTTTAGGCGGCAAGCTTACGGTAGAAAGCGCCTATGGAAAAGGCTCCAAATTCTCTTTTGAGCTGGAGCAGGAAATCGTTGACCAAACGCCGATTGGCGATTTTGAATTGAGGGTGCGCCAGATTGCCGAAAATTATAGCTACAGCGCCAAATTCTGCGCGCCGGACGCTAAAATCCTGGTGGTGGACGACAATGCCGTCAACCGCAAGGTACTTCGAAATCTATTAAAAAAGACGCAGATTCAGGTAACAGACGCCGACAGCGGCATAAAATGCCTGGAATTGATTCAGGAAACTCATTTTGACCTGATCTTCCTTGACCATATGATGCCTGAAATGGACGGCGTGGAAACGCTGCGCCGCATCAAGCAGCTTTCTGACTTTCCATGTCAGGGCTCCCCGATCGTGGCTCTGACCGCAAACGCCGTTTCAGGGGCGAGAGAGCGGTACTTATCGGAAGGCTTTGACGATTTCCTGTCAAAGCCAATCGTCCCGGAAAAGCTGGAGCAGATGATAAAAAAGCTTCTGCCAGACGAGCTGCTTTGCGAGACGGAAAACGAGCCGGGCGCCGCCGCGCCGCCAACCGGAGCAGACAGCGCAGAAGCTGTTTTAGAAAGCCTCCCTCAGGTAGACGGCCTGGACTGGCAATACGCCTGGCTGCATTTGCCGGAAACGGAGCTTTTGGAGTTCACGGTCAAGGAATTTTACGCGCAGATTGACCCGGCCGCGGACCGCCTGGAGCAGATGTACGCGCAGCTTTCCGACCCTGCTCAGCTTGAGCAATACCGAATCCAAGCACACGCCATGAAAAGCCTCGCGGCGACCATCGGCATCCTGCCGCTTTCCGGCGTTGCGAAGCTATTGGAATTTGCGGCAAAAGATGGTAAAATAGAGACAATCCTTTCCTTGACAGGGCCATTTTTAGAAGAGTGGCGCAGCTACCGCCAAAAACTTCAGGGCGTCTTTGGGATCAGCGATACAGCAAAAAAAGATATGGCAGATCCCTCCCTCATAAAAGCCTTATTGGAAATGACGCGAATCAGCATGCAGGAAATGGACATTGACCAGGCGGATCAATCGGTGCGCCAGCTGCGGGAATACGGCTATTCAAAAGAAGCAGACGCGCTCATTCAAAAGCTTGCAGACGCGGTGACGAATCTGGACGCGGAAGAAACCGACCGTATCGCAAATCTGCTAATGAAGCAGCTTGAGCAATAAAATGGAATCCGGCATCGATCCAAAACGGCACGTCTGCCTGGCTTACGCTTATGGGAATCATAGAAGTTGGAGGAAAAAGAAATGAAGAAAATTTTACTGATTGGAAAGCTGAATGATGTTGTGAAAGAGACGAACCGGTTTCTGGCGCAGTTTTTCCACGTGCAGCTCTGTTCGGAAAATGCAGGGGTGCTGGAGGGAATGCTGAAAATCGTGAACCCAGACCTGGTCGTCATCAGCCTGATTGGCGCATATGACATTGACAAATCCATCTTTTTTATGTTAAGCGACCAATACTCCAATGTCCCCGTCTTAACCATTGGCACAAAAGAAGAAAGCAATACGTTCTTTCAATATTATGAAGGCGCGCAGTTTACGAATTTAATCCGCCCTGTTGAACATTCAGAGATTTTAAGCGCCATATGCAGAAAGCTTGGCATTAACAAAGAAGCCGTGAAACGGAACGCAGAATTAGAGCGGACCGGGGCGTCCGGCAAAAAACGTATTTTGGTGGTGGACGACAACGGAACTCAGCTTCGGACGATGAAGGCCATGCTGGAAGGGAACTACGACGTCGCATTGGCGATTTCCGGCGCGCAGGCAATGACGTCCATAGGAAAGCAGCGGCCGGATTTGATTCTGTTGGACTATGAGATGCCTGTCTGTGACGGAAAGATGACGCTTGAGATGATCCGCGCAGACGAGGACATGAAAGACATCCCAGTCGTCTTTTTGACAGCCATCAATGACCGGGCCAACATTCAAGCGGTGCTTAAGCTAAAGCCGGCGGGATATTTCCTAAAGCCCCCCATCAAAGAAAAGCTGATTGCTGAAATTGAAAAAATACTGCATCCTTCCTCTAACGACTGACAGATGCCATAAAAAATGCCTGGCAGGCCATATCCGGCCCGCCAGGCGTTTTCTTTTTTACGCTTTCCGGCTGTGCATTTTCTTTTTTATGCTTTCCACAGGCTATGCAGATTGCAGTAGGCATATACCGCCTCAACCTCATCGCCGTCGCAAAGCGCGAAGCATACCGTCGGCTTATCTCCCGGCTTTAGCTCCTTGCGCTGGCTCCCCTGCTTTGTCTGCAAGGAGACCCATGCAATGTGATGCTCTGGAAGCATCGGATGCTCCGCAGATCCCACATTGACAGTGACCTTATTGCCTTCCACTGTATACACAGGCACGTGCTTTTCCAAAGCGCCATCCGATGTGCCAGGCACAATTTCTTTCATCTTCCCGCCGCAGCACATCACCGGAACCCCGGCGTCCTTCACCATAACGGTAATATTTCCGCAATGCTCGCAAATATAAAATTTCTGATCCACTTTCCATTTCCTCCTTTTTCATGATCTATCTGCCAAATAGTATAACATACCGTGATTCATAAAGCTATTTCTTTTTAATCTTCACGTACTTTGGTAGTTTTGCCTGTTTTAGAAACCTTTTATACTTGTCATACTTCTTTTTCGGCACATAAATCGTCGCGCCCTTCTTAATGCCCTTAAAGGCATTCTTTTCAATTTTAGTAATATTCTTAGAGTTAATGTAAATTTTCTTTAGCTTTCTGCAATTTTCAAAGGCGGATTTTCCAATTTTCTGAACGTTCGCGCCAATCGTGACTTGCGTTAATTTGCTGCTGCCTTTATAGGCTTTTGCCCCGATCTCCGTAATTTTAAACGTATATCCATTGATTTTGACCGTCGGCTTTATGACAACCTTTTGAATGTTCTTCTTTTTCGGCTTCAGCAGAGTCACAGTCCTTTTCTTTGCCGTAGAGGACGTTACCTTATAAGTGACATTTCCCACCGGCTTAGTTTCACCCTTTTTCGGAGGGGCCAGGACTTTTTCTGAAACGGTCAGCAATATGCTGCCAGAGGCTTTTCCCTCATCCTTTACTGTCGCCGTGATTGTCGCTTCACCTGCGGCAACTGCCGTCACCACGCCCTGTTCATCCACTGTGGCCGCCTTTTCGTCACTGCTGCTCCAGGCCACTTCCTTCACAGACGCATTCTCCGGCGCCACCGCCGCCGCAAGCCGCAGCGTATCCCCAACCTTTAAGCTGACCTTTCCGTCTTCTGCCGTCACTGTCACCTTCTCCGCCAAAACTGGCTTCTCGGGATCTGGCTCTTCTGTATCTGGCTTCTCCAAAACGGTAAGCGTAATCTCACCGCTGACTTCACTTTTGTCCGTCGCCTTTGCCGTAATCGTCACCTTTCCAGCCGACTTTGCCGTCACCATGCCCTTTTCGTCCACTGTGGCTGTCTTTTCGTCACTGCTGCTCCAGGCCACTTCCTTCACAGACGCATTCTCCGGCGCCACCGCCGCCGCAAGCTGAACCGTCCCTCCGACCGCAAGCTTTTTCTGATCCCCCTCTGCCGTCACCGTAATTGATTTCACAGGAATTGGCTTTTCTGGATCTGGGTCTTCTGGATCCGGCTTCTCTATTACGGTAATCGTAATCTTGTCTGTCGCTTCACTTCCATCCGTCGCTGTTGCCGTAATCACCGCTTCCCCCGGCGCATTCGCCGTCACTGTGCCGTCTTGGCTCACCGTCGCGAACGCGCTGTCATCGCTGCTCCAGGACAGCTTCTGATTTGAGGCATTCTCTGGCGTAAGCGACGCCGTTACCGTTACCGTTTCACCGACCGCAAGGCGTGTCTTTTCCGCCGTCAGATTAATTTTCTCCACTAAAATCGGATCTGGGTCTGGCTTTCCTGGATCGGAAGCCTCCGTAACGGTAATCGTAATCTTGCCTGTCGCTTCACTTCCATCCGTCGCTGTTGCCGTAATCACCGCTTTCCCCGGCGCATTCGCCGTCACTGTGCCGTCTTGGCTCACCGTCGCGAACGCGCTGTCATCGCTGCTCCAGGACAGCTTCTGATTTGAGGCATTCTCTGGCGTAAGCGACGCCGTTACCGTTACCGTTTCACCGACCGCAAGGCGTGTCTTTTCCGCCGTCAGATTAATTTTCTCCACTAAAATCGGATCTGGGTCTGGCTTTCCTGGATCGGGATCTGTCACCCCTGGATCTGGCTCATCCGGATCTGGGTCTGTCACCCCTGGATCTGGGCCGTCTGTTTTCTTTGTGACCATAAGCGCAATCGTGCCAGATACCCCGCTCCCATCCGTAGCCGTCGCCGTAATCACTGTGTCTCCGCTCTTATATGCCGTCACCAACCCGTTTCTATCTACGCTTGCGACAGACTCATCCTCAGAAGCCCATGACAACGTCTGATTATCCGCATCATCCGGCTCTATTGCCGCTAAAATCTGCACCGTGCCGTCAACCTCTAACGTTGTCTTATCCCCTTCTGCACGCAGCGTAATCTTTGTAATCTTCACAGCTTTCTTAAGCCCTGCGATTGCCGCCTCCAAACGCGCCTTCACAGCCGCAAGCAAATCTTCTGTCGCGTTCCAGTCGATCAGGACGTCTTTTAGGGCCAAAACTGCGTTTATATAAGCCTTCCAGCTTTCCTTCGTATAGTCTTCCGGCGCCCGTTCCTCCAAACCGTCCAACAATTCCTTCAAATCTGCCCGCGCCGCTGCAAGCGATGGGTTCTGCGCCGCCTCCAGCGCGCTGCCCGCCGCAAGAAGCTGCCCGCTCACGTCAGAAAGGCTGCTGTCAATCTCACTCTGCGACATCCGATACGCATCATACACCTCCCGCGCCGCCGCATAAATCTTCTCAAGCTCTGCCGCCTGATCCGCCGTCGGGCTGTATTTTTCAATCAGCTCCCTGATAGAAGCCATGACAGTAAGCAAATCTTCCCGGCCAGAAATAAAAATCTCGCCGTCCGTATACACCGCATGGACCGCCTCATCTATTCTTTCAAGCCATCCGTCAATGGTCTTGGCGCTCACCACAGAGGCCGCCTCCGCCTCCGCAAGCAAAGCGTCCAGTTTTTCCTTCGCCGCCGCGCTGTAACTGCCGTTGCTGCCATCAAAGGACAATTTTTTCATCTCTGCCCGAACGGCTGCAATCCGCGCCGCCAGCACCTTCGAATAGTCCGTGGGGTACAAGCATATCTCCTGAATTTGGACATCCTCTGAGAACGTCAGGCGAAGCTTGTTCGTAAACGCTGGCTCAGCCGGAATGGCATAGCTGCCGGACGCGCCCGCATTCCGGTTTTCTGTCAGATCGGCAAACGTCTGATAATCGCCCTCCTCGTCCTGATACTCTACTTTGTAGCGCAGGGGCTTGCTCTCATCTGCAGTGCGCGTCACGCTGATCCGGCTGACATCCGCCGCCTTTTCTAAGGCAACCTCATATGCGGCGCCCGCAGCAGCCGTATAGGACGGCTCTTTCTCTCCCAACAGGCCCATCGCCTCTTCCGGCTCCACCGTAATGCCCTTTACCTTTGCCTTCCCGAAAATTTCCGCCTCATATAGCCTGGCTTCTGCCGCATACGACGGCCCGCTCCCATTATTTCCCATATGGATAAAAATAATCTTTTTAGCCATTACGCCATTGGCCGGAATCGAAACCGTCATCGGTGAAACGCCATCTCCTGTGCCAAGCGGATTCCCACTCTCATCCACTTCTCCATCCAGCCGGCCCGTCGCCTCGCTCTGATCGCTAAGAAGCTCCCGCTTGCCAGCCGCGTCTTCTGCATATACCTGATACTTGATCCCAAGCCCGCCTTTTTCAAAGGTCAAATCTACGTTCGAAAGCTCGCACGCCTCTCCCAAGTCAAAGACGGTCTCTGTGTTCAGCCCAACTGCGCTCCATGTGCCTTTGTCCCCATCCGTCATCTCGCCGCTCGGCGTCACGCCGGAAATCAGCCCTGATGCGCCGGACACGGCCAAGCCGGACAATTCTATGCCCTCTGTAAATGTCAGGCGAAGCTTTGACGCAGTCACCTCTTCAGCCGCAACCGCAACGGCCGTGTTCAAAGCCGCGTCCGCATTGTCCGTCAAATCGGCAATTGCCTTCCATGCGCCGTCCGCATCCTGATACTCCGCCTTAAATTGAATCGGCTTCTTCTCGCTTGAGGCGCGCGTCACGGCAACGTTCGCTATCTTCTCTTCCTTTGACAGCGTAAGCACAAGCGGATTTGTTGGCGACGCAGTATAATTATTGCTGTTGACAAGCCCCGCCGCGTCCAGGGAAACTGGCGTTTTTGGAATGCCATACGCTTCCAATTCATAGAGCCTAGCCTCTGCCTGAGATGCAGGCCCAGATCCATTGTTTCCTTTATGGATAAAAATGATCTTTCTCGCATCCATCCTGACAGGGACGCGCACGGTGCGATCGCCCAACAAGTCTTTGGACTCGCTCTGATCGCTTACCAGCTTCCGTTCGCCGGACTCGCTTTCTGCAAATACCTGGTACTTAAGCCCCAGCTCGCCTTTTTCAAACGTAATGTCCGTATAAGGAACATAGTAGGTCTTGCCCAGGTCAAACACGATTTCCTGATCCAGCTCTACTTTGTTAAACGTGTCTTTGTTGCCGTCCGCCGAATTCATGTTCGCGCCGCCTCCGCTGACGGACACGCCGGAAACCAGCGCGGCGTTCTCTTCTGCCGAAGTCCCCATAACCGCAATCTCCGCTATGGCCGGCCAGGAGGCAGGATAGTCTCCAGCGCCTGTATTCGTGATCAGGGAAACCGTCACGTACCTGGCATCCTGCCCTACTGGAATCTGATAGGAACGCTTGGCAAGCGCGTCTGTCACCGCTTCATATTCTGAAGACACCTTCTTCTCTATCCCATTGACGTCTGTTACCGACACGGCAAAGGCAAAGGGCCTCCCTTCTGATTCGAACTGCACATTCACGGAATCTATGTATGCGCTCTGCTGCAAGTCAACCTCAATGTCCAGCGGATACCGATCATTCGACCAGCTTTGCGGCGCCCAAAGCGTCCCCTCATCCCCGTCTGTCATCTTGCCAGTGTCGCCGTCCACAGCGCCTCCCGTTTTGTCAGTCACTGTCGGCGCAATTCCAAGGGCCAGGTTTCCAAATTTCTCACTTTTTCCCACTTCGACGCCATTCACCCTGACCTCTGTAATCGTCAGCGGGGAATCCACTGTATCGCCTGTCGTCATCGTGACGCGAATTTGGCTCATTAGAACGTCATTTGCCGCAATTGCCATCTGGCTGTCCAGATCCGCCGAGTTATTCTCTTCCAAAAGCGTCCACTCTGGAGCCTCTGGCCCAACATACTCCACTTTATACGTATAAGGGAACTTCTTCGCCAGCATGGAAAGCACCAGCGTCACATCCTTCACCTGGCATTCTGCATCCAGGTCAATCTCGAATGTATGCGGCCCTTCCCCTTCCGCGACCCATACAGAATCCGTCGTCTCTTCCCCATCTGTAATGTTAGAGAGCGTCCCCTGCTTCGTGGCTGACGGCGTCACCAAAGAGACTTTCTTCCCTTTCGCCACGTTCGTCGTCTCCTGCACTGTCCCGCCGGTATTTTTCTCCAGGTTGGTATAGGAATACAAATCATATGCCTTTTGCGCCAATGCGCCCAAATCGGCGTCGGACGGCGTCGCAGTGAACGAATACGCCCCCTCAT
Source organism: uncultured Roseburia sp. (assembly GCA_947652855.1). Taxonomy (GTDB): domain Bacteria; phylum Bacillota; class Clostridia; order Lachnospirales; family Lachnospiraceae; genus Roseburia_B. The sequence continues at coordinate 22,489 of CANTEO010000031.1, read as the reverse complement.
CATCATCTGACTTACGCTGCGCCCATTGATGCTCCCATAAGAACCAGCTGCTCTCCGCTTTTTCGTCCGCGGGGTCTTTCTTCTCACTTTTCAGCTCCGCCATGCGGTTACGGATCCAAATCGCCCACCGCTCTTTATAGAAGCTGCTCGTTAAGCCTGACCATTTCCGGTTGGAATAATCCTTTAATGAGCCGGAACGCTCGCCGCCCCATGTCGTCACAAGCGACCGGGCATTGAACTCAAACAAATCCTTCGTCCAGTCGTCCGCGCCCACAATCATCTTCCTTGCCGCCTCAATCCAGGTGCCAAGCATAAATTCATCCGTTGTGGAAAGGATCTGATCCGACAAATCAATTAAGCCCAAAAAGTCTGTGGACAGCTTCTCAAACTTCGTAATGTCGCCCTCATTTTTCGCCTGCACCATCATTTTGTGGTACTCAATGGCCGCATTGCACAATACCTGCTCCGCAACGTCCGCCAAATCGTATTTATAGGCAGGAGAATCCTGGAACGCCTCATAATTTTCAATTAAAAGCAAGAGCGCGCTATCCAGCTCTGCCTTATCATAGAGAATATTGCTGTGTCCCCAGGAAGAAGCAGCGCTGAAATGATCTCCCGGGCGCGCATTGATGACTGACTCCGCGGCTCCCTGATAGGTAATGCCCTTATCTGCATAAGCCGTCTGAAGCAGTATCTTCCATGCCTCATCCAGGCTTTCGCTTTCCCCTCCGGCGCGCCTCTCGCCATAGGTTTTCAGCCATGCGCGGTAATCAATCGGATCTTTCGACCACGTCGTGTCAAACAAAAGCTCATATACGACCGGGCCGTTTTCCATGGCCTCCGGCGTCATGCCGATGCCCTTCATATGCTGCGTCTCATTCATCGTTTGAATCGGATCTGACGCAATGACCGGGATTTCCCCATCCAGGCCCATGCGCCCGCCAAAGTTATGCAGCATGCAGTAAATCCACGGAGCGCCCTTGCTTTCAAACAGGCCATGATCCGGATTCATGTCTGCGTGCAAATCCAATGGCAGCGTATGCGACGCGTCTAACTGCGACATTTTGTTTGCGTCTAGGTTGCCCTGCCACTGCTGCATCACCCAGATCGCCTCCGGGTCGCTCTCCATCATTTCCCGCTGCACTTCATGGTAAATGTTCCCAACGTCCAATCCGCCCGTCTTGCCGCCCTCATGGAACGGATCGGTCGCGTAATAATGGGAGACATCCCCAAACAGATTCTTCTGCTTCTCATAAAACACCTTGGCGACATCTGAAAAATAATTCTTCTTGCCCGCCGCTTCTTCTTCCGCAGACAAATACGTCTTTATAATGGACGGCCTTGTAAAGCTCGGCCATTCATCCACAGGCGTAAACACTGCGCCCTCGTTCTTTTTCACAAACGTCTCAGGCACCTGGCCCGCGAATCCCTGCATGACGGGATCGATCCCAAACGTCTGCATCCGGTCATGGATTTTCCTGCCAAGCTCCGCGCGCTGCTCAAACCATGCGTTTGGCAGGGGGCCGCCGATGCTGTATAGGTTCTGCATATAAAACCATGCAAAATACGCAGGGCCGCAGATGTAGTCCTTGACTTCCTCGTCGCTGAACCCAAACTGCGCAAACGTCTGCCGCAGCACTTCCTCCTGCCCGACAATGTCCAAAATCAGGTTGATGCCATTCATCGCCGACCAGTCTAAGAACTCCTCATATTCGTCCCAGTTCCAGAAGGACATCGTATAGGAGTAGGTGCAGAAATTAAGCGCATAGCGCAAGTCAAACTGCGCCTCCCGCACGATCCGCCTTCCAACCGGCTTGATTTCCTTTAAATTAGTGTTGGAGCCATAGAGCGGATTGTAATCCACATTGACGTAATTTTTCAGGTAATAATTAAAGCCTGACGCCATCGCGACGCCGCTGTTGCCTTTGATGACGATCTCGTTATTTTCCCCATCTTTGATTTCAAAGATATCGCTGCCTTCCTTTAAGCTATCCCGAAACGCAAACCGGAAGCTTCCTTTCCATTTCTCCCCAACGACGCGCCCCACCAGATTGCTCATCTCAGCAAGAACCTTCTGATCGGCATAGCCGCCTTCATTTGCCTCAAATTTATCCCACTCCGTCTTCCACTCGCTGTCCTTCCAGTCCGTCACCGAGATTGGCTCCGGCTCCGGGGCTTCCTCGCAAATCTTCGCGCCATGGACAGAAATCTCTGCCAGGTTCGTCGCAAAGGAGTTGGAATTGTACGCCATATTCAGGCGCAGGTACGCCGCCTCCGCATTGATCTCATAGCTGTCTCCTTCTGCCGTCGCAGGACCGTTGGATGTCTTAGAGATAATCTTGTCATAGTTCACGCCGTCTTTGGAGGCATAGACATAGTAATTGTTATAAGAGCCGCTGTAATTGCCGTCCGTCCGGTTCCAGATCTGGATCTTCGAGAGCTGATACGTCCCGTCCAGCGCAATGTCGATGTACTTGTTGTGGTCGTACATCCTGTTATACAGTTTCTCACCACCTTCTCCTTCCGACGGGATGGACTGCCAATAGGTGTCTTTTTTGCCGTCCAGCGCCTTCGCCGCTTCATGTCCAGAGGCATTCTTCGCAGAAACCGAGCATCCATCCGCAGCAAGGTTCAGCTCTCCCTCCGGCATTGGCGATACGGTAAGCTCCACAGACTTGCTGATTGGATTCGTCGTGTCCTTCGCCGTTGCAGTAACCGTCGCCTTGCCCGCCCGAAGCGCCTTTACATTGCCTTCCTGATCCACTGTGGCAATCTTAGGGTCGCTGCTTGAAAGGGTGAATTTCCCATTGCTCGCGTTCTCTGGCGCAACCGTCACCGTCAGCTTTAGGGAGCCTCCGACCGTCACCTCTGTGGCGGATGGCGCTACTGCAATGCCTGTCACCGGAATCCACTCCACAGTCAGCGCATACTCGCCTACCGTCCCGCTCCCGTCCATTGCCGTCGCCGTAATCTTGACAGGCCCGGCTTTCACTGCCGTCACAAGCCCGTTCTCATCCACCGTGGCAATTTTAGGGTCGCTGCTGCCCCACTTGACATTTTTAACGTCCGCGTCTGCGGGCGCAACCGTCGCCGTCAATTGCAGCGTCTGCGGGACAGGCAGCGTATGCACGCTCCCTTCGCTGCCGATGGTGATGCCCGTCACTTTATTGTTCGGCTCCTGCACCGTGACGCTGACCGTCTGCTTCACGTCTGTCTCCGTCTTGCCCGCCGCCGTAATCGTGGCGGTTCCAGGCTTCACCGCCGTCACCGTGCCATCCTCGCTGACACTGGCCACATCTTCAGCGCTGCTCGACCATGTTACCGCCGGATCGCTTGCATCCTCTGGCGCAACCGTCGCCGTCAGTTTCTGAATGTCCCCGATTTTCAAGTTAAGGGACGCTGTATCCAGGGTAATGCCCGTCATCGGAACCCATACAGCCGTCAAGTCATAGCCGCCCGTGACCTCGCTCCCGTCATTGGCCGTCGCCGTAATCTTGACCGTTCCAGCCTTCACTGCCGTCACAAGCCCGCTTTCATCCACCGTGGCGATCGCCTCATCACTGCTCGACCACGTCACCGATTTGTCCGCCGCGTCCTCCGGCGAGACGCCTGCCGTAAGCTGAAGTGTCTGCGGCACGTTCAGGCTTGTCGCGCCGCCTGCCGCAGTGACCGTAATCCCCTTCACCTTAATTGGCGTTACGCTTAGCTCAATGCTGCCTTTCGCCCCGCCTCCGTCTGCCGCCGTCGCGGTAATCGTGACGTTTCCTTCCGCTTTTGCCGTCACAAGCCCATTTGCATCCACCGTGGCAATGGCCTCGTCGCTTGAAGACCAAGTGATCCCCTTGTTTTCTGCCGTGTCTGGGGAAGCTGTGGCTTCAAGCTGTAAGGTTTCGCCGATTTCAAGCGCCGACTTGCCGTCAGGAGAAGTGACCGCCACGCTCTCAACTCTTTGAGATTTCTTTTCAGCGTATAATTCGATTTCCCTAAACGATGGACAAAGATCACCGCTCTCATTCGTTTTAACAAGGGTCACATAAAGATATTTCATGTCTGTCCTAGGCTTAGAAAACCCAATCTCATAATTGTCCTTTAACACCTGATCTGTTTTTTCTGAAAGTAATTTCTTGATCTCGTTATCGTCTTTCGCATATTCCATTTTGATATGCATGGAACGGTCTTTGATGTCATCCGCATTATTAAATTTTAATACTGCCCGACTGATTGTTTCATTCTCTGGAATCGCAAATCTGACCGTAACTGGAAAATCATTGGCAGATGCAGTCCATATTGTTCCTTCATTGCCATCTTGTATATTCGTTAAAACGTTACCCCAAGCGTCTGGCTTAGTCGCTGTCAGAGTGCATTTTTTAGCTATATTCTCTGTCTCTTTCTGCACATAAATCTCAGCCAGGGATATCCCAGGGGAAAATACCCCCTCCACTCCACCCGTGATCGGATTTGTTAATATCACGGTCAGATTTTTTATTCTTTTCGGCTCCGGCAATTGATACTGAAATCCTGGCGTATGTTCCGTATCATCTGCAGCAACTTTTAAATAACACGTCTTTGCCTCCACCGTCTCAACCGTTTCATTTCCATCTGCATCCAATGCCGTGTACCTTAACCCCACGTCCATCGTGCGGTCGCCGTCACCTGCCTGCTCAAATTGAAACGCCACCCGGCTCACAGGATCGGCACTCCCTTTAGGGGGCGTAAATGTCACCTCACATGGCCACTGTCTACTCCCCCAATCTTCTACCCATACTGTATTAATATCACTCTTCATATTATCTTTCGTGCTTTCATTCATAGGAACCTGAATTTCGCACTCTTCAATAATATTTGTTTCCAATGCTGACGCAGCATTCCGCTCTGCAAAAATCTGCATTTCAGCAATCTGCGGCCAGCCGCCTTCTAGCTTTACGCAAAACTCTTTCATAGATGTTGAGGCAGAAGGAATCCATTCATAGCCATCTTTACGGACAACATTCTCTTTTCTTGTCCCGCTAATTTCTTCCTGTTCTCCGTTTAACAAGCTCATTGTCTGCGTATGCTCTGTGTTCTCCATCTGAATTGCAATCTTTTTTATCAATCTTTCTGTGGGGAGCACAAATTTCAAAATGGCCGTGCCATTTGATGTATTCATATTCCACAGAGTATTTGGATCTCCGTCCCTGAGATTTTCGATTGGCCTCTCCGAATTTCCTTCCAACATCTCAATCTCACAGTCATCAATCACATTCTCCCAATCAACCGCCGCCGTCTCCGTCCCGGCCTCTCCTTCCGCAAATGCCTGCATTGGCACGGACGTAAGCAGCAGCAATGCCGCCAGCACAAAACTGACGATGCGATTCCCCAATCTTTTCGTCATTTCCATACCTCCATCTTTGATATTTCCATTTTTGGTAACCTCTGCTTTTCGCGCAATTCATCCAGCCATGATTAACATATTCGTTCAGCCGTCCTGAAAATATCCCCCCCCCCCACAATCTGAGGCCATCTTGTCAGCTTCATCCCATATCCCCCCTTTCTTTTCACGCTTATGCGAAAGCAGTGCGCTGACTGCATATCGTTCCGTCAGCACACTGTTTTTTCATTTTCTCTTTTCTATTTCCCTTTTTGCACCTTTACATATCCTGGCAGCTTCGCCTTCTTTAAATATTCCTTATACTTTTTGAATTTAATCTTCGGCACGACGATCACGGCCCTTTTCTTGATTCCCTTGAACGCGTCCTTGCCAATGCCTGTGATTCTGCTTGACTTTATGACAATCTTTTTTAAGTTCTTACAGTTCGCAAACGCCGACTTTCCGATTTTCTTTACGTTCGCCCCAATCGTCACCTGCTCTATTTTCTTGTCGCCTTTATATGCATTCGCGCCAATCTCAGTTATCTTATAGCTATAGCCGTCAACGGAAACCGTCGGCTTAATGTTGACCTTCTTCTGGTTCTTCTTAGTCGGCTTAACGATCTTCACGGTCATTGTCTTACCCGTGGAAGCCGTGACCTTATACTTCACGGAGCCAACCGTCTTTTCCTCGCCTTTTTCTGGACGCGGGTTTTCCACAGGCTTCTCCGAAACCGTAATGACGATGCTTCCTCTCACATTGCTGCCGTCGTTGGCCGCCGCGGTAATCGTCGCGCTGCCTTTCGCGACAGCCGTAACCAGCCCGTCCGCGCCAACCGCCGCCACTTTCGCGTCGCTGCTTGTATAAGCGACCTCCTGATTCGTGGCATTTTGAGGCTCGACCGCCGCCGTAAGCTTCACCGTCTCCCCAACATAAAGCGCCGTCTTCCCATTCGCCGCCGTCAAAGCAATGCCCGATACCGGCACCGTCTGCGCCGGCTCCTGACCTACTGTAAGCGAAATGCTGGCCGAGACAGACTCTGCGCCCTTCACTGACACAGTGACGTTCGCCGTCCCGCTTCCAACCGCCCTTACCAGGCCCACTTTATTCACCGTAAGGACCTCTTCCCGATCTGACGCCCAGACAAGCGACGCGCCCGTCGCGCCCTCCGGCGTAAACGACGGCGTAAGCTGCATCGTCTCCCCAACGGAAAGCCCCGTCTTCCCTTCTTCGGCGTGAAGGGATATTCCTGTCACTGGCTGATTGGAGGCCGTTTCCAAAGGATACGTGACCCGAATGGCCGCCGCGCTGGTGAACGCCTGGCCCGCCGTATCCGACACCGCCTTTTTCGACACAAATTTCACATATTTTGCCTTCATAGGCTCCTCAAAGGCACAAAGCTTCCAGGAATGATCTCCCGCCCACTTCCCTTCTGCCGCCTTCGTATAGCTGCTGCCGTCAAGGCTTACGTAGATTTCATATTCCGTCACGATCCCATTGACCCCGCTCTGCCTTGGGAGATAACGCAGGCCTCCGATCTCCGTCTCCTCGGAAAGCGTAAGCGTCAGAAAATGATTTTGATAGGACTCCACATCCTCACTGCTGTTCCAATCGGTATGCCAGATGGCAGAGTTATCGCTGTTTAACACATTTTCCGCAGGATCGCTGCCGCTCTGGCTCCCCGTCTCTTTCACCGACAATTTTTCTGTCGGATAGTCATGGCTGCTGTCCGTTGCAGGAGACGAAACGCTGAAATTCGCAAGTATCGTCTCGCCCAGGGTCTTTAAGCTCTTCCCGGAAGCCTTCGTCGTGTACTCCGTGTTGGCCCTGGCCCATTCATATTCAAACGCAAACCAACGAATGCCTTCTGGCCGCTCTCCCTTTAACACTGCCTTCTGATAATCAATCCACATCTGCCAGCGCTGTTTGTAAACATCTTTTGTCAGGCCCGCCCACTGACGGTTGGAATAATCCTTCAAGCCGCCCGACTCACACTGCGGATACGCGCCCCAGGTCGTAATCAGCGCCTTCGCATTAAATTCATAGAGGTCTTTCGTAAAATCGTCCGTCCCATCTGCAAGGGCCTTCGCCTGCTCCACCCAAGAGCCGAGCAAAAACTCCGTCCGCGTGCCAAGCACTTCCTCCACCTCGTCGATCAGGGCTAAAAACCAGTCAGACGCATCGGTGAACTCCTCCAAATCCCCGTTCTCAAGCGCGGCCACCATCCGGCCATGATAGCTTTGGGCGCTGTTGGACAAAATCTGCTTTAAGATATCCGCAAGGTCATATAAATAGCCGTCGCTGCCCTTTAACGCGTCGTAATCGGAAAGCAAAAGCCTAGCCGCCTCCTCCAAATCCTCCATATCATAGCTGATAACGGCATTTCCCCAAGTGGACGCCGCGCCGATGCTTGTCGCCGGGCGGGCATTGACATACGATTCCGGCGCGCCCTGCCCGTTCATGTTCAGGCTCGCCTTATACACCGTGCGCTCCAAAATCCGCATAGCCTGATACGCATTCTCGCTTTTTGCGCCATACCGCCGCTCGGCGTAATCCCTAAGCCAGCTTTTCGTGTCAATCTTCTGCAAAGGAGCGGACGCGTCGTCGCACCAAACCGACTCAAACAGCAGGTCGTAAAGCACAGGGTTGTTCTGAGAGCCTTCCGGCGTTATGCCGATGCCGCTCAAATGGCTCGCCGTGTTCGCCGCGTCCACGACGCCGCTCACCAGATTGTCCATATGCCCATGCAGCCCCATGCGCCCGCCGAAGTTATTTAACATACAGTACACCCACGGCGTATTGCTGAATTCTTTTCCCCCGGCATAATTCGGGTCGTTCCAATGCGTGTCCTTCTCTGCGTACAAATCCAATACGAGCGCGTGCTCCCGCTTGCCCTCAAGCCCCCGCATCAACGCCGCGGAAGGGTTGCCCTGCCACGCCTGGATAATCCATACCGCGTCACTGTCAATGGAAACCATGGAATCCACGACGTTCGCGCTCACCTGCGACACGTCCAAGCCCCCTGTATTCCCTCCCTCATGGAACGGATCGGTCGCGTAATAGTCCGTCACGTCCCCAAACACATTCTTCTGGCACTGATAAAACAGCTCTGCGTACTTTTTATACGCGTCTGACGTCGTCCGCAGCATATAGGGGCGTTGAAACTCGCACCAGTTTCCCTGAGGCAGCACGTCATTTGCGCTTAGCGCATAATTCCCCTGCGCCTTTTCCACAATATTCACCGGAACCATGCCGCTGTAGCCCTGCAATACCGGCTGCATCCCCAGGTTCCGCATCTTGCGCTGGTTCTTCCTTGCAAACTCCGTCCGCTCCGAAAACCAGGTGTCATGCACCGGGCCGCCAAACCCCGAGAGGTTCGCCATATATGCCCATGCATAGAACGCGGGGCCAGCGATATAATCCTTAATGTCCGCATGGCTGTACCCCAACGCGTCCAAAAACTGCCTCCAGACCTCTTCCTGCGCCGTAATGTCAAGCACCACATTCACGCCGTTTAACGCCAGCCAGTCCAGCTCCTTCTGCCACTCGTCCTCTCCCCAAAACGGCATGGAATAGGACATGGTGCAGTAATTGTAGGCATAGCGCACAGGCACCTTGCACTCCCTGCGCACCGTCCCGTTCACCGGAACGATGCCGGAAGGCAACTTCACCTGATTCCCTACCTGCGTAATCAATGCCTTGCAGTAGTATTTCAAATAGTGGTTTAAGCCGCTGGCAAGGGAAACGCCGTCATTGCCCTTAATATGGATTTTCCCGTCCTTTTCCGAAATCTCATAATAGTCGTATGCGCCTTCCCCGCCTAATTCAAATGTGAACCAGTCCACGTAGGCGCCGCCCAGGTTCCTTCGGATAATGCCCTGCACCTCCGCAATCGTGTCCGCCGACGTGACTTCCTTGTCATAAGCGGAACCCTCAAACGGCTCCGGCTCTATAAGCCCTGCCTTCTTTGGGGCGTCGCCCACTCTTTCTCCCAAAACGCGCACCTCGTTTAAGACCGCCTTCTCATTTTGTGAGTGGTATTCCATCAGAATGCGCACGCTGCTTGCCTTTACGCCATTCGCAGGATACTTCTCCCCGTCCGCCGGGCAGGAATCCTTCCCCGTCTTTTCCGCAAGCTTCGAATAGTTCTGCCCGTCATTGCTGTAATATAAAGAATACTGAGAATAGCCCTCTTTTGGGGTGAACACCTGAATTTCGGAAAGGCTGTACTCCCCGTCCAGCCCGATATCCACATAAGCCGGGTACTGCTTTGCCGTCCAGGTGTTGCCTTTATTCCCGTCCACAATCCGGCCCACTGTGTCCTGATTGTAATTTGTATGTAAGTCCAGGCTGCCCCATGCGATATTTTCGCTGTCCACGTCCGCGACCGTCGCCTTGTTCGCTAAAATCTGAAGCTCCGCAAGCTGCGGGACCGTCTGCCTCGCGGCGTCGTTCTTCGCCCCGAAAACCACCTTTACGTCATTGTATTCCACTTCCTTTGCGGCAATCTCCGCAATCTCGCTTACGGTGACCTCCGCGCGGCTCTCCCCGTCCGCAGTCCCTACCGTCCCGGACGTAATCTGTGCATACTCCGCGTCCCCTCTCTTCTTCCCGTAAATCGTATATTCATACTCTGCGCCCGACGCGTCCTTTGCCATGGCAAGGACGAACTTCCTGATTTTTTGATCCGTGTCAAGAATAACCTCCGCAAACGGCGCCGCGTCAGTTTCTGCAAGCTCACCCAGTTTCTTCGTATGCAGCGGGGCGGCCGTCGCCTCGTCCCCGTCTGTCACGCTCTTTTGGTTTTGCTCCGTATTGACGCTTGTTTCCAAAACAACCTGCTTCGCCCTTGTGGAGGCAAGGTTGATAAGCTCCACTTCCTCTTCCACGTCCTCGTCGATGTAAATCTCCACTTCCGCAATTGCAGGCCAAAACAGCCCCGTCTCTTCCCCGGCCATCGGATTTGCAATCGTCACGTACAGATGGGTCATCCCCTGAGGGACGGGAAATTCATATACATAGTCGTCCATCAGCGCATGGCCCTGCTTCTCGTCCGCCTTCGCCAAATCCGACGTGACGCTGTTCTTCGCGTATTTCAGCTCTATGTCCACCATGCGGTCTGGATAGGCCGCGTCATGCTCAAACTTCACCGCCACTTTCCTGACGGATTTGGTGTTGGCCTCCGGCAATTTAAACTCCACGGTAGACGGCCAATTATAACTGTCAGCCGACCATTTCGTGCCTGCGTCCCCATCCACCATATTCTCTGTCGGCTCATTCGTCCCTGGAGCCGTAATCTTGCAGTCTGACGCAATATTGACCAGTCTGTTCTCCGGCGCGCCTTCCCCTTCCGCCAATGCAGGCAGCGGAACCGACGTAAACGCCAATAAGGCCGCCAGGCAAAAGCCTGCCGCCCGTCTCCGCCGTAATTTGCTTGCTTCCTTTTTAACCCATCTTTTTCCCATCCTCTTTCTGCCTTTCTCCTTTCTTTCCCAAAAATATTCGGAAAATAACCCCCTTGTATTTTCTCTTACCATACTATTATAGCACGAAACTCTTAATTGTAAAGCAACTTTGCCCAATCAAAAAACCCTTTCCCCCTTGTAATTTTCCCCCATACATTATATGATAATAAAAATTATAAAAGGAGGACTTTTATGCGTCATTTAATGAGCCCGTTAGACCTCTCCGTAGAGGAGCTAAACGATCTGCTTGCCCTTGCGAACGATATGGAGCGCGACCCTTCCAAGTACGCCCATGCCTGCGAGGGCAAAAAGCTGGCGACCTGCTTTTATGAGCCAAGCACCCGGACAAGGCTTAGCTTTGAGGCCGCCATGCTGAACATGGGCGGCTCCGTCTTAGGCTTCGCCAGCCAGGACGCAAGCTCTGCCGCCAAGGGGGAGAGCGTGTCTGACACGATCCGCGTCATCTCCTGCTATGCGGACATCTGCGCCATCCGCCACCCAAAGGAAGGGGCGGCGCTTGTGGCGTCCTTAAAATCCGGCATCCCGGTCATCAATGCCGGGGACGGGGGGCATCAGCACCCGACGCAGACCCTGACCGACCTGCTTACCATCCATTCGCTCAAGGGAGGGCTTTCCGATTTAACCATTGGCCTGTGCGGCGACTTGAAATTCGGGCGCACCGTCCACTCGCTCATCCATGCCCTAATCCGCTATCCGGGCGTCTCGTTTGTCTTAATCTCCCCGGAGGAGCTAAGAATCCCCGACTACATCCGGGAAGACGTGTTAAAGAAAAACAACGTCCCCTTCGTGGAGATGGAGCGCTTAGAGGACGCGATCCCAAGCCTGGACATCCTGTATATGACTCGCGTGCAGAGGGAACGCTTCTTTAACGAGGAAGACTATGTGCGCATGAAAGATTACTACATCCTTACAAAAGACAAGCTTTCGTCCGCAAAGGAAGATATGCTTGTGCTGCACCCGCTCCCAAGGGTCAATGAAATTTCCGTGGAAGTGGACGACGACCCAAGGGCCGTTTATTTTAAGCAGGCAAGGTACGGCGTGTATATCCGCATGGCCTTAATCCTAACCTTGCTGAATTGGAGGTGACCCTATGTTAAATATCAGCGGAATCAGCGAAGGCTTCGTGCTGGACCATATCAAAGCAGGCATGAGCATGTCCATCTACAAAGATTTAAAGCTGGACCGCCTGGACTGCCAGGTTGCGATCATAAAAAACGCAAAAAGCAATAAAATGGGAAAAAAAGACATGATTAAAGTGGAATGCCCCATTGACCGGCTCAACCTGGACATCCTAGGCTTCATTGACCATAACATTACGGTCAACATCATCAAGAACAATGCAATTGTAGAAAAAAAAGAGCTGCACCTGCCAAAGCAGATTGTAAACGTGATAAAATGCAAAAACCCACGCTGCATCACGTCCATTGAGCAGGAGCTCGATCAAATTTTTATCCTGACCGATGAAGAGAAGGAGATTTACCGCTGCAAATACTGCGAGCAGAAGCAAAAAAAGAAACGGAGATTTTAAAACAGTCAAACTTTATAAACGAGGTGATTTTATGCATACATTTCAGCCTTGCCCCATTGACGTGTTTCATGTCAATCCATTCACCATGCTGAACAAGGATTGGGGCGTCTTAACCGCAGGAGACGAAGAAAAGGCGAACTCCATGACCGTCAGCTGGGGCGGCTTTGGAGTTCTTTGGAATAAAAACGTCTGTTCTGTCTATGTCCGTGACTCACGGTACACGAAACAGCTGATCGACGCGCACGGCACATTCTCGCTGACCTTCTTTCAAAAGGACTTCAACAAATCCATCCTGATGTACCTTGGAAGCGTCTCCGGCGCACGGGAGAACAAAATGAAGATGTCCCATCTGCATATTAATTACGAAAGCCATATCCCATTCATTGACGAGGGGAACCTTGTCATCCTCTGCAAAAGGCTCTCTGCCGTCACGCTGACGCCCGACACGTTCTTCGACGGCGGCATTGAAGCGGAGCATTACAAAGACGGCGACTTCCATACGATGTATATTGGAGAAATCCAACAGCTTCTGGCGCGCTAAGCCGTCCTTTCAGCCCGCCAAAAACCGTCATTGCCTGGCAGTTTCCTTGCGGGGCGTCCAAAGCCCCTTCCATGAAAACGCCAGGCAAGCATTCAAAACGCATTCTTACTCTCATTCCACGCCCAATCACGGCGGCTTTCCGTCATCTGCAGGACGTGCTGACCGACTCAATCGCGACCGCCCCGCCCCGCACGACCTCCACAGCCTTGAACCTGCTCTTTAGCAGCGCAATCAGCTCATTGTTCCTGCGCTCTGTCAGCTTGCATTCCAAAAGCACGCTGTCCTTCCCAATGTCAGCCACCTGCACGTCAAACACTTCCGCAATCCGAAACGCCTCCTCCTTGTCCGCCGCCTGACAATGCTGCACCTTCGCGAACAGGATTTCCTTCATATGAATTGGGACGTTTGTTAAGTCAATGACCTTAATCACTTCCACCATGCGGTTCAATTGCTTTTTGATCTGCTCAAACGTAATGTCGTCGCTCATGACGCAGATCGTCATGCGGGAGACCGTCTCATCCTCCGTCGTCCCCACCGTAAGGCTCTGTAAATTATAGGATTTGCCGGAAAACAAGCCGGAAACCTTCGCCAGGACGCCCACTTGGTTCTCCACGTAGAGCGCAATCCATCTGTTTTTCATGTCAACCCCTCCTTGTACCCATCTATAAAATCATCTCGCTCATAGGGTTTCCGCCTTTTACCATGGGAAGCACAAGCTCATCGCTCGCAATCAGAAATTCAATGACGGTAGGCGCGTCCTGATAAGAGCGCGCCTCCTTCAGAGCGGCCGCAATCTCCTCTTCCTTTTCCACGCGGATTCCATGCGCCCCGTATGCTTTTGCAAACTGCATGAAATCCGGCACATACGGCGGGCAGCCGTCGTTCTTGCCCTTGCAGTTTAGCGGGCAGCCCACCCTGCGCCTAAGGCACGTCGCCTCATAGCGCTTTCCATAAAAAAGCTGCTGCATCTGGCGCACCATCCCAAGATGCTGGTTGTTTAACAGGCAGATGATGACCGGCGCGCCCTCCGTCACCGCCGTAGCCATTTCCTGCAGATTCATCTGAAAGCCGCCGTCCCCGGTGACGCACAAAACAGGCAGGTCCGGGCAGCCAATCTTCGCGCCGACTGCCGCGGGAAACCCAAAGCCCATCGTCCCAAGGCCCCCGGAGGTCATGAATTTCCTGTCGCCTCCAACCTCCAAATACTGCGTGGCCCACATCTGATGCTGCCCAACGTCCGTCGTGATGACGCAGGAAGGGAACTCTGCATTGACGGCCTCCATAATCATCTGCGGCGTCATTCCCCTGTCCTTGCGCATCGTTAGCGGATTCTCCTGATCCAAAGCGCGGATGTCGCGCAGCCAGCCTTCGGTGTCCTTTGGCTCCGCCCACTCATTCAGTTTTTTGAGCGCCAGCTTCGCGTCCGCCACGATCGGCACATCTACAACGACGTTCCTGGAAATCGCCGCTGTGTCAATGTCAATATGGACAATTTTGGCGTTGGGGGCAAATTCGTTCAAGTCCCCGGTGATCCGGTCATTGAAGCGCGTCCCGATGGAAAACAGCACGTCGCATCTGCTGACCGCCATATTCGCCGCGTACCTTCCATGCATCCCGCTGTTTCCCACATAATAGGGATGGCCCTGCGCTATTGCGCCCTTCCCCATCACAGTCGTCACGGCCGGAACGCGCGTCTTCTCAACGAACTTAAGCAGCTCCTTCTCCGCCCGCCCGATCAGGACGCCGCCGCCCGCTAAGATCAGCGGCCTTTCCGCGGCCTTTAACAATTTATAGGCTTTTTTCAGCTGCCCCACATGGACGCCCTCATTTGGCTTATAGCCCCTGATATTCACAAACTCCGGGTAAGCCGCGTCCCCGGACGCAACCTGAATGTCTTTTGGGATGTCGATAAGCACCGGGCCTGGCTTTCCCGTCTTTGCGATATGAAACGCCATCTTCATGACCTTGCCCAGATCCTTCCGCTCCTTGACCGTCACGCCGTACTTCGTGACGCTCCTCGTCATGCCCACAATGTCCACTTCCTGAAACGCCTCATTCCCAATCAGTCCAAGCGGCACCTGCCCGGTGAAGCAGACCAGGGGGACGCTGTCATAGTGCGCGTCCGCAAGCCCGGTGATTGTGTTCGTCGCGCCCGGCCCGCTCGTCACCAGGCAGACCCCAACCTTCCCCGTGGCCTTCGCATAGCCCTCCGCCTCATGGATGAGCGCCTGCTCATGGCGCGGCAGGACGACGCGGATCCCATCCTGCTTATAAAGCTCGTCCAGCAAATCCGTCACCATGCCCCCCGGATAGGCAAATATTGTGTCAACGCCTTCTTCCAGGAGGGCCTTTACAAATAATTTCCTTCCCGTGATATCCATTTCAAACACAGTCCTCCTATTCTGCTATTTCACTGCTGACGCGGCGGTTCTGATAAGTCAAAAAACGAAATTTCAAATCGCCATGCCGCTTTTCCCCGCTGTCTGACGCAATCTCCCATCCTTCCTGCTCATCCAGGTTGGGAAAAAATGCGTCCGCCTCGAATTTTGCGTCCATCTTTGTGATATATGCCGTGTCGCATTCGTCAAGCAGCATCCGGTACACGCTCTCGCCGCCAATGACAAAAATCTCCCCGCCGCCATATTCCTTTAATTTTTCAAAAAGCCCTTCCCGGGAATGCACGATGACGGCGCCCTTGGCCGAATAGCCACGGTTCGCTGTCAGGACGACATTGACCCTGTTTTTTAAGGGAAGGCCGCCCGGAAAGCTCTCAAGCGTCTTCCTGCCCATGACGACGACGCATCCCGTCGTCTTCTCCCGGAAAAACTTCATGTCCGCCGGATTCTTCACCAGCAGCCCGTTGTCCTTTCCAATCGCCCAATTTTGATCCACTGCCGCTATGAGATTCAACAAGCTCCCTCCTTCTTTGCGCCAATAAAAGCGCCTATATCAGCGAAAACGCCTTCTTTGCGACTCAGCCTTACCGCCCGACTCTTAAATTGCAACCGGAATGTCCTTGATCTGCGGCCCCGTCACATAGTCCAACAGGCGCACGTCGTCTGCCGTAAATTGATAAAAATCCGTAATGTCAGGATTCAGCCAAAACCTCGGCGCCGGATGCTGCTCCCTTTCGATCAGCTCCCGCACCAAAGGAATGTGCCTGTCATAAATATGCGCGTCCGCAATCACATGGACAAGCTCGCCCGCGCGCATGCCGCATACCTGCGCCAGCATATGCAGCAAAACCGCGTACTGGCAGACGTTCCAGTTATTGGCGGTCAGGATGTCCTGAGAGCGCTGATTTAAGATGGCGTTTAACGTAAGGCCGCCATCCTCCCTGTCCTGCGTCACGTTAAACGTCATGCTGTATGCGCAGGGATATAAGTGCATCTCGTGTAAGTCCGCGTGGACGTACAGGTTGGTCATAATCCTGCGGCTGAACGGCTGATGCCTTAAGTCATAAATGACCCTGTCCACCTGATCCATAAGCCCCTCTTTATACCTATGCTTCACGCCCATCTGGTAGCCATAGGCTTTTCCGATGGAGCCGGACTCATCCGCCCATGCGTCCCATATCCCGCTGCTTAAGTCGTGTACATTGCTCGATTTTTTCTGCCAAATCCAAAGCATTTCATCCGTGCAGCTCTTGATGGCCGTCCGGCGCAGCGTCAGCGCCGGAAATTCCTTCGACAGGTCATAGCGGCTTACGACCCCAAACCTCTTGATGGTGTACGCCTTCTCGCCGTCTGCCCATCTTGGGCGCACCAGCTCCCCCTCGGTGCTTGTCCCGTTTTCCAAAATGTCCCTGCACATCTTAACAAAAACCTGATCCGCGTAACTCATGGCGCCTCCTTACCGATTTCCCTTTAGTGTCTAATTGTAACGGATTTTTTGCGTAAATGCAATATCCTAAGCTGGTTCCATAAAATTTCGCTTGTCAATCCCGCGCCTGATACGGTATAATATTAGGAAAAGCGCTATAAGGAGATTGATTCATATGAGCCAGGAAAAAGTGGAACGTTATAAAAAAGAAAAAGCGAACCGGAAACAGATCATGAAAAAGGAGAAGGCCAAGGCCTTCGCGCTAAAGGCTACAGGCGCGCTGATCTGCATTGCGTTTGTTGGATGGATCGGATTTTCCGGATATCGGGTCTGGGAATCCTCCAGGCCGGTCAAAACGACGGAGATTCAGACTGACGCCATTTCCTCTTACCTTGAAAGCCTGACGGCTGAGGAAGATTAAACATCCAAAAGAACCCCCAAATGCCCTATGCAGATGGCATTTGGGGGTTTTCCCGATCGCGCGTCCCCTATTCTGCGGCCGCTTTTTTCAACGCGTCGTCCACTGCGTTCAAAATAACCATAGAGGTGTATTGGTTGTCTTCACTGTAAGAAATATTCTCCGTTGACTGCTTTGTGACAATCTGATCCGCCAGATTCTCCACGGCGGACTCCATCAGCGGATACATCGTCGTCACCGCCTCGTCTAAATTCACCAGCGACACAGATTCAATGCGGCTCTCATCCACTGCCACCTGCACGTCAATCGTGCTGTCATTAAACTGTATCGTAGACGTATAGACGCCCGCGACATACTTCATGGTCTCTGTGGACTTATCCCTCTGCTTAGGAAGAAACATAAAAATCAAAAGCAGTATCAGCAATATCCCAAGCCCCGCAAACACCAACGTATATATCATTTCTTTCATATGAAGGACAACAATTTTAGTCTTGGCGCTCACCCTTGTTCCTCCGATTCCCCTGATTAGTAAATTGTATGCGCCGCACACGCATTTATTCCAAAAGAAAGGCCAGGCACAGAATAAATTTTGCCATGCTGCGCACAATAAAGGCATGAAAAAACACCAACTTCAAAAAAATTTTGCCATCTGCGGCCTGACCGGATGGTGCATGGAGATTATCTATACCTCCCTGGATTCTTTTCGAAAAAAAGACATGACGCTGATGGGAAACACCTCCATCTGGATGTTCCCCATATATGGAATGGCCTTCGTCATCGGAGAAGCCTACCCTTTGATGAAAAAAATCCCGCCGCTGTTCCGCGGTGGGATCTATGGAGCCGGCATCCTTTCTTTTGAATACGTAAGCGGAAGCCTGCTGAAAAAACATAAACTATGCCCCTGGGATTACAGTAAGGCAAAGCTAAACGTCAACGGCTTAATCCGCCTGGATTATTTTCCGCTGTGGATGGGAGCCGGGCTGATCTTTGAGCGGATCCTCTGCCATGACAAATGAATGCTCACCGCATGGCGCCTGCCCCCGCCCAACGAAAAGGCTACTTTGCCGCCTTTCCTTTTACAGCGCTGTAAGAGCTGTAGGTTTTTCCCTGCACGCCAGTCCCGACTGCCCGCACCTTATAATAATACTGAGCATTTTGCTTTAGCCCAATATCCTTATAAGACGAGGCGCCTTTTACTGTCGCGATTTTCTGAAACGCGCCGTTTGGGGAGGACGAACGGAACACCTCATACTTCGTCGCCCCGCTCACCTTTTTCCAGGTCACTTTCATCCTAGAGGCAGGCTGCGCCTTTACGGCAATCATCGGCTTTTTCAAAAGCCTCACTTTCTGCGCGGCGCTAAATCCTGGCGTCTTCTTTTTGTTTTCCGATATCTTATACGGACGCACTTTATAATAGTACGTCTTGCCCCGCGTCACTGACGTATCCCGAAAAGACACGATTGAAAATTTATCAATGTCCGCAATCTTTTGATAGGTTCCGTCCTTGGACGCGCTGCGGTATATCTCATAGCCGTTTGCGCCCTTCACTTCCTCCCATTCCAGTGAGACGCTAGAAGACGCTTTCCCGACCAGCTTTGTCAGCTTCGTCTTCGTCAATCCGTCCGAAGGCCCGTCCGATTTCGTTAGGCCATAGCAGGCCGCGATGCCTTTTGCGTCCGCCACGCCCATTCTCTTAAGCGAAGCGTCATTCTTCAAAAAATTCCTGACGTCAGACATATTGGTAAGAAAGCCATGCTCCACAATAATTCCCGGAAAGCCCGCTTTTTTCGAGCCGCGGATCACCGCATAATAGTCTGCCGCCGACCCGTCCGCATATCTGCTGACGCCGGAGTTTAGCACCTTAAGGCCCCGGTTCTTTAACCCCATCGCCACAAGGTTCCGTCGAATCTGCTCCGCAAGCCTCCTTCCCTTCACGCTGACGGAGGGCCTGTAGTTGGAATTCGGGTAAAACACCTCCACGCCCTGCGCGGACGCCGTTGGCGCGGAATTAATATGTAGGCTGACGAATACGTCCGCCTTCCAGTCAGAAGCCGCCTCCACTCTCTGGTCAAGGCTTACGTACCGGTCAGAAGAACGTGTCAGATACACTTTCACGCCCTGATATTTCTCCAGCTCCTCTTTGCAATGCTTTGCCAGCTTAAGCGTCAGCGCCTTCTCATACAGCCCATTTTCGGACGCGCCGTAATCGTAGCCGCCATGCCCGGCGTCCAGCACTACGACAAGGCCGGACTTCCCCTGCGTGTCCAGGCCCGCCGTCCCAATGCATAAAGTCAGCGCCGCCACGAAAAAGGCCGCTAAAAATAGTTTGATTCTCTTCATCTTCTCCTCCAATGCCTTATTCCTTGCGGTCTATTCTAACATAAATGCCCATTGCCCGCAAGGCGGTGGGAGAATCCAATTTATGACTATTTTGTGTCCACTGAGGGTATCGTCATATGATTTGAATCGGGCGACGCAATTCATCAAAGCCCTTGCAGAAGCTGCTATGCTTTATAGCTAAGCGGCAGCTCCTTCCATCGCCTCTGAAGCAGATACGCCGCGTCCTTCGGCTGCCTCTGCCTGGTAAATACCCCTTTCTTATTCCCATTTACGCGCAAAATCCCCTCCGTGGTCTGAAAGTCCGCAAAATTCCAAATCTGCTCGCCTTTTATAAAGGAATAAGAGTCGAACACCTCATTCGTCATCCTTAGGTACTCCTCCTGATACTCCTGGCTCCACATCACAGAGGGGAGCTTATGCTCCTGGCCTAGCGTGTCCGCCCCATATTCCGTAAATAAAAACGGCTTGTCCAGATGCAGCGCCTGCCAGGCGTCCAGCTCCTTCCGAAACAGCTTCTCCGCCTCTGAAATCTCATAGCCGCCTTTCACATACCAGCCATAATAGCGGTTTAAAGAAATGATATCGCAAAACGGATAGCATTTGCATACGCCAGGAACCGAATTCATAATCAAGGCAAACGTCCTTGGACGCTTCTGCACGTCAAGCGCGTGCGCCAGCCGAAACACCTCTTCAAAATACGGAACCGCCGCCTCACTCGACGTATCCGGCTCGTTGAGTAAGCTCCAGGCAATGACGCAGGGATGGTTTTTGTCCCTCACAATCATTTCCTCTATCGCTTTTTTATGCGCCTTTAAAAGCTGCGGGACGGTTTTTCTTTCAAAAAAAGCCGTCTTCTTCCCGGTGTTCGCCTCCATAAAATTCATCAGGCTCTCAAACAGGCCGACCGCCGCCACCTCGTCAATCACCAGAAAGCCTTCCCGATCCGCCATCTGGTAGATTTCCTCGCTGTATGGGTAATGCGCCGTGCGGAACGAGTTTGCGCCTATCCATTTCATCAGCTCGAAGTCCCGCTTCATCACGCCGATGGAAAATCCTCGCCCCACAATGTCGCTGTCCTCATGCTTGCCAAAGCCCTTTAGGTAAACCGGCTCGCCATTGAGCAAGATGGACGTCCCCTTGACCTCTACCGTGCGGATCCCGATTTCCTGCTCATACTCGTCTAAAACCTCGTTCCCGTCCATAATGCGCAAGTTCAGGCGGTATAAATGCGCGTCCCGCGCCTTCCAAAGGCGCGCCCCCTTCACATCAAGGACGCCGCTCCTTCCCTTAGAGCAGGCGGCCTCCCTTCCGTCCTCATCCACCAGAGAAAGCGCGACGGGATGCTCCCCCGTTGTCTGCACCGTATAGTGGATCTTCGCATCCTCGCCCAAAAGCTCATACGTCAGGTCAAAGTCAAATATGGACTCTTTCGGCACAGACAGCAGAAAAACCGGCCTCTGTAAGCCGGAATAATTGAAAAAGTCAAAATAAGGCTTGCTCATTTTCTTTCCGTCCGGCAACGTAATCGTCTCGCCGCACGGAATGTTCGTGACGGTCAGCTCATTGTTCACTTTCACCACAGCTTTATTCCAGCCGTTATAGCTGACCGCGTCCGTCACGTCCGCGCAGAATGGCAGAAAGCCCCCCTCATGCTCCGCGGCTTTTTTGCCGCCCACATAAACCTTGGCCCGGTGCGTCGCCGCGCCGAACCGAAGCAGGACGCGGCTTCCCTTCCATTCCCCAGGCACAAAAAACTCCCGCTCATACCATACGTCCCCGGTAAACTCCCGGATGTCCTTTTTCGTATAAAAATCCTGAAAGCTGGCCGGCACAGGAATCTGATCGTCTCCTGGAATGCCATTGAAAAAGCCCTTCCCCTCCCCGTCGCCGTCCCAGTCAATGTAAAATTTCCACATCCCGTCTAATGACACGGCGCGTCTTGTCAAAGTTGTCCTTGGATAAAGCATGGAATGCTCCAGCATACAATTACCTCCTCATGTTCATTTGGAGTTAGTATGCCCATACGCATCGTTTTTACACCGAATGGCGCGCTCCTATTTCAAAAAATGCTTGTCCGTCAAGATAAAAACGCGTCCATTACATGGATGCCCGCCGCCATATTTTTAAGCGTCATCAGCTCCCTGCCCATATAGGCTTCCAGCTGCGACACCTCGTCCTCGCTAAAGCCGCTGTTTGTATGTATCTTACAGTCCGGAATCTTCCCCTCTGCCCTCCTCGACCCGTCTGAAAATGAGACGTACGCGAATTTTTCGCCATCCTTCCTGAAAATCTGTGACACCGACATCTCCAATGCATCGCTCATGCCGCACCTCTCATTCCCCTAAGCCAGCCAAAAACGGCGCGGCCTCCCGATTCCTGTACTCGTGCTTTTCATAGTACCCAATCAGCTCCCCGTCCTCGCTTCTTAACGCAACCATATAGACATCTTTATTTTCCTTCTCATTAAAGCTCGTATAAATCCTGTTATGGCTGGCATCTTCGGAAAACCAGGCGGCCACGCGCCGGATCACCTCGCAAGATTTCGCATTATGGCAGGACAGCAGGCTTTTCCCAAGCAAAGCCTCCCCGCCCCACTTGGCATACCGCCCGATGGCGGCCGGGTTCATGTAAATAATTTCATGTGACAGATTGCAGATCACGACGGCGCAGCCGTCCGCATCCACCAGGCCCTTTAGATATGGATACAGCTCCATACAGATTCCCTCCCTCATCTATTTATTCCTCTCTGGCTCCTTGCATACTTTGTCAGATCAAAAATCTCAGCATTTGAAATAAAAAGAAATGCATTTGAAAGTATTTGCATTATAACATATCTTTCAAATAATACAAGATCAAGGCAAACTTTTGAATACAGGAAAAGCAGGATAATGAAAACCCTTTCTTCTTCCATTATCCTGCCCGGACCGTACTATTAAATTTCCATCCGTATTGTTAAAAAATCGCAAAGCGATCACCGATCCAATAAATCAGCCCCAAAACCCAGGAG
>CANTEO010000030.1 GCA_947652855.1 uncultured Roseburia sp. | reverse complement strand
AATGCCCCCTCTCTCCGTTCGGCGGCGCTGGTAATGCCCCCTCTCTCCGTTCGGCGGCGCTGGTAATGCCCCCTCTCTCCGTTCGGCGGCGTATAAAAACACGCTGATTTCCGAAAAGGAAAGCAGCGTGTCCATATTCCTAACTTCTCTATGTGCGCGTCGAATCCTCTAATGCAGCAGCCTAACTACGCAGACCGGAGAGCGATAGTACGCATTGGAAATCTTAATTCCAGTCCTAACGCCGCTTGCATGGACGATCTGCCCATTGCCAATGTATATCGCCACATGGCTGATCCCGCCGCTGCTGCCATAAAAGAACAGATCTCCCGGCTGCGCCTCGCCTGCGCTGATCCTTGTCCCACAATTCGCCTGCGCAGCAGAGGAATGCGGCAGAGAAATTCCATATTTCGCAAAAATAGATAAGGTAAACCCAGAGCAGTCCGCGCCATGCGTCAGGCTGGTCCCACCCCATACGTATGGATTTCCGACAAACTGACAGGCATAGGACACCAAATCGACCTTCACGTCAGAGACGCCCTGGCCATACTTCACTTCCGTCATCGTCATCGCTTTCGTCAATTCATTGGAGACGGCCACATAATCCGAGCTGACATAGCCGACCTCGCTGTCCACCGTGACCTTCAGCCAGTCGCCCAAATCTTCCATCACTTCCACTTCTTCGCCTTCCGGCATCAAAGCCAGAATCTCACATTCCGTATTCGGCTCCTCCCGAACGCGCAGTGTCTGCGTCGTGCATTTGGCGATCTCAGAAGAGACTTCCGGCGCGTAATCCCTCGCCTCTTTCCCGGTAATCAAAAATTCGCTTTTCACGTATCCGGTGACTTCCCCCGACTGAATCTTCGTCCATTCGCCTTCCGTCCCCAGTATCTCGCATCCGGCATTGCCCGGCATCTTGCCGACAAGCTCGGCGTCTTCCCCCGCTCCCTCGCGTACGTTCAAATTTCCTTCCACCTTGGCGATCCCAAGGTTCGTATATCCGCAAACGCCATTCCCCGCCGACGTCGTCGCGTCCTCGCCGTCAGAAACCGTCGCCCTCGCCGCAGAAACGTCAATGCAGGACGCCAAGACAGAAGAGATGCCCGCATTCATGTCGCGCCCATCCTCCATATTCTCCGCGATGCTTTCCGATATCCCGGCGCTTGCCCCCTTTGTCATAGCTTCTGTCTGAAACGGCATCGTAAGCAATACCGCCCCCGCCGTAAATAACCCAATCAACCTCTTGCTCCTGGATGTCATAACTTCCTCCTCTATCATAAGACTTTGTCTATCTGTACACTTATCACTGATAGAAGTATAGCAAGAGCCTGTTATATTGTCAACATATTTCTGTAATATTTTCGTAACAGTTGCAATCATTCAGACACAGGCAAGCCGTCGCCGCGTCAGCGCAGGCCCGCCAAACAGCGTCTGCCATAGGCCATGTCTTCCGCCATCTGGCTCTTTAATTCCTCAAGCGAGGCAAATTTCCTTTCCGGCCTCACCGCTTTCAAAAATTCGACCTTCATTTCCTTTCCGTAGATCCACGCAGAAAAATCAAACAGATGCGTCTCTACGCCTACCGGGCTGTCCCCCGCAATCGTCGGCTTGCGCCCAACGTTCGTAATCCCGCCATAGGCCCTTCCGTCAACCTCCGCCCTTGTCACATAGACGCCAAAGGGAGGCAGAAGCTTCTCCCTGGGAGGCAGGAGGTTTGCCGTCGGCGCGTTTAACGTGCGCCCGATTTCATTTCCATGCACGACCTCGCCCTGCACAAAATAGGGATACCCGAGCAGCCGGCCCGCCTGCCCGACCCTTCCGGCCATAAGCTCTTCCCGAATATAGGTGCTGCTGATTTCCCGCCCATCCGCAAGCGCCTTGCCCACAACCTTCACGTCGTATCCATACGCGCCGGAGCAGCTTTGCAGCAGGCGGTAATCTCCCTTTCTGCCATGCCCGAACCGGAAGTCTGTCCCAACTACGAAGCTCTTTACGTGCAGCCGCTCCGCCAGCATCTGAATGAACGCCTCTGGCTCCATGCTCCTGACCTCTTTTGTAAACGGGCATTCCAAGAGGACGTCAACCCCACATTGCTCAAACAGGCGCGCCTTCTCCTGATTTGTCGTCAAGACTTTTTCCGTCTGCCCGCCGCCGACCCGCCAGGCAGGAGGCGCGTCAAACGTAAAGATCACCGACGTTAAGCCGGCCAACTTTTTCTCCTCCAGAAACCGAAGCAGATGCCGATGCCCCTTATGAATGCCGTCAAATTTCCCCAGGGTCACGGCTGTGTCGTCCGAAACAGAAAAATCCATTGTGTTTTTGATATACTTCATTGCACTTATCCTTTTAAAGAAACATCTTCTTGGGCCGATACGCCCGTTTTCCCCTTTCGTGCCGAAATAGGCC
Source organism: uncultured Roseburia sp. (assembly GCA_947652855.1). Classification (GTDB taxonomy): domain Bacteria; phylum Bacillota; class Clostridia; order Lachnospirales; family Lachnospiraceae; genus Roseburia_B. The sequence goes on along the minus strand of CANTEO010000030.1, from coordinate 28,307 downwards.
AATAAAAGCTCCCGAAGCGTCATACATCCTGCACAAATCCGCCTCGCCCTCCGGCGTCAAAAGCAGCTTCGCCTCCGGGACGGCGCAGCCGTTGCGCAAAAGCTTTTCCATCCCTTTTTTCGCCACTGCCTTTGGATACTCCTTCAACGCCTCGTCTACCGGAATGAAAAGCTCCGAGAGATTAGGGCCTCCCTGCCCCTGCCTTTTCACAATCTCCTCTATTTCACGCAGGCGGTATGCGCCATCCACAGAAAACCCCGCCGTCTTTACCCGCAAAAGGCGTTCCATGCAGCCGCCGCACCCCGCCGCCTCGCCTATGTCATGGCAGAGCGTGCGGATATACGTCCCTTTGGAGCAATGCACAAAAAGCTCGACGCGCGGCATCTCAATGGACAGGATTTTTATGGAATAAATCTCAATTTCCCTGGCCTTCCGCTCCACCGTAACCCCCTGCCGCGCCAGGTCGCAAAGCTTCTTCCCATTCACCTTTAAGGCAGAATACATCGGCGGGATCTGCCGGATCCTGCCGGAAAAGCTTTTTATGATCTCACAAAGCCTCTCTTCCGCAATGTCCGGCTTTCGCTCCATCAAAACAGCGCCGGAGGCGTCCTGCGTGTCCGTCACGACGCCAAGCCGCAACGTGGCCTGATACACTTTATCCTGCTCCGTCAGGTATTCGCACACCTTCGTCGCCTTTCCGACGCATACGGGCAGCACGCCTTCCGCATCCGGATCCAGCGTTCCGGTATGCCCAATCTTCTTCTGCCCTAAAATGCCGCGCAGCTTCGCCACTACGTCAAAGGAGGTAAAGCCCGCCTCTTTATATACATTGATGATTCCGTCCATTCTTCCACCCTTTGCCTATTCCAGAGAAATCTGCGGCAAAAGCCGCTTTAGGATTTCCTCTGGCCCGCCCGCCATGGAGCAGCCGGCCGCCATGGCATGGCCGCCCCCGCCGAACTTGCCTGCAATCTCAGCTACATTGACGCGCCCATTCGAACGCATGCTCACCTTATAGCCGCCCGGCTCCGTCTCATACAGAAACACCGCGGCCTCCACGCCCTTTGTGACGCGCAGCTGGTTCACAATCCCGTCCAGGTGCCTGGGCAGCACGTCAAAACGCTCCATGTCCTCTTTCGTGACGACGGATGCAATCACCTTCCCGTCCAGATGCAGCCTGGCCGAAAGCAGCGCATGGCCTAAAATCTGATTCTGAGCAAAGGTCTTTGTGTAATACGTCTCGTCCACAATCCTGGTGAAGTCGATCCCCATCTCCATCAGCTTTCCCGCAATCTCCATCGTCTTCGCGGAGGTGCAGGAATATTGGAACACGCCCGTGTCATGCACAATGCCGACATAAATGCATTCCGCAATCTCTTTTGTGACGTTTTCTTCCCCGATCAGCCCAAACACCAGCTCCGACGTGGAGCTGGCGTGCGGGAAGATCACATTCTCATCGGCAAAGCTCTCATTGCTGACATGATGATCCACGCACACGGTCTTTTTCGCCGCCTTAAAATACTTCGCGGCTTCTCCAAGCCTCGCTACGTCCCCGCAGTCCTGCGCAATGAACAGGTCATAGGCCCTCTCTCCCTCGCAGGATGAGACGATTTCATCCGACCGCGCCAGAAATTTGTAAATATTCGGGATTGGCTCCAAATAAAGCGTCGCCTCAATTTCGGGAAACTGATTCTTGATATATTGATACGTCGCCAGGCAGGAGCCGACGCAGTCGCCGTCCGGCCGCACATGGCCCGCGATGGCCGCCGTCCTCACCCCTGCAAGGCAGGATGCAAAACGCTCCATGGCTACTCCCCGCTTTCCCTGCGCCGCCTTGCGTCCGCCTCGTTGACCTCGTCGATCTTTTTTGACATCGTGACGCCATACTCGATCGACTGATCCATGATAAACTGAATTTCCGGCGTATTGCGCAAATTGACATGGCTTGCCAGCTTCGTCCGAAGGAACCCTTCTGCGCTCTTTAGGCCCTTCAATGTGTCTGCCTGCGCTTTTTCATCCCCAAGCACGCTGATGTACGCCTTGCACGTCTTTAAATCCGGCGCGACCTCAGCCGCGACTACGCTCGTCATCGGATGGATCCTTGGATCCTTGATCTCCCCATGGATAATGTTCGACAGGCCCCGCATGACCTCTTCATTGATTCTTGTGTTCTTAATGCTGTTTTTTCTCATTGATTAAACTCCATTCTTACCTGGGCACTTCCACCATCTTATAAGCCTCAATCTGGTCAAGCTCCATGATATCGTTAAAGCCTTCCAAAACAAGGCCGCATTCATATCCTGCCCGGACTTCCTTCACGTCATCCTTAAAACGCTTCAAAGAGGCAAGATCCCCTTCAAATATCTGTTTGCCTTCCCGGGTAAGCCGAACCTTGCAGCCCCGCTCAAAGATGCCGTCCAGGATATAAGATCCGGCGATGTTCCCAATGCCCGAAGCCTTAAAGATCTGACGCACTTCCGCATGGCCCAATACCTTTTCTTCAAAAATCGGGTCAAGCATGCCTTTCATCGCCGCCTCCACGTCTTCAATCGCATTATAAATCACCTTATACAGCCTTACGTCCACGCCTTCCCGCTCCGCCGTGGCCTTCGCCGTCACATCCGGGCGGACGTTAAACCCTATGATAATTGCGTTTGAGGCTGACGCTAAGATAACGTCCGACTCATTGATGGCCCCAACGCCGCCATGGATCGTCTTCACGACAACCTCTTCGTTGGAAAGCTTCTCTAAGCTTTGCTTTACGGCCTCCACGGAGCCCTGCACGTCAGCCTTCACAATTAAGTTCAGCTCCTTGACGTTTCCGGACTGAATCTGGCTGAACAGATCGTCCAAGGACATCTTGGCCTTCGTCTCCTCTAAGAGCCGCTCCTTGCCTTCGGAAATGAATGTCTCCGCAAAGCTCCTCGCCTCTTTCTCCGTGTCCATGGACACGAATACCTCTCCCGCCTTCGGCACGCCGCTTAAGCCTAAAATCTCCACCGGGGTAGATGGGCCGGCCTCCTTCACCCGCTTGCCTTTATCGTCGTTCATGGCGCGAACCTTTCCATAGCAGCTCCCGCAGGCAATTGGCTCCCCGACTCGTAACGTACCCTTCTGCACAAGGATCGTCGCGACCGCGCCCCTGCCTTTGTCAAGCTGCGCCTCAATGACAAGCCCCCTTGCGTTCCGGTTCGGGTTCGCCTTAAGCTCTGAGACTTCCGCCGTCAGGAGGATCATCTCAAGCAAATTGTCAATCCCTTCTTTTGTGTGCGCGGAAACCGGGCAGAAAATCGTGCTGCCGCCCCAATCCTCCGGGATCAGCTGATATTCAGAAAGCTCCTGCTTTACGCGCTCCATATTTGCGTTCGGCTTGTCGATTTTGTTGATCGCCACAATAATCTCAATCCCCGCCGCCTTCGCATGGTTGATCGCCTCCACGGTCTGCGGCATCACGCCGTCGTCCGCGGCCACGACCAAAATCGCGATATCCGTCGCGTTTGCGCCGCGCATGCGCATTGCGGTGAACGCTTCATGTCCCGGCGTGTCTAAAAACGTAATCTTCTGATCGTTGATAGAAACGACGGAGGCCCCGATATGCTGCGTAATCCCGCCTGCCTCGCGGTCCGTCACCCTTGTGGAGCGGATCGCGTCCAAAAGCGAGGTCTTTCCATGATCGACATGGCCCATCACGCAGACAACCGGAGGACGGGAAACCATCGTCGCCTCTTCTTCCTCTTCCTCTTTTAGAAGCTCCGCGATGACGTCAATCTTCACTTCCTGCTCCGCAATAAAGTTAAACTCTAGCGCAATCTCTTCCGCCGTTTCATAATCCACTTCCTGATTGACCGTCACCATCGTTCCTTTTAAGAACAGCTTCTTCACAATCACGGCGGCCTGAACCTTCATCCGGTCCGCCAGCTCCTTAATCGTGATTTTCTCTGGCAGCGTAATGGATTTGATTACGTCTTCCTCTTTTTCCTGCTTCGGCTGCGGCTGAGGCTTCCTCCTGCCGCCGTGCTTTTCCAGATTCGTAAAGCGCTCCTGCTTCTTCCCTAATTTATCCCGATCTGTCTTCCGGTTATTGTTATTGTTTTTCCTGCTCTCCGCGCGTTCCCTCGTCTCCTTGCCGCGCAGCTCCTCTGTCTGGGCAGCGGACTCCTTGTTGAACTTGCTGATCTCACGGTCTAATTTCCCTTTAAATTCTTTCGGGCGATTCGAATGGAAGCCGCGGCCGCCTCGATCGCCTTGAGGATGATTGGCATTCGGGCGGTTATTTTGATAATTCTTCTGGCCGTTTTTCTCACCTGGCCTTCCTCCCCTCTCTCCTTGCGGCCGTCTGCCTCCCTGCGAGCGGCCGTCATTCCGTCCTGACTGCTGCCTGCCTTCGTTCCGGCCCGTCTGCGCCCGGTCTGACTGGGAACGCCCTTCATTTGCCTGACGGCCCGTCTGAACGCGTCCCTCACCCGACGTCAGGCGGGACTGTTGAGACGTCCCCGTCCGGCTTGCCGAAACGCGGTCTGCCCGCTGCGCCTCCGCCTTCCCATTCTGCGCCGTGACGTTCTTACCCGTTCCCTGCGTCGGCGCAGACGCTCTCTCCTGTGATGCCGCCGCTGCCTTCTCCCGCGCCGGCACAGCCGCCTTTTCCTGCTGCGGCGCGGCCGCCCTGTCATTTGACGCCGAACGAAGTCGGGACGGGCTTCCCAACTCTGCGGCCTTTATGGAAGCCGCCTTTTCCGAAGCCTCCCCTACAGGCTGAGCCTGCCTCTCCTGCGACGGCGCCCCCTTGCCAACAGGAGGGCGCTCCTTTGGCCTCCTTGGCGGCTTCGGCCGTCTCCTAATGCCTTGCTGGCTGTTCTGCGGATTAAACACCGCCGTGATGCTTGGCTTCTTCTTGGGACGCTCCATAGGCGCGTCCATTGCTTTTTCTCCGTTCGTCTTGATTTCCTTCTCTGGCTTTACGATGGTCTTCGTCTCCTTTTTCTCAAATTTATTCCGAATCAGCTCCACAGCCGGATCGTCCAAATTGTTCATGTGGCTTTTCACGCTGATATTCTTCTCAGAAAGAAAGTTTATGATTTCTTTCGATCCAATATTCAACTCTTTTGCAAGTTCATACACTTTTACTTTTGCCATATACTTACTCCTCCATTATTCCGTTTTTGCCTGCGCAAGCTTTTTCTTCACGGCTTTCGCCAATCCATCGTCCATTATCGCAAGCGACGACCTGTATTCCTTTCCTATACTATGCCCAAGGCTCTCCCGATCTCCATAAAAAACAAGCTCCGCATGATAAAACGCGCACATATCGCGAAACGCTTTCTTTGTGTTTTCGGACGCGTCCGACGCAACGACGACAAGACGCGCCTGCCTGGACTTCACCGCCTTTTCTGTCTGACATTCCCCACTTGAAAGAAGCCCTGCCTTCGCCGCAATCCCAAGCATGGACAATACTTTATCCTGTTTCAAAATGCTGCATCTCCTTTTCAAACTCTGCGTAAATCTCTTGTGGGATGGAAGTCTTTAAAGAACGCTCCAATCCCTTGCTCTTGACTGCCGCGCTTAGGCAGGACTGATTTTTGCAAATATAAGCGCCCCTGCCGTTCTTCTTTCCGGTCACGTCCACTGTCACCTCGCCCTCTAAGGTGCGTATGACGCGGACAAGCTCCCGCTTGGGCTTCATCTCCCTGCATCCCACGCATTGCCGCATCGGAATTTTCCTATTCTTCATCCGCACCGCCTTCTTTTGGCTCTTCCCCAAATGCCCCGCCTTCGGGCAGCGCCTCTTCTTTTGGGCCCTCTTCCTCCGCCGCGTCCGCTACGGACATCTCATCTTCAGGCTCCATGTCCGCTAAGCCCATCCCATCTTCAGGCTCTACGCCCTCTAAGCCTGCCTCACCTTCAGGCTCTACGCCCTCTAAGCCTGCCTCACCTTCAGGCACAGCGCCGTCTAAGCTCATTCCGCCTTCGGGGCCTTCCTCATAATATTCCTCAACGTCATATCCTTCGCCGTCATATTCTTCCTCATATTCGTCATATTCCTCATAATCTTCATCTTCATAGTCATTCTCATAATCCATGAAATCGCCGGCCTCCCTTGCCTGCGTCTCACTCTTGATATCTATCTTAAATCCCGTCAGGCGCGCCGCCAGCCTCGCGTTCTGACCCTCCTTGCCGATCGCCAGGGAAAGCTGGTAATCCGGCACGACGACCTTCGCGCTTTTCTCCTCCGCGTCCGCTATGACCGAAATGACCTTAGCCGGGCTAAGCGCATTCTCAATCATCATGGCGGAGTTTTCGTTCCAGTTGATGATGTCAATTTTTTCACCGCGCAGCTCATTGACAATCGTATTGACCCTTGCGCCGTTCATGCCGACGCAGGCCCCCACCGGATCCACGTCAGGGTCGTTGGAATGCACCGCGATCTTTGTCCTGCTTCCCGCTTCCCTCGCGATGCTCTTAATCTCCACGATTCCATCCCGCACTTCCGTCACTTCCGCCTCAAACAGGCGCTTCACAAATTCAGGGTGCGTCCTTGACACCAGGATTTTCGGCCCCCGATTCGTAGACTTCACCTCAAGCACATACAATTTTATGCGCTCTGTCGGCTGAAACGTCTCCCCCCTGACCTGCTCGCCCTCTGTCAGCATGGCGTCCGCCTTTCCTAGGTTAATGCTGATATTTTTTCCGACATAACGCTGAACGATACCTGTCACGATATCTTTTTCCTTGCTGTAATATTCATCGTATAAAATCTTGCGCTCCTCCTCCCGGATTTTCTGCAAGATCACGTTCTTGGCGTTCTGCGTCGCGATTCGCCCAAACTCCTTGGACTTAACCTCTTTGTTCACAATATCCCCAAGCTCATATTTGGAGTTTACCGCCTTCGCGTTGGCAAGGCTGATCTGCGTAACGGGATCCTCCACCTCGTCCACAACGGTCTTTTCCTGATAAACATGGTACTCGCAGGTTTGAGGATTCATCTCTACTTTAATATTGTCCGATTTTCCAAAATGGTTCTTACACGCAGTGATCAGTGAGTTTTCAATGGCATCCAGCAATGTATCCTTTGATATGTTTTTCTCCCGCTCTAAGATGGTCAACGCCTCTAGCAACTCATTACTACTACTCATTCTTATTATCCTCCTGATTTATCATAAAAAAGCGCGCCACGGCGCGGCCGCAAACGCGGCATTTCCTCTCTGTCCCCTGTCTTTAAAAATCACAGGACTGACGTATGGACGCAATGTCCGCCCTTTGAAACACGATGCCTTCCCCGTTTTCCTCCTGAATGCTGACCGTATCCTCATCGTACGACGTCAGGATGCCCGTAAACTCCTTATTGCCGTCCCGCTTCTGATAGGTGTGGATTTCAATCCGTTTCCCCATATTGCGGGCATAATCCCGCTCTTTCTTAAGCGGCCGAAACAGGCCGGGAGAGCTCACCTCAAATATATATGAATCCTCCACATAGTCTTCCCGGTCTAAAATCTCGTTCATCTCCCTGGCCACAGCCTCGCAGTCATCTACTGTAATGCCGCCCTCTTTATCAATATAAGCCCTCAAATACCATGCGCTTCCCTCTCTCACATACTCCACGTCAACTAATTCAAACTGGTTCCTCTCTAAAATCGGCGCCAAAAACTGCTCCGTCTTCTCCTCATAAATCCTTCCTTTTCCCATACTCTCACCTTCCTTCTCAAACAATGGAGCCGCCCTGCCGTCAAACCATGCGGGCCGGCCCACGCCAATTCCCCTGACTGCCCAATGCGCATAGCCGCGCTTTCGACAGCTAAGAAACGGTTGCCGCCTCTTTTGCAGGCTCGTTTTTATTCTATAAAGAAAATCATTTTTCACACTTTAGCGCAACAAAGTCTTTCCTGTTAGAATAAACATAATTGAGAGTGGGCTTTCACCCACTCTCAATCAAATTAACATATAACATACTTAGTATAGCGCCTGTTTCCAGATATTGCAAGGGGTTTTCTGACTTAATCCTTCTCATACCCGTTTTTCCTGTAAAACACCAAAAATAACAGCACGCTGATGACAAGCTCCCCAAGCAGCACGGCCACGTCCAAAGGCTTTATGGCATACGCCTCCCCGCGGCCAATGCATTCCGCCATCTCCGTCACGACCCCGGTGAATAAAAACGCGGATATTTTTTCCAATACGCCTGAGAGATTCCCAAACACCGGGACCATCATCAAGACAATCATCAGCGGATAGGAAATGAGGCTTGCGCCCACCTGATTTTTGGCGCAAATCCCCACGATCATCCCAATGACGCAGCTAATCAGGGACGCTATGGCGCTGATGAAAAAGTAAAGCGGCATAGAGGGCAGTCCCAACGGAATGCCGCAAATCAGGGGGATCACAAGCTGCACGGCCATCAGCATGAAAAACGGAAACAGGATGCTTCCAATAAAATATTGCATGCCTGTGATGGAGGAGGTCATCAGCGCCCGCAGCGTATGCTTCTCCTTTTCTTCTGCAATCGACGTCCCGACCATCACAAAGCCGTCTGAGCATAGGTTCATCGAAATCCCAAGCGAAAGCACAAAGCCCATCAATTCCGGGGCCAGCTCCCCTCCGGCCTTGGAGCTATACAGCAGCTTCAATCCCCAGGTGACTGCCACCACCATGATGGGGCCTAACATAATCGTCATGTTCTGGCTGATGCAAAGCCATTTTACCTTCGCCACCGCCATCAGCTTATTTGCATTTCTCATTTCAAATCCCTCCTTTTTCGCCCTATGCGTCCAATGCTTTCCCCGTCACCGTCAAAAAGACGCTCTCTAACGTCGGCTCACAGGAATGCAGGCTCAACACCCGATCCGATAGAAGCCATTCCGAAAGCTTGCGTATGTCCTCCTCGCTCTGCCCCAAAAGCGCCTCCTCCTGTCCCGAAAGCAGCGCCCGATATTTCTTATCCTGATTGTATTTCAGGCAAATCTCCTGCGGCGATCCAAATTCCACAATCTCCCCCTGGCATAAAAGGGCGACCTTATCACACAGCTTGGCCGCCTCTTCCATGTTGTGGGTTGTCAAGAAAATCGCCATCCCCTCCGCCCTTAAGTCAAGCAGCATCTTGTGAATCGCGGCTGCCGTGGAAGGATCCAGGCCGCTGGTCGGCTCATCCAAAAAAAGGATCTTGGGCTTATGTAAGACCGAGCGCGCGAGAATCAGCCGCTGCATCTGCCCTTTTGAGAGCTTCCCCGCAGGCTGCTTTTTCTGCTCTGTCAGCTCTACCTGCCGCAAGACCTCCTCCACCCTTTGGCTTGGCACACGCCATATTTGCGCGAATACGCTTAAATTCTGCCAAACGGTCAGCTTTTCATACACGCCGCTGTTATCTGCGACTACGCCAATTTTCTCATAGATGGAGGCGTCCAGATTGGCAGAATCCGTCCCAAGGAGCCTCGCCTCTCCAGACGTCGGACGAAGCTGCCCTGTGATAATTTTCATCGCCGTTGTCTTCCCTGCGCCCGAAGGCCCCAAAAATCCCAGGATCTCCCCCTTTTGCAGCGTCATGCTAATGTCCTTTAGCGCCAGCTTTGTCTGATACCGCTTCGCAATATGCGACATTTGTAACAGCGCCATCTGTTCCATGCAAATCCCTTCTTTCTCTGTTTGATGGAACGATCCTACCACAATGCCGGCTTTTTTTGTGAAAAACTGCCCAAACAGTATCCTATGGCGCCTAAAACAGATCCAAAAGCTTCCCTTTGACATTTTTGGAGAAAAAGCACCGCTCCCCGTTTTGCATCAAGATCTCCCGATGCTTCAAATCTAGCTCCGCAATCTGCCTCACATTCACAAGGCACGCCCGATGCGCCCGAAAGAAGCCGTCCCCAAGCTGCTCCTGAAGCTCTTGCATGCTCCCAATGAAGTCAATCCGGTCATGGACGCCATGCAGCTCAATCCGGTGCGTCCTCCCTGAAGTCTCAAAAAACATAATTTCGTCTATGGGGATATGCTTCACCACATCCATTACCTTTACGGAAAAATACGCCCGTTCCTCTCCCTTCTCCCGCTTCATCCGCTCCACCACCGTCGCAAGGCCCTGCCTCATCCCCTGCTTCATCTGCTCCGGATCGCCCTTTACAATGTAATCAAGCGCCTCCAAATGATACCGGAACGTCTCAAACGCCAAATCGGAAAACGCTGTCACGTAAATCAAAAACCCCCTGGGATCCAGCGCGCGCAGCCGTTTCCCAAGCAGAAAGCCATCCATCTGCTCCCCCTTCAATTCCACGTCCAAGAAATAAACGCCCCTTTTCGGATGCCGCTCTGCCGCCAAAAGCACATCTTCTGGATGCCCGGTGCAGAGCGCGAGCTCCATGTCGTATCCCTCCATCAAAATCAGCTTCCTTAAGAACTCCTCCTGCGCAGCCCGCACGGCTTCGTCATCCTCACAAATATAAACTGGAAGCATCTCCTTCCCCTCCCTGCTCATTCTCTTATTTTCAGCTCCTGAACAAACGCTTCGTCCTGCACGGCCGTTGAAGAGAGCGCATTTTGATACCGATCCAAAATCTTTCGGTAGCTTGCCAGGCCAACCCCGCGCCCTTCCCCTCTCGTCGAATAGCCATCCTCCCACATTCTATGGAAATCCACCGCAGAATGCAGCGTATTCCTCACCAAAAACGTCACGCACCCTTCCTGGCTGCTGATCAGAATCTGCACCTTCGCCCCTTCCTTCCCACGCACTTCATCCATCGCATTGTCAATTAAGATGCCAAGGCAGCGGCACAAGTCCACCGGCTTCATCCGCGCGCCCTCAAACGGCTGCCTCGCCTCAAAATCGCATTGGATCCCATCCCTTTGCATTTCCCCAAGCTTGCCTAAAAGCAGGCCCTTGACCTCCTGCATATGGACGTTCCTTAGCTGCGAGAGCTGCCTGATCTGGCCGCCGATCTGCTGCTCAAAGCCATCCGTCATCTCCTGTATAAACTCCAAAACCGAGGCGGCGTCCCCTTCCTTCGCCTGCAAATACATCCCCGCCAGCATATTTTTATAATCATGCCGAAACTGCCGCATCTCTTCCTGCATCTTCTCTAAAGAGCGGATATAGGCGTCCTGCTGGCAAAGGCTCTGCCTCTGCGCCTCCATCTCCTGTTGCTGCATCTGCCGTAAGTTCATGTAATAAAGCAGCGCCATGCTCATCAAAAACAGCAGCATAGGGACCGTCTCCCAAATTCGGACAACCCTGCCCCAAGACAAAAGAGCCTGATAGACGCTCTCAAGCAACGGATACAGGCTCAAAACAAGAATGCCAAAAAACCATGCCCTCTTCCACTCCAGCCAATGGGAGAATACTTTTCCCACGCCCGCTTTTTTATAAAGAAGCAAAAGCGCCAAAAAAACCCCTAAAGAAAGCGCCAATTGAAGAAAGGCATATTCCAAAAACTCCAGCATTCTGTTCAAATACAGTATATCCTTTGTCCGAAAGGAAAAGCTGATTTTCTCCGCCGCCAACCACAAAATGCTGAAAATGACAGAGACGCCCCAACACGCCCTCCACTCCTCCAGGTAAAGCAGCCGCAGGAACATCATATTGTACAGAATCTGAACATAGCAGACGATTATCTCCTGAACCCTAAGCATCATAAGGCCAGATTGATAGGAGGCCGCGCCCAAAACAGGAAACAGGAGAAACACAAAAAGAAGCAAAAGAAACGAGCGCTTGCTTAAGCCCCTAAGCAAAGGCTTCTTTTCAAAAAACACCGCGCCCGTCATAAGGAGGGAAAGCCATATGATCGCCATCCCAACCATGTTGTAGCAAGCCACTTTGTAAAATTCCATATGCCTATGCACCTTCCTTCATCCCGTCAAACTTTCCCGCCTGACCTGCATGGCGCCCCGTCTTGCGTCAAGCCCGCATACAGACGCCATCCCAACAGCAAAAAACGTAACTGAAAAGGCGCAAAGCCTTCCTCATTCCTAAAAGACGTTGCACCCTTGATAGATCGGCTGATGATTCGATTTTGTTGACTGCTCTTTCATTTTTCAATTTCTATTAGATTCACGCCCAAACTCTGCAAAATCTCATTCTGCTATCGCTGCGATTCCTATTCTATTATAATGAATCGCTCAAAGAGTGTAAAGCCTTTTTCTTTCGAACGATACGGCAGCGGCACATAGATTGCAATCCCATCTTCCTCCCTAGGCGCCTACGGATTTTCATGGACTTCAAAACCAAACTATGCTATACTGGTACCGAAATTTTCCACCAGATGAAATCAAGGAATCAGAATTAGAAATAAGGGAGGAATCGTAGCATGGACTATGGAGAACGGGCATTAGAGGCCCACAGGCAATGGAACGGAAAATTAGAGACGGTCGCAAAGTCTCCCGTCAAGGATCGGGACGCGCTTTCCATCGCATACACGCCGGGCGTCGCGGCGCCCTGCCAGGCCATCGCCAAAAATCCTAAGGAAGCGTATACTTACACCATGAAGGCGAATACCGTGGCCGTCGTCTCCGATGGGAGCGCGGTGCTTGGCCTTGGAAATATCGGCCCATACGCGGCCATGCCCGTGATGGAGGGCAAATGCGTGCTGTTCAAAGAGTTTGGCGGCGTAAACGCCGTCCCGATCTGCTTAGGCACGCAGGACACAGAAGAAATCATAAAAACAGTGACGCATATCGCGCCTTCCTACGGCGGGATCAACCTAGAGGACATCTCCGCGCCAAGGTGCTTTGAAATTGAGGAGCGGCTGCAGAAGGCCCTTGACATCCCCGTATTCCATGACGATCAGCATGGCACCGCCATCGTCGTCCTGGCGGGGGTCATCAACGCCTTAAAGGTGGCCGGAAAGCAAAAAGAGAGCTGCCGCGTCGTTGTGAACGGAGCCGGCTCCGCCGGAATCGCCATCACAAAGCTGCTGCTCTCCTATGGCTTCCTGCACGTCATCATGTGCGACAGGCAGGGAATCCTCGGGAAAGAAAGCCCCGGGCTAAACTGGATGCAGGAGAAAATGATGGAAGTGACGAACCTGGAGCAGAAAGCAGGGAGCTTAAAAGACGCGCTTGAGGGCGCGGATATCTTCATCGGCGTCTCCGCGCCCAATATCGTAAGCCAGGAAATGGTCGCCTCCATGAACGACGGCGCGATCCTATTCGCCATGGCGAACCCCACGCCGGAAATCATGCCGGATCTGGCAAAGGCCGCGGGCGCAAAAGTAGTCGGCACCGGAAGGAGCGATTTCCCCAATCAGGTCAACAACGTCATCGCGTTCCCCGGCATCTTCAAGGGGGCATTGGAAGGGCGCGCCAAGCAGATCACGGAATCCATGAAGCTCGCCGCGGCAAAGGCCATTGCGTCCCTCGTAAGCGAGGATGCGCTAAACGAGGACTTTATCTTGCCGGAGGCGTTTGACCCACGCGTCGCAGACGCCGTAAGCAACGCCGTGAAGGCGCACATTCCTACAGCGGCGGACACGCCCAAAGACTGACGGGGAGAACTTTCATGGCCGATCCGAATACGATCTACAAAATGACGATTTTAACGATGCTGGATAAAGTGGACTTCCCCCTCTCCAACACGCAAATCTCCAATTTTTTCCTGGAGCAGGACTACACAGATTACTTTACCGTACAGCAGACAATCAGCGGCCTTTTGGATTCGGGTTTAATCCGCGCACAGCCCACGCACAATAACACGCAGTACTTTATGACGGAGCTTGGGACAGAGACGCTGGCTTTTTTTGAGGACAAGCTCACGCCGGCGATCGAGCAGGATTTGACCGCCTATCTGGAAAAAAATGAGCTAAGCTTAAAAAACGAAAACTCCATTGTCGCAGACTATTATAAATCAACGACTCAGGGTTTTTTCGTCCGCTGCCAGCTCAAAGAAAAGGCCATTCCCGTCATTGACCTATCCATTCATGTGAAGACAAAAGCGCAGGCGCAGGCCGTCTGCAAGAACTGGCAGGAGCAGAACATGGAGATCTACGCCTACCTGATGGACGCCCTGATACGGTAAGAAGCCTTCTATCACGCGCGCAAAGGCATATCCTGCCCATGTCTTCCCAGCTTAAGGAAATTGCCTTTGAGAGGGCAAAAAGGACGCCTGCGCTTTTACTTACTAAGCGCAGGCGTCCTTTCTCTATCCGTCACTCAATCGTTCTATTTTCCGCCGCCTTCTGTCCCTTCCTATCGGCGCTTACACATTTGCCAGGGTCTTTAACGCCTCTTCCTTCACAATCACGTGCGCATGCTCATCCAGATATCTCCTGCGCGCGCTGTCCTTCTCAATCGACTTTGCATACTCCATGGAGGCCGCGACGAACTCATAGACATACTTGCGTGTGCTTCGGTTCAAATCCGCCCACAGAAAATACTGCTCTTTCTGATCGAGATAGTACAGCCTGCTCTTCGCATTGGAATTGACAGACAGGATTTTGCAGAACTTCAACACGCTGTTAAACGACACAAACGTCAGCAGGTACGCATAGCCTTCCTTTCCCGCGCCCGCTTTCTTTTCCGTTTTCTTTTTCTCAACCTCATTCAAGATGTCATCCTTCACGTCCGGCAGGGCCGCCTGCGACTCCTTCGCCGCCGCCTGGCCAAGCATATTCCTGATATGCTCCAAAATCTCCGTGCTGCTGACCTGGCTTTCTGAAAACGTCAGGACAATTTCGTCCTCCGACATGATCGCGGCCTGAATCGACATCATATTGCCCGTCGTCTTATACCCCACCTCTTCTTCCGCAATCCGAATCAGTTTTTCTAAAAAATCCCTGGCATGCGGCGTATTGGAGAAAAAATCCTCCAATTCTATGCCAAATTCTTCCAAGTCATCCTGTGTCAAAGTACAACGCAGTGATCCGTTTTCCATTTTTTCAAACTTCATCATGCATCACTTCCTCACTAATCCTCTCTGGATCCTGCCGCAGCCCGGCCCGGCCGCCTCACTGCCACAGAATCCGGCCTATATCCATCGAGCTATTCCTGCATAGCCGCCAAAAGCGCGGGTATCAATTGTTTTTTTCTGGATACCACCCCTTTAAGCAAAAAGCCGCCGTCCTCTCTTTTGGCGGGGAACGCCTGCGCTATGATCCCCTCCGCGTCTTCCCCCGCATACATCAGCAACGTAGATTCTTCTAAAATATCCGTCAGCATCACAAAAACCATATCCAGCTTACGCCGGTTTAAGACAGCCCGGATGTATTCCTTTAGCTTATCGCGGACTGTCTCCAGCTCTTCCTTGCTCATGGCGCTAAGCTGCGCCACGCCAAAATCGTATGCCCCAATCGTAAACGTCTTAAAATCCTGATAGAAAATCTCTTCCGGCGTCTTGCGCATAAAGTCGCTGCCTGCCTGAAACATATTCTTTGCAAGTATCTCAATATCAACCCCGGCAATAATCGCCAATTCTTCCGCAGCCGCCCTGTCTACGGCAGTGCAGGTAGGCGACCGGAACATCAGCGTGTCTGAAATGATGGCCGCGCACAAAATCCCGGCAATCGCTTTTGGAATCTCCACATCCTTTTCCCGATACATCTGAAAAATGATCGTAGACGTGCATCCAAGCGGCTGATTGCGAAAGAAGACAGGCGAGATCGTCTCTAAGCTGCCAAGCCTGTGATGGTCGATGATCTCCAAAATCTCCGCGCCGCCAATCCCATCCACCGCCTGAGTCTCTTCATTGTGATCCACCAATATAACCTGCTTTTTCTGCGTATGGAACAGATTCCGCCTGGACACCATGCCGACGTAGGAATTGTCCTCCTCCACAATCGGGAAATCCCTGTGGCGCACTTTCGACATCACGTCCCGCACGTCGTCAACATAATCCTCAAGGTCAAACTGAATCAAATTCTTTTTTGTCATAAAGTGCTTAATCGGCACGCTCTGATTCATCAAGCGGGCCACCGTGAACACATCGTGCGGCGTGCTGATGACGATGCAGTCCCTCCGGTCCGCAAGCGCAATGACCTCTTTGCGGACGGCAAGCCCAGAGCATACCACAAGGCAGCTCGCGTTATGCTCAATCGCCCGCATCTGGGACTCAAAATGCCCGCCTAAGATCACCAGGTCATCCTGCCTGACGCACTCATCCATCCAGTCCGGGCTCGTCGTCTCAATCACGGCCCTTCCCCGCATGAAATAGGCGTGCTCGTTCCCCGCCAAAAGCGTGCCTTCCAGCGTCTCAATAATATTCTTATAAGGCGTCCTCGCCGCGGCTAATATATGGCCGTCATGCACATCCATGTAGGACGTCGCAATGTCGCTTGTCACGATTAGGCCGCAGAGCCGGTTGCCTGCCCCCGTCACCGGAAGCGTGACGACGTCCTCCGTCTTCATCAGCTCCCATGCCCGCTTTAGGGAAATGCAGTCGCTTACGCCCGCCGTATGACGAAACGAGATGTCCTTCATCTGCGCCCGCACGTCGGTCACAAGCTCCGGCTCCTGCATTTGAAAATGACGGAGCACATACCTCGTCTCTTCATTTACGTTCCCTGCGCGTTTCGGCTCATGGCGGACATCGCTGATTTTATTTTTTAAATCCGCATAGGCAATCGCGGCGCAAATGGAATCCGTGTCCGGATTCTTATGCCCAATCACCCATACTTTCTTTTCCTGATCCAATCCCATAGTCACCGCCCGCCCGTTCGTATACTCATTCTTCCTAGCCCGGGCCGCCGCCCGCCGTTCAATATCTTATAGAACCGCCATAAAAAAGCATTTATGACGGTTCCCATGCCTATTCCCGTATATATATATTCCCGCCTACGCAAAATGTTGCCAGATTAACCGTAAAAATAAAGGTAGGCGAACAGGCCCGCAAGCCCCGCAAAATTCAATATCGCAATCGTCATAATTGATTTTAGCATGGTTTTTGCGGAACGTAAACCTGCAATCTGCTCCTCCATTGCCAAAAGCTTTTTGTCCGACTCTTCAAACAGCGTCTGGATGTTGCGGTAGCATTTCACATCCTCAGTATGTATCTTCTCGCAGATCTCGCCCTTGACCTTGTCAAACTGGCCGTCCAGCCCGTTCACCGCCTCTGTCAGGGCCTTCGCGCTCTCCTGAATCAGGGCGCGGATCTCCTCGCTTTGGTCCGCGGCGTTCACCACATTTTCCGCCAGGCGCTCCGCCATGACTTTATTCAGCTCATTCAGCTTCGCCTCAAGCCTCTCCGCCACGCCGCTTAACTGCGGCTCCATCCCCGCCACGACCCGGTCGGCCACGTCCTGGCGCTCCTCCAGCATATCTGAAAGCTCCCTCGCTTTGCCTTCCCGCTCCTCGACGATCTCCTGAAGCTGCTGCACCTTGCTTTCTTTGGATGTCAGCAACGCCTGAAGCTGCTTCGCCTTCTCCCTAAATTCATCAATCTGATTTAATAAAAAATCTTCTTTTTCCACGTTCTTCCTTTTCCTTTCCCGTTCTGTCCTTCGGCGGTCCGCATATGCCTTTAACTTTCGTGCCATTTCGCTCATCATGCTTCCTCCTAATATCCGCCACTCATTTTCTGACTCCCTGTCCTCCACTTTCTATCCCTGATTGTAGCATTATAAAGAACCCTTGTAAAGCAAAAACTAGCGGCGCGCATATTCTTTGCCGATCCATAGGAAATGCGCCATAGAAAGCAGCCGTTTTCTTACCGCGCAGGGCGTCCCCACGCCCGCCTGGCTTTTGCCTGACCGGCAAAAAGGCTGAAAAGTCCGGTTTTGACGCACTTTTCAGCCCATATGCCGCAGGCAGGCTTTCAGCCCTTTGGCTTTTTTGCCGGCCCTTCTTTTTTATGCCCCCGCTTTCTGCCTCAATGCCTCATATTTCTTCTTCGCGTCTTCCTTTGCCTGCTCAAACAGCTCCCTGGCGCGTTTTGGGTCGCTTCGCGCCAGCGCGTTAAAGCGCACCTCTCCGTTCAAGAATTCAAAGAAATCCCCTTTCGGCTCCTTGCTGTCCAAATGGAAGGTAGGCTCCTCCATTGCGCCAATCGCAGGCTGATAGCGGAACAGATGATAATGCCCGGACTGCACCGCAAGCTTCTGCTCCTCCTGCGCCATCTGCATCCCTTTTTTGATTCCTTGGTTAATGCAGGGCGCGTACGCTAAGATTAACGACGGACCGGGATACGCCTCAGCTTCTGTGATCGCCCGGATACATTGATTATAATCCGCCCCCATGGAGATCTGCGCCACATACACATAGCCATAGCTCATCGCCATCGCGGCCAAATCCTTTTTGCGGATCTGCTTGCCGCCCGCCGCAAACTGCGCGATCGCGCCAAGCGGCGTGGATTTTGAAGCCTGTCCCCCTGTGTTGGAGTACACCTCTGTGTCAAAGACAAAAATATTGATGTCCCTGCCGCTCGCAAGCACATGGTCGAGGCCGCCAAAGCCTATGTCATACGCCCATCCGTCTCCGCCGAAAATCCACCTGGATTTTTTGGAGAGGAACTCCTTTTTCTCTAAGATCTCACTGGAGAGAGCGCAGTCGCATTCCATCAGGCAGCCAACCAATTCTTCCGTAGCCTTTTGGTTTTCCTTCCCATTCTCATACGTGCAGAGCCATTGCTCAGCCGCACGCTTCACAGACTCTACCTTCGTGTTCCCTAAAAGCTCCTTCACGCTCTTTTGCAGGCTTTTTCGTATCGCCTCATCGCCAAGCAGCATCCCATAGCCAAATTCCGCGGCGTCCTCAAAAAGCGAATTTGACCACGCCGGGCCTTGTCCTTTCTCGTTAAACGTATACGGAGTGGCCGGGGAGGAATTCCCCCAAATGGACGAGCATCCGGTCGCGTTGGCGATATACATCCGCTCCCCAAACAGCTGCGTCAAAAGCTTCGCGTATGCCGTCTCCCCGCAGCCTGCGCACGCGCCATGGAATTCCAAAAGCGGCTGTTGAAACTGGCTCCCCTTTACCGTCGCCACCCCAAACTTCTCCACAAGCTCCTTCTTCTCGGGCAGTGTCCTCCCGTAATCAAAATACTTCTGCATCTCATAATGCCGGCCCGTCGGCTCCATCACCAGCGCCTTTTTCTTCGCCGGGCAGCAGGCGGCGCACGTGCCGCATCCGGTGCAGTCTAAAACAGACACTGTAATCGAAAACTGATACTCCTGCGTTCCCGGCATATCCTTGCTGGCCATTCCCTCCGGCGCGTCCTGACGCTCTTTATGGCTCATGACCGCGGGACGGATGACCGCATGGGGGCAGACATAAGAGCAGATATTGCATTCAATGCAATTTTCCGGAATCCAGTTTGGCACCCTGACTGCAATATCCCTCTTTTCAAATGCGGCCGTGCCGGAAGGGACTGCGCCGTTTGCATATTCCATAAATGCAGAAACAGGGAGGTGATTGCCCTCAAACGCCTCGACGGCGCGCTGCACCGTATTGACATAATTCGACTGCTGCTCGCTCCTTGCGCAGACTTTTTTGCCAAACAGATTTTCCGCTTCGCAATTCGCCCAGTCCGCCCCCGGCTCTACCCGTTTCGCGCCCATCATCCCGGCGTCAATCGCGGCACAGTTTTTGGCGACCACGTCGTCCCCTTTTTTCCCATAGGTGCGCTTGACCGCGTCCTTAAGCAGCTCCACAATCTCCCCTTCCGGAAGAATATTGGTCAGCTTAAAGAATGCAGCCTGCAAAATCGTGTTGATCCTGGTCGGCCCCATCCCTGTATCCATGCCGATCTGCACGCCGTCAATGACATAAAACTGAATCTGATTCTCCGCGATATAGCGCTTCATCTGCCCAGGCAGATGGCTGCCGACCTCCTCCGGCGCAAAGGGGCAGTTTAAAAGAAATGTGCCGCCCGGGACGACATCCTGCACCATATTGTACTTCCAGACGTACGACGGGTTGTGGCAGGCCACGAAATTGGCCTTCTGCACCAGGTACGTCGATTTGATCGGCTCCTTCCCAAACCGCAGATGCGACACGGTAAGGCCGCCGGATTTTTTGGAGTCATAGTCAAAATACGCCTGCGCATACAAATCGGTATGGTCCCCAATGATTTTGATGGAATTTTTATTGGCGCCGACTGTCCCGTCCGCCCCAAGGCCCCAGAATTTGCAGCTGTAGAGGCCGTCCGTCAGCGCCGCGGGCTGCTCGGCTTCATCGAGGGAAAGGCCCGTCACGTCGTCCTTGATTCCAATCGTAAACTCTTGTTTGCCCTGATTTTCATACACGGCCAAAATCTGCCCCGGCGTCGTGTCCTTTGAGCTAAGGCCATATCGCCCGCCAAACACCTCTATCCCGGCAAACGGCGAATCCTTCAGCACAGAGACCACATCCAGATACAACGGCTCTCCCGGCGCGCCCGGCTCTTTCGTGCGGTCAAGGACGGAAATCTTCTGCACGGTTTCGGGAAGGGCCTTAAGAAACGCCTCTTTTGAGAACGGGCGGTACAGCCTCACTTTCACCAGGCCGACCTTCTCATTCTTCTTTAACAGAACGTCAAGCGTCTCCTCAATCGTCTCACAGACTGAGCCCATGGCGACGATGACGTGCTTTGCGTCCGGCGCGCCGACATAATTAAACAGCTGATAATCCGTCCCGATTTTCTGATTGATCTTCTGAAAATAGCGCGATACGGTTTCCGGTATCTTTTCATACAGCCGATTCGCCGCCTCCCTGACCTGAAAGAATGTGTCCGGGTTCTGCGCCTGCCCCCACTGAAACGGATGCTCCGGGTTTAGCGCGCCCTGCCGGAACTTCTTCGCCGCCTCCATGGGAAACAGATCCTTCAAGTCCTCCTCACTCCAGACGGAAATCTTCTGAATCTCATGGGAGGTGCGGAACCCGTCAAAAAAGCTGATGAAGGGAACCCTCCCCTCTAACGCCGCCCCATGCGCCGCCGGGGATAAATCCATGACCTCCTGCACAGAAGAGGCGCACAGCATCGCCACGCCCGCCTGCCTGCACGCATACACGTCAGAATGGTCTCCAAAAATGCTTAGGGCATGGGTGGCGATGCTCCTGGCCGCCACATGAAACACGCCGGGCAGGCCCTCGCCCGCAATTTTATACAGATTTGGGATCATCAAAAGAAGGCCCTGAGACGCCGTAAACGTCGTTGAAAGCGCGCCGGCCGCAAGGGCCCCATGCACCGCGCCGGCCGCGCCGGCCTCCGACTGCATCTCCGAAATCTCAACGATGTCGCCAAAAATGTTCTTCTTCCCCTGGGACGCCCAGACTTCCGTCACCTCCGCCATCACGGAAGACGGCGTGATGGGATAAATCGCCGCGACATCCGTATAGGCGTACGCCACGTGCGCCGCCGCATGGTTGCCGTCCATTGTCGCTTTTTTTCGCTCCATATCAAAACCCTCTTTTCTGTTTTTTGATAGGATTTCCAATTCTTATAAAAATATCCGGCAATTTCAAAATTAAGTTATCAACGCGCAAAGAACAAAGCGGACAAGTCCGCTTCAACTCCCTAAATCCCTCATTCTTGAGTGACTTGGACGCTTTGATGCTCCGCGCATCCCGCCCGAAGGGCTTTTCGTGATATAACATCATAAAAAAGGCGCAAAGCCCGAATCATTCCATAAAGACTTTACACCTTTGGTTTTGGGTTATTCCGTTTGATGGGTCACTCTTTGACTCTGTCAATATCTGTAAGGCTGATGCCTGACGCTTGAAGGATCGCTTTCAAGTCTAAGTACCGCTTAAGCATCGTGTTATATGCTTTTGCCTCTTTCCCATCTTCCAACATATAATCCTGCAGCCTTGAAAATTCTTCAATATTTCTTTGCATCATTTCTTTTTCCGTCATATGCCTTCACCGCCCTTTACCTATGCCGTTTCTACAGCAGCTTTATTATACCAGACACGCGGCTAAGGTGTAAAGACTTTATTGAATTGTGTGTATACAAATATTTGTTATAGCCTAAAAAAACCTTGCAGCGCCTGCCTGACATACCAGGCGTAGTCCACTCTCTCAAAGCCTTCTTTTGTGCAGATTTTCCTCTCCCACACGACAGTTTCATCCATCAGGTACTGAATGCTCCCCACTTCCTGATCTTTTTGAACCGGCGCGCTTAAGCGCCTCTTCACGCTGCACCTCATCTGCACCTTTTCCCCCTGCTTTAACAGCATCGTGGGCGCGCCCTCCTGGTCTTTTACATAAACCCCGGCCTTCGCCTCCCCATACAGCCGCTTCGTCTGCGCCTTCTCCACAGGGATCTTAGCAAGCCATTCCTCCTTCACCGGCTCCGCGGACAGATCCGCCAAATTGAAATTCTCAATCCCGTACTTCATCAGCTTTTTCGTGTCCGCCCATTTATACGTCTTATTGTTTGGCCAGCCGCAGGCCAGGAGCGCCACTGCAAACGTCCTCCCCTCCCGCTCTAAGGCCCCGACATAGCAGTAGCCCGCGTTTCCCGTAAATCCCGTCTTCCCGGACAGCGCGCCCTTCATCATGTTCAAAAACGCATTATGGTTATTGCAGGAAAAGCTGCGCGTCCCCTCAAGGTCAGAAAATTGATAGGAGCCTGCCTGAGTAATCTCCAAAAACTCCTCTCTCTTTGGAGACTGCTTGACGCAATAGCTCATAATGAGGGCCAGATCCCGCGCCGTCGTGGAATGCACGGCCGTTTTCGGGGAGCCGTCCTTTGACGTGACCTCCTGCGACGCGTCCAGGCCGTTGGGCGTAATGAAATAGCTGTCCTTGCAGCCGATTTTTGCCGCCTTCTCGTTCATCATGCCCGCAAACTTCTCCACGCTCCCACCAATATGCTCCGCAATCGCGACCGCCGAGTCGTTATGCGACTCTAACATCAAAGAATGCAGCAAATCCAACAGCTTATAGCGCTCCCCCTTACGGATATGAAGCTTCACATTCGGCATGGAAGCCGCATAAGACGAAACCTCCACCACATCGTCAGGCGACCCGTTCTCCAGCGCAAGAATGCAGGTCAAAATCTTCGTCGTGCTGGCCATAGGCAGCGGCTCATAGCCCTCTTTCTCAAATAAAACACGCCCTGTGTCAGCGTCCATTAACACCGCTGACCGGGCGTGCAGTTGATTTTTGTCTATGGTTGTCTCTGCCTCTTCGTTCACGTTCTGCCTTTTGGACAGCATGATATGCCCATACGGCTCCTCCTTCGCCAGGCAAGGCGACCCGCTCCCAAACGCCAGGCACGCGCTCATTGCCGCCAACACTGCATTTAATAAGATCCGTTTCATAGCTTCATCCAATTCCCGCAACATTACTGCATTTTATGCGGACAAAGGAGCGTTTATGACGCCTGTTCAAACTGAGAATTATATAGATCCGCGTAAAATCCCCGCCGCGCCATCAATTCCCCATGATTTCCCTGCTCAATGATATCGCCGTCCTTCATCACTAAGATTAAGTCCGCGTCCCGGATCGTGGAAAGCCTGTGGGCAATGATAAAGCTGGTCCTGCCCCGCATCAGGTTATCCATGGCTTTTTGAATCCGATGCTCCGTCCTTGTGTCAACGGAAGAAGTCGCCTCATCCAAAATCAGGATCCGATTGTCGGCCAAGATCGCCCGGGCGATCGTCAGAAGCTGCTTCTGCCCCTGAGAAACGTTGCTTGCGTCCTCGTTCAGCTCCATGTCATAGCCGCCAGGCAGCGTCTTGATAAAGTGATGGGCGTGCGCTGCCTTCGCCGCCGCGATGACTTCCTCGTCCGACGCGTCCAGCCTTCCATAACGGATGTTTTCCATAATGCTGCCCTTAAACAGCCATGTGTCCTGCAGCACCATTCCAAACGCATCCCTAAGCTCCCTGCGGTTAAAAGAGCGGATGTCCTGCCCGTCTATGCAGATTTTCCCCTGGCTCACATCATAAAAGCGCATCAAAAGCTTCACCATCGTCGTCTTGCCCGCCCCGGTCGGGCCGACAATCGCGATTTTCTGCCCTGGCGCGGCCTTCGCGGAAAAGTCATGGATAATCGTCTGATCCGCGCTGTAGCCAAAGCTGACATGGTCAAAGCTGACCTCTCCCTTTAAGCCTTCCAGAGAAGCCGGGCGCTCCACCGTCTGGCTCTCCTCCTCCTCGTCCAAAAACTCAAAGACGCGCTCAGAGGCGGCCGTCATGGACTGCACCTGGTTGATGACCTGCGCAATCTGCTGAATGGGCTGCGTGAAGCTTTTCACATACTGGATAAACGCCTGAATGTCGCCAATGCCAATCCTGCCGCGAATCGCCAAAATCCCGCCGGAAATCGCGACGCCCGCATACCCCAGGTTCCCGACGAAAATCATGATCGGGTGCATCATGCCGGATAAGAACTGAGACTTCCAGGCAGACTCATACAAAATGTCATTCGTCTCATGAAACGCCTTGATTGTCTCTTCCTCTTTATTGAACGCCTTGATCACCAGATGGCCCCCATACGTCTCCTCTACCTGGCCGTTGATATGCCCCAGGTATTCCTGCTGCGTCTTAAAATGCTTCTGCGAAACCTTCACCACCAAAGACACCAATACGGCGGAAACCGGCAAAATGACAAGCGCCAAAAGCGTCATCAAGGGCGAAATGGAAAGCATCATCACAAGCACGCCGACCATCGTGGCCACCGACGTAATAATCTGCGTGACGCTCTGGCTAAGGCCCATCCCAAGCGTATCCACGTCATTGGTGATCCTGGAAAGCACCTCCCCATACGTCCTGCTCTCAAAATATTTCATCGGCATCCGGTTGATTTTTTCAGAAATCTCTTTGCGCATCCGGTAACAGATTTTCTGCGTAATCCCGGTCATAATCCATCCCTGGAAAAATGAGAGCAATGAGCTCACCAGGTATAAGCCCAACGTAAAGAGCAGGATCTTCGCGATTGCGTTAAAGTCAA
This sequence comes from uncultured Roseburia sp., assembly GCA_947652855.1. GTDB lineage: Bacteria > Bacillota > Clostridia > Lachnospirales > Lachnospiraceae > Roseburia_B. Next base: position 3,529 of record CANTEO010000030.1, on the reverse strand, counting down.
TCCCACCGGTGCCTGCAATCTTATGCATCAGGCCCTCCGAAAGCTTCGTCGTCGCCCCGCCCATAATTTTCGGCCCGATAACGGAAAACACCGTGGAGCAGGCCGCAAGCCCCATCACGATAAAGATTGCGATTTTATATGTTCCAATATAGGCAAACAATTTCTTAAATGAGCCTTTAAAATCCTTCGCCTTCTCCCCAGGCATCATGCCGCCGCCCGGGCCATGCGGCCCACGCGGGGGACTGGACTTTGCATTCGTCTCACTCATGGCGCACCTCCTCTTCCTCTATGCCCAATTCCTTTGCGGAAAGCTGAGACCGGGCAATCTGCCGGTATACCTCGCATCCCTTTAACAGCTCGTCATGCGTTCCCCTGCCCACAATCTTCCCATCGTCCAGCACAAGGATCTGATCTGCATGGAGAATCGTGCTGATGCGCTGCGCCACAATAATGACGGCGGCGTCTTTTACGATCTCCTCCAGAGCCTTCCTTAGCTTCGCGTCCGTCTTCATGTCAAGCGCGGAAAAGCTGTCGTCAAACACAAACACCTTCGGCCGCTTCACAATCGCCCGGGCAATGGCAAGCCGCTGCTTCTGCCCGCCCGAAACGTTGCTCCCGCCCTGGGCGATGCCGCTTTCATAGCCCTCGCCCTTCTCTTCTATGAAATCCGCCGCCTGGGCGATCTCGGCCGCCTCCTTAATGGCCTCATCGCTGGCGTTTGGCTTTCCGAACCTTAAGTTTGAGGCAATCGTCCCGGAGAATAAGACGCCCTTTTGCGGCACGAACCCAATGGCCTCGCGCAGCTCCTTTAACGAAAGGTCCCTAACCTCCACCCCATCCAGCGTCAGGCTCCCCGCCGTAATGTCATAAAACCTGGGAATCAGGTTGACAAGCGTGGACTTCCCGCAGCCAGTGCTCCCAATAACCGCCGTCGTCTTTCCTGGCTCCGCCGTAAAGTCAATGTCAGAAAGCGCGACTTCCTCCGCTCCCGGATATTTAAAATCCACATGGGAAAACCGGACCACGCCGCGTTCCTCTTTACGCCTTTTGGGCTGCAGCGGCTCAGTGACGGAAGGGGAGAGACGAAGCGCCTCGTCAATGCGCTCAGCGGCGACGCCCGCCCTGGGCAGCATAATCGACATCATGGTAAGCATCAAAAACGAGATCACGATCTGCATCGCATATGTGATGAACGCCGTCATCGCGCCCACCTGAAGCTGCCCCGCGTCAATCCTGTGCGCCGACACCCAAACAATCAGCAGCGTGATCCCATACATAATCAGCATCATGCCCGGCATCATAAAATTCATGACGCGGTTCGTAAAGAGCTGCGTCTTCATCAGGTTTTGGTTCGCCTCATCAAACCGCTCTTCCTCTCTCTTTTCCCTGCCAAAAGCGCGGATGACGGACAATCCGGTTAAGATTTCCCTGGAAACCAAATTCAGGGCGTCCACCAGCTTCTGCATCATTTTAAACTTTGGCATGGCGAGCGCCATCAAAAGCAGCACCAGGCCCAAAATCACGGCGACCGCCAGGCCAATGATCCAGCCCATTCCGGCTCCCGTCTGCCAGACCTTATAGATGCCGCCAATCCCGATAATCGGCGCGTATAAAATCATGCGCAGCATCACTGCCGTCACCATCTGAATCTGCTGGATGTCGTTCGTGCTTCTGGTAATTAAGGACGCCGTGGAAAATTGATCCATCTCCGAATTGGAAAACGACATGACCTTACCGAATATGGACTGCCGTAGGTTCCGGCCAACGCCGGCCCCTACCTTGGAAGCTAAGTACCCCACGCCGACTGAAGCCGCAAGCATCAAAAGGGCCATCAAAAACATCTTTCCGCCCTCGCTCCAAAGGTAATCCGTCTGCGCCTTCTCTACGTCCACGCCCGCCGCCGCATTGCATTTTTTGGCGTATGCGGCGCCCATGGAGGTCAGCGTCCCGCTCCCAAGGGCGTCGCTCATGCCAGTCAGGCTCTCCCGCATGGCCGCGACGTCCTCCTCACTGACCTTCCCGCTGGACAAAAGCATCTGCATCAACGGGTTCATGTTTACATAAGAAGACCGGCTCCCATTCTCGTCTTCCGCCTCAAAGGCAGCCAGCTCAATCTGCAAAAGCTTCCCTATCTCTTCCACCGTCATGTCCGGTACGTCCTGCGCATAGCCGCTTAGTTCGGGATCCTTCACAAACGCCCCGGAAACCGTCTCCTTAAACTCCTCCTCGCCCATATTGGACATCCGATGCGTCAGCACAATCGGGCTAAGCAGCGCATCATCCAGCTCCTTAAGCGCATCCTCGTCCTGTTCGCTGCGCGTATAGACGCCGCTTTCCGTCAGGCTGTACGCGTCTGAAATCAGCCCCTGCTCTTCTTCTGTCATATAGAGCTTTGCGTATTCGAAATCCTCTTCTGTTATTTTTTCCGGCAATATGTGGGAAACGCCGCCGTTTATAATCCCAACGTCAATGATGTCCGACGTATACTGCGGCAGGGCCAGGTCGCAATACGCCTGAACCCCAAGCAGCGCCACAATCAAAACGATCATACGCCAGTATGGAGCCATATTTTTGAATATCTTACTCATAATCCTCGTTTCTTCCCTCCTTTTCCTGTTGCCTCTTTTCCATCTCCTGCTGTGAAGTCATAAGAAACTTTTCCAAATATGCGTTCAGCCGCCTCATGTCCTCCTGCCCCATTCCGCCAAACACCGCCTTTGAATAGGAATTTAAAGCCCGCTCGGATTCCTCCAGCTTGCTTCTTCCCTCCTTCGTCAGCGCAACGCGGGTATTTCTCCTGTCCCCCTGATCTATGGCGCGCAGAATAAAGCCCCTGCCCTCCAAAACCTTAAAGCAGCGTGAAATCGCCGGCGGGGCCGCGCACAGGTCGCTTATGATTTCAGAAACCCTGGCGCTTTCCTTTTCTTTCGCGCAGCCGTCAATCGCCTTCATCACGGAAAACTCCCCAAACGTAATCCCTGGCAATATGACAGACAGGTTGAGCCGCTTTAACTTTTTCATAATTCTTAAAAACTCCCTCTCCTCCTGCTTCAACCAGATCACCTCCATGACGTCGCTTTCATTTAATTAACATTGTTAAATATTGGGGCGTGCAATGAATCATAGCGCCAGAATTTGGATTTGTCAAGAGGGGATTTTCGAATCGGAGAACTGTAAAAATGCAGCTTGACGCCATTCCTTAGAAAATACAAAACCGCTGCAGCTTCCATCCTGCACAGAGATGAAAAACGCAGCGGCTTTGTATTTTCTAACGCCAGTTTCGCTTCGTCTGATGTATTTACGATTGAAGAAGTCGGTATAAAAAATATTGAAGCCGCAAATAATCCCGCTAATGCCAAGCCGGTTAGCTTCCATTTTTTGTCGGCTTTTTGGAAAACTGCCTTTGTATATTATTGCTCATGATCTTCCCTCTCTATTCTCACTGATTTCTTAATGACAAAGGATGCACATTGCAATGCGGCACACAGCAATTTGAACAATCATCAGCATAAGGAAAAGCGACGTCATG
>CANTEO010000029.1 GCA_947652855.1 uncultured Roseburia sp. | reverse complement strand
GATCATTGAAAATGAAAAAGCTAAGGGGAAAAATGTTCATGGTGCAGTTAAATTGATACAAGAAATATACAATCATGATAAAATCAAGCAATTGAAGGCGTCAGATCCAAATTATTGGCTACAGCGTGCGAAAAGCATTTACATTTTGTATAGAAATCAATCGGACATCCCGAAATTATATGAAGGAATAAAGTGGGCGATTAAAGCGGAGCAAGATTCTGAAATATATGTGCAGCAAGGGAAAAAACAATATAGAAGAACTATGAGTAACGCGACAATTCAGATTGCTATCATGTATGGGAGAGTGATTAGGCTGAATGACTATTCCGTAAAACAGGATAATGAAAGAGCGATAGAATATTATTATAAGGGGCTTTCAGATAGCAATAATGTACAAGCTGCTAAAAGCTTAATTAATAATAGCAAGGGAACGGAAGATTTTGATAGCTTAGCAGACTACATTGTTGAAAATTGGAATCAGATTGATCCGGATTTGGAGGTGGAAAGCACGTATTTGGTAAAAGGCAGAATTAGAAGAGACAGCATATATTTGTCGTAGGCATTTCATTTGATTAAGGGCTCGCCTGCATTTGACTGTTTGTCGGTCAGATGCAGGCGTTTTTTGCCTAATCAGCAAAGAGCTGCTGATGCAGCCGCTTTTTGACGCGATGTGCGCCAAAGCGCAGTTTTTTGTTTTTATGCCTGCCAGTTAAGGACTATTTCATAATTTTCCTGTTATACTGACAAAAGAACAGGGAAAGGAGAACACCATGTATTTGCGGATTTTAGGGAAAGACTTAAGGCAGAAAAAGATGATGAACGCGATCCTGCTGGCGTTTATTATCCTTGCGGCGGCGTTCATTGCGGGGAGCGCGGGCAATGTGACGACGGTATTTACTGCGCTTGACCGTTATTTTGAGATGGCCGGCGTGCCGGATTATTGGTTTGCCGCGACAGATCCTGGGGAGGTCGCGCGTTTTGAGGCGTTTGCCAAAGAGCATGGGTATGTCTATCAGAAGGCGGACTTGATGCAGATTGACCCGAAGGACGTGCTGGTGGAGGGCGAGGAATTTTCTTATGGGAATACGCTTTGCCTGTCTACTGTGGAGGGCAGCCGGGTATTTGACAGCGACGCCAGGGAAATTAAAGAGGTCGGCGAAGGGGAGATCTATGTGGCGTCGAATCTGTTTTGCTCAGAGGAGTATGCGTTTCGTGAGGGCGGGACAGTTTCGATTGCCTCTAAGGGCGTGGAAAAAGAGTTTGTCTTACAGAAAGCGGCGAAAGACGCCTTGTTTGGATCCCCTATGATTGGGATGGCGCGTTTTTTAGTCAGCAAAAAGGACTATGACCTGTTTTATCAGAAAAACAAAAGCATCTGCTATATGGTTTCCGTCTATACGGAAGATCCCGCGTATCCTAAGGCGTTTGCCGACCTGGAGCTGGATTTGGTCATGAATGAGGAATATAGCACGGTAAAGCTGATGTACCTGATGGAGCTGCTGATTGCGGCGGTTATGCTGGCGGTGAGCGTCTGCCTGATACTGATTTCGCTCGTCATTCTGCATTTTACCATTCGCTTTGCGGTCACAGAGGATTTTCGGGAAATTGGCGTCATGAAAGCGATAGGGATCAAAAATAGCAGCATCCGAGGGCTGTACATCATCAAGTATTTTGCGGTCGCCGTGGTTGGCTCTGCGATAGGATTTGCGCTTAGCTTTCCCTTTGGGGCGCTGCTGCTTAGCAAATCCTCTCAGAATATCATTATTTCAAATGAGGGGAACGCCCTGCTTCAATTGCTTTGCGCGATCTCCACTGCGGCTCTTGTGGCTCTGTTCTGCTATTATTGCACAAGAAATGTAAAAAAATTCTCCCCCATTGACGCGATTCGGAATGGGGAGACAGGAGAGCGGTATCGGGGCAGGGGAGTCGTTCACTTAAGCCGCTCAAAGCTGCGCCCGGTTTTCTTTCTGGCCGTGAACGATATTTTAAGCGCGCCCAAACGCTACCTTGCCATGGCCCTTATTTTTATTTTGGGGACGCTTTTGGTTATTATACCCGTTAATTCCATCAACACGCTTCGGTCAGATAAGCTTTTGTCCTGGTTTAATATGGCGGATTCGGATCATGTGATATCGCAGGAGACTCTGTTAATGCTGGATGGCAATAACAGGAAGCTTTTAGAGGATGGGATCGCAGAAGTGGAGGATTTTCTTAGCAAACGCCAAATACAGGCGGAGGTCTTTCAGGAGGCCATGTTCCGCATGGGCATCTCGTTTGGGGAGAAAAAGACGTCTTCTCTGGCATTTCTTGGCATTGGGGCGGTCACTGCAGATCAGTACGCCTATATAGAAGGGACGCCGCCGCAGGATTGCGGGGAGGTGGCGATCTCCTATGTCAATGCGGAACAGATTGGCGCTGGCATCGGGGATGAAGTGGAGATCAAGATGGGAGGCGAAGGGAAAACGTATCTGGTGACTGCCTTGACGCAATCCTTGAATAATATGGGGGAGGGAATTCGGTTTTATCAAAAAGAGCCGCTGGACGACGCGTTTATGGCGGGCAGCTTTGGCATTCAGGTTCGTTATGCCGACCATCCAGGCAAAAAGGAGCTTGAGGAGAGGAAAGGGCTTTTGGCCGCGGCGTTCCCAGATGCAGCCGTCTATACGGCAGGGGAGTACGTCAGCAATATGATCGGCGATTCCGCAGGCCAGCTTGAGGACATAAAGGCCCTGATTCTGCTTGTCGTGCTTTGCATACATATGCTAGTGGCCCTTTTGATGGAAAAAAGCTTCCTTACAAAAGAAAAAGGAGAAATCGCCATCTTAAAGGCGATTGGCTTTCGTAACGGCTTTCTGATTTTGTGGCAGACGATGCGGATTGGGCTTGTGCTGGCCGGTTCCGTCTTGCTTGGGGTTCTTTTGTCAAAGCCGATTTCCGGGCTCACTGTCGGCCCCATTTTTCAAATGATGGGCGCATACAAAATGGAGCTGGAGGTTTTGCCTTTTGAGGTTTATGCGAAGTATCCATTGCTGATGCTTGCCGCCGTTTTGCTTGCGGCGTTCATCGCCGCGCAGGGGCTTAGGAAAATCAAAAGCGATTTGGCGAGGGAATGAGGCGTTTGCGCTGTCGCATGGGAAAATTTATTTCAGACTGGAAGGAATGCATCAAAAAGGGAGCGGATCAAATGGAAAAAATATTGGAAGTGAAAAATTTATGTAAGACGTATATTGTAAATAAGCGTCAGAACAATGTGCTGCGGAATGTGAATTTCAGCATTGAAAAAGGGGAGATGGCGGCTGTGATGGGGCCGTCCGGCTCCGGAAAGTCCACGCTTTTGTACGCCGTCTCTGGCATGGACGCAATCACGGCGGGAGAAGTCCTGTTTTGCAACAAGAGCCTGTCCGGCCTTGGGGAGGAAGCGCTTGCCAAATTGCGCCTGGATGAGATGGGCTTTATTTTTCAACAGATGTATATGTTAAAAAATTTGACGGTGCTTGACAATATCATCCTTCCGGCCTGTCAGTCAAAGAAAATCAGGGAGAGCAGAAGGGAAACGGCAAGACGGGGCCAGGAGCTGATGAAAAAGCTTGGCATTATAGAGATCGCGGACAATGGGATCCATGAAGTTTCCGGCGGGCAGCTGCAACGGGCCTGCATTTGCAGAAGCATGATCAATCAGCCAAGCATGATTTTCGCGGATGAGCCGACCGGGGCCTTAAACCGCGCCTCCTCAGAGGACGTCATGGATGAGCTGATCAAATTGAACGCAGAAGGGACGACGGCCCTGCTTGTCACCCATGACGTGAAGGTTGCCGCAAAATGCAGCCGGACGCTATATATTGTTGACGGGACAATCAAGGGGGAGTATACTTTAGGGAAATATAGCTCTTCACAGCAGCTTAGGGAGCGGGAGCGGATGCTAAACGGCTGGCTGCTTGAGATGGGCTGGTAAGGATGGCCTATGACGGATATTTTAATTGTTGAGGATAACGCGGAGTTGGCGGGCCTGCTGCGCGATTTCCTGCGGGCGGAAAGCTATACGGCGCATATTGCGAAAAGCGGGGAAGAGGCGTTGGCGTTTTTTGAAGCTTACGGCGCGAGGATGGTGGCGCTTGACGTCATGCTTCCCGGGATGGACGGCTTTGCGGTCTGCCAAAGAATCAGGGAGAACAGCGACGCGCCGATCCTGTTTTTAACTGCAAAGACAGAAAAAGAAGATCAATTGACGGGCCTTTCCCTGGGGGCGGACGATTATATCGAAAAGCCGTATGACATTGACATTATGCTTGCCAAGATCAAGGGGATCTTTAAGCGCAGGTATGCCATGGATGAGATTGTGGATGGAAGCCTCCGCCTTGACCGCGTGAATAAAGAGGCGTTTTTTGGCCAGAAAAGGATCGACATGACGGCTAAGGAGTTTGAGCTGCTGGCGCTCTTAATGGAAAACAAAGGCAGGACCATGGACAAAGAGAGCCTGTTTCGCAGGGTATGGGGCAGCGACAGCTTTTCAGAGCCGCAGACGCTGACCGTGCATATCAAGCGCCTGCGTCAAAAGATCGAGGACGACCCCAAAAACCCGAAAAAGATTTTAACGGCATGGGGAGTGGGGTATCGGTATTTATGAAGCGTTTTTTTGAGATGTTTGGATGGGTTTTTCTTCTAATTGCCCTGGTTTTCGCCGGCGCAAACGGCATTGTCTATTGTTCCGGCTCCCCGGGGCGCGGCAGGCCGCATCAGGTGGAAATTCACAGGCTGGAAAAAGAGATTGCAGAAAACGGCTTTTCTTCGCTTGACTTATCTGAATGCAGATACGTAGTGAAGGTGGAAAAAGATAGGGCGGGCGCAGATTTCTTTCATTCGGACAGTGCGTATGCGATTCGTGAAATAAAAGGGGAGCGGTACCGTTTTGACTATATCGTCTCAAATGGGAGGGACGGCGCAGCGGCGTTCGCGATGAACGCGGGGCTGCTTGTGATGGCCTGCGCGCTTTTGTCGGTTCTTTTGTTTGTGCATTTAAAAATCCTGCGGCCGTTTGCGCGCCTTTCCAACCTGCCATATGAGCTGGCCAAGGGAAATCTGACGGCGCCGATGGAGGAGAGCAGGAGCCGCTATTTTGGGAATTTTATTTGGGGCCTTAATTTGCTGCGGGAGCATTTAGAGCGGCAAAAGCAGCGGGAGCTATCGCAGCAGCGGGAGAAAAAGACGCTGCTGCTTTCGCTTTCCCATGACATAAAGACGCCGCTGTCAGCCATTAAGCTTTATGCGAAGGCGATCTTGCGGGGGCTGTATGCCAAAGAAGGGCAGATGCTTGAGATTGCAGGGCAGATTGACGCTAAGGCAGACGAAATCAGCGCGCTGACGGCGCAGATCATGGCGGCCTCAAAAGAAGACGATCTTTGCCTTACGGTGCATATGGGCGAGTTCTACCTGTCAGAGCTTTTGGGCGGCGTTGTGGAATTTTATCAGGAAAAGCTTTCCCTTGCCGGGATCGGGTTTTTTGTAGGGGAGGCGAAGGACTGCCTGCTGCGCGGTGATTTGGATCGAAGCAAAGAGGCGCTGCAGAACATCATGGAGAATGCCATCAAATATGGCGATGGGGGAAGCATAGGGATTTTGGCGTCGGAAGAAGAAGGCTGCGTCCTAATTGCCATAAGTAACAGCGGATGCGCCTTGCAGGAAACGGAATTGCCGCAGATATTTGAAAGCTTTTGGCGTGGGTCAAATGCGAAGAAAGCATATGGAAATGGGCTTGGGCTTTATATTTGCCGTCAGCTTATGCGAAAAATGGGCGGCGAGGCCTATGCAGAAATCAAAGAAGGCAAGATGTGGGTGACGGCGGTGTTTGGGAAGGCTTAAAAGGCATGGCCTATAAAAAGCTTCTGGCCATGGCCTTAGGCCTCCTGCATTTTTTTCAGCCATTGGCGGTTCTCTGTGCTGGTTCCAAAGGCGTCTAACGCAAGCTGGTAAGTGTCGTTGACGGTTCTGTCGATTTCGCAGATCTTCTTTTGCATCGTAAGCTGCCCGGCTTTTACTGCGGAAAGGCCAGACTCCACTTTGTCAAAGCGGATGTCCATAGAGTCAAGCCTTGTCTCGACGTGATCCAGCCTGCCCTCAATTCTGTCAAAGCGGATGTCCATAGAGTCAAGCCGTTTGTGAATTGGCTCTAATTTCTGATCTAGCTTTCGATCCAGCTTTTCCTCTAGCTTTCGATCCAGCTTTTCCTCTAGCTTTTGATCCAGCTTTTCCTCTAGCTTTTGATCCAGCTTTTCCTCTAGCTTTTGCTCTAATTTTTCTTCTAGCGTTTGCTCCAGCATATTTGATATTGCCGACAGAAGTTCATTCATATCCATAGCTTCACGCTCCTTTCTTTGTAGATTTGCGCAGTGTCCGCAGCGTTTTACGGACGCCTGGCATAGTGCAAGCATACCATCTTGCCGGCGAAAAGTCTATAAAATTTTTTTGAATTTTGTAAATCGCTTGTGCATCATTTTTCGATATGGTAAACTGAAAATGAAAATTGCCAGGGAGCTGGCATTGGAGAAGGGAAAATAGGATAGGGAACGTCAATAGGGTATGATTCTGGGGGTGTTGTCATGGGAATGGAGAGCCAACCGCTTGTGTTCACAAACGATTTCTGCATTGGGTGCAATAAATGCATCAGCGTGTGCAGCTGCATGGGGGCCTGCGTGTCGCACGAAGTGAATGGGCAGAACAGGATTGATGTGGACAACGATCGCTGCATCGGCTGTGGGGCCTGCTTTGATGTGTGCGAGCATAACGCAAGGGAATATGAGGACGATACGGAGCGGTTTTTTGAAGACTTAAAGAAAGGGGTCTCAATATCGTTGCTTGTGGCCCCTGCGTTTAAGGCGAATTATCCGGCAGAATATGAAAGGGTGTTGGGCGGCTTAAAAGAAGCGGGCGTGAACCGCATCATTAATGTTTCGTTTGGCGCCGACATCACGACATGGGGGTATTTGAATTACATTCAGGAGCATTCGTTTTTAGGAGGGATCTCGCAGCCCTGCCCTGCGGTGGTCGGGTACATTGAACGCTATGCCAAAGAGCTGATCCCCAAGCTGTTTCCTGTGCAAAGCCCTATGATGTGCGCGGCGATCTATGCGCGCAAGGAGATGGGGATCACGGACAAATTTGCCTTCATCAGCCCTTGCATCGCGAAGAAGCTGGAGATGGAGGAGCCGCAGAACAAAGGGCTGGTGCAGTATAACGTCACGTTTGACCATTTGATGCGTTATGTCAGGGAGCATCGTATATCCGGAAGCCTGCGCTCGGATGAGGTTGAGTATGGCCTAGGCTCCGTTTACCCGATGCCGGGAGGGCTGAAGGAAAATGTCTACTGGTTTTTGGGCGAGGACGTATTTGTCCGCCAGATGGAGGGGGAGCGGCATCTCTACGAATATCTGGAGCAGAATAAGGATCGGATCGCGAGGGGGAAGACGCCGTATCTGTTCATTGACGCACTAAACTGCAGTGACGGCTGCCTCTGCGGCACGGCGACGGAGCCGGAGAAATCGTCCACGGACGACGCGCTCTGCCAATTGCTCCACATCAGGGAGCAGTCCAAAAAAAGAGGGGGGCATGGCGCATGGGCGAGGAGCAGCTCGCCGAAGCAGCGGTTGAAGAGGCTGAACCGGCAGTTCTCAAAGCTAAGCTTAAACGATTATCTGCGTACATATACAGACTTGTCGGCCTCCTGCAGCTATCGGGTCCCGACGGATGCGCAGCTTCTTGAGATTTTTCGGAGCATGGACAAGAACACGAAAGAGGAGCGGCAGATTAATTGTTCCTGCTGCGGCTACAAAAGCTGCGCGGACATGGCGGCGGCGATATTTAACGGCTTCAATAAGAAAGAAAACTGCATCTATTACGTGAAGCGCCAGGTGGAGATTGAAAAGGAGCATGAGACGGCCCTTGTGGAGGAAGTCCGCTTGGAGCAGGAAGAGTCGGCTCAGCGGGAAGAGAGGATTATCCATACCGTCAATGAGATCCATACTGAGTTTGAGGATTTGTACGCCGCGGTGGACAGCATGGTGGGCAGGAATACCGGAAATGCGAGGGAAAGCGCGAAGATTGCGGAAAATATGCATCAGGTCTCAACGTTTTGTGACGCGTTAAGCCAGGCGATGGGGGAGATTAACACGCTGCTTACGGAATTGGGGCAGAACAATGAAGAGGTCGTCTTCATTGCGTCGCAGACGAATCTGCTGGCCTTAAACGCGAGCATTGAGGCGGCGCGCGCCGGGGAGGCCGGGCGCGGGTTTTCTGTCGTCGCGGACGAGATTAACAACCTTGCCACGGATTCCAGGAACACTGCGACAAAGAGCAATCAAAGCCAGGAGAGGATCATAGAGTCCATCAACGTCATCTTAAAGGACACCAAGCAGCTCATGGAGACGGTGTTTGACATCAATGGCAAAATTGAGGGCCTGGCGGCTTCCACAGAAGAGATTTCCACATCCGCGGACTTGATTTTGCAGACGGCGGACAGCGTGAAGCATAGGCTTGGGGAGCTTGCGGCGGCAGACAAATCGGCGTGAGGCAAACAATAGAACAGGGACGCAAAGGATAAAAGAATACGAGTTTGGATTGGCAGACGGTAGCTTTTTTAAGCTTGCCGTCTGCTTGTCTGCGCGGGGCGTACAGGGCGGAGGCTTCGCCCTGCGCTTTGCAGCATTGAAAAAGGAAAGGAAGTAGGGAATGGCAAAGGGACAAGCGTATGACGCAAGCAGCATCTCGGTGCTGGAGGGGCTTGAGGCTGTCCGCAAACGGCCCGGGATGTATATCGGGAGCGTTTCTAGGAAGGGCTTAAACCATTTGATTTATGAAATCGTGGACAATGCGGTGGACGAGCATCTGGCGGGATTCTGCAGCAAAATCAGCGTCATTTTGGAAAAGGACGGCTCTTGCACGGTAGAGGACGACGGGCGTGGGATTCCGGTGGGGATGCATGAGAAAGGCGTGCCTGCGGCCAGGCTGGTGTTTTCCACGCTGCACGCGGGCGGGAAATTTGACGATTCCGCTTATAAGACGAGCGGTGGGCTGCACGGCGTTGGCTCTTCGGTCGTCAACGCCCTGTCGGTCTATCTGGACGCGAAAATCAGCAGGGAGGGTTACGTCCATCATGACCGATATGAGCGCGGCGTGCCTGTCGTGGCGCTTGAGGAGGGGCTTTTGCCGAAGCTTGGGAAAACGAAAAAGACGGGGACGAAAATTACGTTTTTGCCCGATCCTACGATCTTTGAGAAGACAAGGTTTAAGGCGGACGAGGTAAAGAGCAGGCTGCATGAGACGGCGTATTTGAACCCGAAGCTGACGATTGATTTTGAGGATCGCCGGGGAGAGGCCACAGAGCGGCTTACCTTCCATGAGGAAGACGGGATTAAGGGCTTTGTCGCGGATTTGAATAAAAAATCGGAGACAGTGAGCGACATTGTGCATTTTTTGGGAGAAAATGAAGGGATTACGGTGGAGGCCGCCTTTCAATATACGAATGAGTTCCATGAAAACGTGCTTGGCTTCTGCAACAATATTTACAATGCGGAAGGCGGGACGCACCTGACCGGGTTTAAGGCCACATTTACGTCCGTAATGAACCAGTATGCCAGGGAGCTTGGCGTCTTAAAGGAAAAAGACGCCAATTTCACCGGGACAGATATAAGGAACGGCATGACGGCCGTGATTTCCATCAAGCATCCCGCTCCCAGGTTTGAGGGGCAGACGAAGACGAAGCTGGACAATCAGGACGCGGCCAGGGCCGCGGGGAAGGTCACCGGAGATGAGATCCAGCTTTATTTCGATAAAAATCTGGAGGCGTTAAAAGCTGTCCTTGGCTGTGCGGAGAAAGCCGCGAAAATCCGCAGGGCGGAGGAAAAGGCGAAGACGAACCTTCTGACAAAGCAGAAGTTTTCCTTTGACTCGAATGGAAAATTGGCGAACTGCGAAAGCAGGGACGCGTCCATTTGCGAGATTTTTATTGTCGAGGGGGATTCTGCGGGCGGCTCCGCAAAGACGGCCAGGGATCGGAGCTTCCAGGCCATCCTTCCAATTCGGGGAAAGATATTGAATGTAGAGAAGGCCAGCATTGACAAGGTTTTGGCGAATGCGGAGATTAAGACGATGATCAATGCCTTTGGCTGCGGCTTTTCCGAGGGGTTTGGCAATGATTTCGACATTACGAAGCTTCGGTATGGCAAGATTATTGTCATGGCCGACGCCGACGTGGACGGGGCGCATATCTCCACGCTGCTGCTGACGCTGTTTTACCGTTTCATGCCGGAGCTGATTTTTGAGGGCCATGTCTATATCGCCATGCCGCCGCTTTATAAGGCCATTCCCTCCAAAGGGGAGGAGGAGTACCTCTATGATGACGCGGCCTTGGAGAGATACAGAAAGCGGCATAAAGGGAAGTTCACGCTGCAAAGGTACAAGGGCCTGGGGGAGATGGACGCGGATCAGCTTTGGGAGACGACGCTTGACCCGAAGACCAGGATGCTAAAAAAAGTGGAGATTGAGGACGCAAGGATGGCTTCCGACGTGACGGAGCTTTTGATGGGGACGGACGTGCCGCCCAGGAAGGCGTTCATTTATGAGCACGCCAGGGATGCGGAATTGGATATTTGAGATGCAAGAGAGGCTTTACACGTAATCTGCTCATTGGCATACTGGCGCTTCCATAGAAACGGCATATATAGAAAGTGGGTGATTCTATGTCTAGTGCAGCAAATGTCATAAAAGACTATGTTACAGAATTTTCCAGATTGCAAGACTGGATGATTTCAATCAAAGAAACAAATCCAGAAACATACGATTCCATGCATAAAAGATACATTGAGTTGAAAGTTACATTGTCAAGTCTGGGGGTTCATTTAACAGAGCTTGATAAAATGAAAGAATAATGCGTCAAATCTGCAAAGGAATGAAAGGCAAGTGCAGTATGGAGCGATCCGTCTGCGCTTGTTTTTTGCACAGGCTTTGGATTCCAAAGCAGAACTGCGGCGTGTCCCGGATTTTCTGAATGAGGCAGGAAAAAGATGTTGAATAAAGAACTGGGAACCGCTATAATAGCCACAAGCAATTTTTAGTAAAGGGAAGAATTTAATCGACAGGAAGGATAGGCGGGAAAATGAGTGAGACGGAACAGGTCATCCGCACGGAGTATTCGGAGCTGATGCAGAAATCTTATATTGACTATGCGATGAGCGTAATTGTCGCGCGCGCGCTGCCAGATGTGCGCGACGGCTTAAAGCCGGTGCAGCGGAGGGTGCTTTACGATATGCATGAGCTTGGGATCCGCTATGACAGGCCCTATCGGAAGTGCGCCCGCATCGTGGGGGACACGATGGGAAAATACCATCCGCACGGCGACAGCTCCATTTATGACGCGCTGGTCGTCATGGCGCAGGAGTTTAAGAAGGGCATGCCGCTTGTGGACGGGCATGGGAATTTTGGCTCCATTGAGGGCGACGGCGCCGCGGCCATGCGTTATACGGAGGCGCGGCTGAAAAAAATCACCCAGGAGGCGTACCTGGCTGATTTGGACAAGGACGTGGTGGATTTTGGCCCGAATTTTGACGAGACGGAAAAAGAGCCTCTGACGCTGCCCGTAAAAGTGCCGAATCTTTTGATCAACGGCGCGGAAGGGATTGCGGTGGGAATGGCGACGAGCATCCCGCC
Source organism: uncultured Roseburia sp. (assembly GCA_947652855.1). GTDB lineage: Bacteria > Bacillota > Clostridia > Lachnospirales > Lachnospiraceae > Roseburia_B. Next base: position 20,365 of record CANTEO010000029.1, on the reverse strand, counting down.
GCATAATTTTGCTGAGGTCATTGAAGGCGTGAAGGCGTATATGAAAAATCCAGACATCAACACGGAGCAGATGATGGGGCTGATTCAGGGGCCGGATTTTCCGACGGGCGGCATTGTCGTCAATAAGGATGAGCTTCTGCAGATCTATTCGACGGGCGTGGGAAAGGTGAAAATCCGCGGCAAAGTGGAAGTGGAGCAGGGCAAGGGCGGCAGGGAGCAGATTGTCATTACGGAGATTCCGTATACCATGATTGGCGCGGGCATCGGCAAGTTTTTAAACGACGTGTGCCATCTGGTGGAGACAAAGAAGGCGCCGGATATCATGGATATCTCTAACCAGTCCTCTAAGGAGGGGATCCGCATTGTCCTGGAATTGAAGCGGGGGGCCGACGCGCAGCGGATTTGCAACCTGCTGTATAAGAAAACAAGGCTGGAGGACACGTTTGGCGTAAATATGCTGGCCGTCGCAGACGGAAGGCCGGAGACGATGGGCTTAGTCCCGTTCATTCGCCACTTCGTGAGCTTTCAGTACGAGATTGCCGGACGAAAATACAGGACGCTTCTGTCCAGGGAGCTTGAGAAAAAAGAAGTGCAGGAAGGCTTAATCAAAGCCTGCGATGTGATTGACTTAATCATTGAGATTCTGCGCGGGAGCAAGAATATCAAGCAGGCGAAGGCTTGCCTGGTGGACGGGGAGACGGAGGGCGTTCGGTTTAAGAGCGAGGCCTCAAGGCGGCAGGCGTCGGCGCTGCGCTTTACGGAACGGCAGGCGTCGGCGATTCTGGAGATGCGCCTGTACAAGCTGATCGGGCTGGAGCTTGAGGCGCTGCGCAAGGAGCATGGGATAACGTTAAAAAACATTGCGAAATATGAAAGCATCTTAGGCAGCCGCGCGGTGATGGCAAAAGTGATTATGAAGGAGCTGGACGCGTTTCAGAGGGAGTATGCCGTTCCAAGGAAGACAAAGATTGAGAACGGCAAGGCGATTGTCTTAGAGGAGCCGAAGATGGAGGAGCTTGACATCGTCTTTTTGATGGATCGGTTCGGGTATGCCAGGACAGTTGACGTGACGGTCTATGAGCGCAACAAAGAGGCAGCGGACAGTGAGAGCAAGTATGTGATTTTCTGTAAAAATACGGATAAGATTGGGATATTTACCAATCATGGGCAGATGCACCTTGTAAAGGCGGCAGACCTCCCCTATGGGAAATTCCGCGACAAGGGACGGCCGATTGACAATGTGAGCAATTATGACAGCAGCGGGGAAAGGATGATTTTCGTCGCCTCAATTGCGGAATTAAAAGAGCGGAAGCTGCTGTTCGTTACGAAGGCGGGAATGCTTAAGCTGGTGGACGGAGCGGAATTTGACGTGGCGAAGCGGACGACGGTGGCGACGAAGCTTTCCGAGGGGGATGAGGCCGTCTGGATCGGGCGCTTCGAAGAAGGGGCGCATTTGGCGCTGCGTTCAAAAAAAGAGATGTTCCTTAAAATTGAGGCGTCTTCCATTCCCGAAAAGAAAAAAGGGGCTGTGGGCGTGCATGGAATGAAGCTTTCTGGCGACGACGCGGTTTTGGAGGCGTATCTGCTGCGTCCAGGGGAGAGCCTCAATATATTGGTGAAAGACAAGGAGCTGGATTTAGGCCGCCTGCGCGTGGGCAGCAGGGACACAAAAGGCGTACGGCATGGATAGGCGACAGGCTGGACGATAGGGGAGATAAGAAAGGGCCTCCTATGACGTTTTATTTGATCATAGAAGGCCCAGAAAAACATGGTTGATGGGGGCTGTTATTTGAGCTCAAAGGTGATGACGGGCGTTTTTTCCTCAAGCGCATTGGATTCCAGCTGCTCATTTGGCCCTAGCTGCTCTCCGGCTTCTTTGCGTGTCATAAGCTGACTGCCCACTTTGATGTCTGCGGATTGCGAGGAGCCGTCCTCATAATGCGCCGTGCAGGTGATGACGGTGCCGTCCAGCATTTTTTGAATGGCGCTGTTATGTTCTTCCTCCGTCCGGCCTTCTTTCCAGAGCAATTGTATGATTTCCTTGCTGTTGGGGCGCGCATTATAGAGGTTTATCCAGGTGAGCTCGTCGGACTGCCTGCCATAGTCCAGCGTGAAGGATTGGTAGAACACCGTCTCAAACGGCCTGGATGGCCTGCCTCCCCGCGATTCGTCATAATCTCCGCCGATGCTGCATCCGCTTGATTCGCCGTCATATGGCGTTCCTCCTATGACAATGCTGTCCTCATTTTCTGGCTGCACAATCTGAAACGCGCCGTGATTGACGCTGTATGTCACGCTTGTGATGCCTTCTCCCTCGCAGGTAATCGTTGGGATTGAGATGCAGTAATCTATCGTGTCGCTTTCGTCGCCGTCCGCCCCGAACGACCAGGAGCTTTGCTTTCCGTCGTCAATTGCGATTGGGACTGCCTGTCCGCCTGTCAGCGTGGCGGGCGCTCCGTTTTCCGGCTCTGCCGCGTTCACCCGCAGCGTGAACATTTTGTCGATTTCATCCATTGCGGTAAAAAGCGCCTGATCCGTCCCGTTTTTCTTGGCGTAGGAATACAGAAGCGCGCCCGCCGCAACCATCACTGCCGCGCAGGCTGCGGCCGCAAGCCTGGCCGTCATTTTCCTCCTTGCCTGCTGTGCGTGCCTCTTCCATTTTTTTTCTTCCATAGCGTTCACCATTCCATTCCTTTCTGCTTTGATGGCGGAAAAAGCGCAGTCCGCTTTTTTTTGAACGATTTCTGGAACGAACACATCTTTAAAAAAAACAGCGTTGTCTCTCATAAGCCTGAAACTCCTTTCTCGATCCCATAATAGTCTCTCGCCAGCTTTTGCCGCCCTCTTTGAAGGCGTGTCTGCACCGTGCTTTTGGGAATTTTTAAAATTCTTGCAATCTCATGGATGCGGTAGCCCCCGCTGTAAAATAAGGTCATTACGACGCGGTATTTTTCGTCCAGCGACGAGAGGGCCTCCTTTAATTCAAGGTTATATTCATCGTATGCCGACGGCTCCTCATATTCGCAAAGCGCCTCTGTGGCGTTTGCCTCATGTTTGATTTTGCGGCAGTTATTGATCAATACCCGCGTCATCCAGGTCTTAAAGTATTGCGGCGACCTCACTGTGCTTATTTTTTCCCAACAGGCAAGTATGGTGTCTTGGATTGCGTCGGCTGCGTCCTCGTCATTCATCAGGATTGCGAGCGCAATCCGGTACATATCCTTTAAATATAGCTGCATCAGTTCCGTAAAAGCATTCGGGTCTTTTTGCTTCGCCTGTTCCACCAGTTGTTCGGTTCCTTTGCGCTGCATAAGGCATTCCTCCTGTGCGCGTGCTGTTTGGACTTCTCCGGAGCGTCCTTTGTTTTGTCTTACATAGATTAGATCGGAAAAGAGACGAAAAAATCCCATTTTTTTATTTTTTTAAGCCGTTAGAGGCCCGTCGGCCTTTAGCGGGGGCTTGCGCCTTTCTTATTTGCGCTTTGACCGTTGGATGTTGCTATTTTTTACTATTTCTGTTATCGTATACCATAATCAATAAAAATAATTACAAAGCGGGATAAGAGGATGAATTATGAAGATGCAGTAACATTTCATGAGGACGCGAAGCGATATGGCAGCGTCCTTGGCCTTACCAGCATCCGCGCATTGATGCGGGAGCTTGGGGATGTATGGAAGGAATTAAACATTGTGCATATCGCGGGGACGAATGGAAAAGGCTCTGTCTTAAGCTTTCTGGCGTCGGCGCTGCGCGAAGCGGGCTATCTGGTGGGGAGCTACAGCTCCCCGGCGGTGTTTGGCCTGCGGGAGCCTTATCAGGCTGGCGGGCAGTGGATCAGCCGGGAGGAGTACGCCTCCTGTATGGGAGAGGTGGCGGCGGCCTGTGAAAAAATGACGGGCCGCGGCCTGTTCCACCCTACGGTGTTTGAAATAGAGACGGCGCTTGCGTTTCTTTGGTTTTTCCGCAAGGGCTGCGCGATTGTGCTGCTTGAGGTTGGGATGGGAGGCGGGACGGACGCCACGAACCTGATTGAGCGTCCGCTATGCAGCGTGTTTACGTCCATTGGCATGGACCATATGGAATTTTTGGGGGATTCGATGGAAGCGATCGCTGCGGTTAAGGCCGGGATCCTCAAAACAGGGGTTCCGGCCGTCACAATAGGGCAGCCCCCAAAGGCGGATGCCGTATTGAGGGAGGAGGCGAGAAAGAAGCTTGCGCCTTATTGCGTTGCGGAGCCGATGGATGCGTTTTATGCTAAGGGCGGAAAGCTGTATTGCGAGCATCCGCGCTATGGGACGCTTAGCCTTGCCATGGCGGCAAGCTATCAGGCCAAAAACGCCGCGCTTGCCATACGGGTTCTGGAGGTTCTTAGGGAATTGGGCTATCCGTTTACGGACGGCCAGCTGATCCGCGGGATGGAGGCGGCGACGTGGGCGGGCCGTTTTGAATGCATTGGCGAATCGCCTATATTTTACGTGGATGGGGCGCATAATATGGATGGGATCTATGCGTTGGCGGACAGTTTGCGCCTGCATTTTCCAGGCTGGAGGCGAATCGGCATAATGGGCGTGATGGCGGACAAGCCTTACCGGGAGATGATCGCCGCATCCATTCCCTTGTTTGAGCAAATTTATGCGGTTACGCCTGACAATCCGCGGGCGCTGCCTGCCCAGGCCCTTGCCGCGGAGCGAAGGCGACAGGGAGGCGAGGCGGAGGCCATGGAGAGCGTGGAGGCGGCGGTCGCGCACGCCTGTGCGGACGCGGCAAAAGAAGAGGGCGTGATGGCGGTGGCGTTTGGGTCGCTCTACAGCCTAAGAGAGGTGAGACGTGCATTTGATAAAATTACAGGAAATAGACGATAAGATCAACCGGCAATTGTTACGGGGGGAATTTGGCATAGAAAAGGAGTCTTTGCGCGTGGACGGCAAGGGCCGCCTGGCGGCTACCGGCCATCCCAAGGGGATGCCTAAGGGGATCAGCCGGGATTTTAGCGAGGGACAGGTGGAGTTTATCAGCGGCGTCTACGACAGCCTTAAGGAGGCGTGCGAGGAGATCTGCAGCCTGCAGTCTGTGGTGGAGAAAGAGATTTTAAGCCGGCAGGACGCGGAATATATGTGGACGTATTCGAACCCGCCGCTGTTTTTTGGGGAAGGGAGCATACGGATTGCGGAGTTTACGGGGAGGAAGGAGGACAAAACGACGTATCGGGAATATCTGGCCCATAAGTACGGCAGGGTCAAAATGCTGTTTTCCGGCGTGCATTTGAATTATTCCATGCCGCGGGAGTTTTTTCGCCTGCTGTCTCGTAAGGCTCCGGGCAAAAGCTTAAAGTGGCTGAAAAGCGAATGGTATGTCAGGCTGTGCGACGTCCTAATGTCAGACAGCTGGCTGATTGTGGCGCTGACAAGCGCAAGCCCTGTCGCGGACAGGGGCTTTTTGGAGGGGCTTGGCGTGCCAAAGGAAGAGTGGGGGGAATACGCCTCCTTCCGCAACAGCCAGTATGGCTATTGGAATTTGTTCTCTCCCAATTTATGCTATCAGGATTTTCCTTCTTATGTCAGGAGCATAGAGGAGTATATCAAGGAAGGGCAGATTTCCTCTATCCAGGAATTGTATTACCCGATCCGGCTAAAGCCCGCGGGGGAGAATTCCCTTGCGAACTTAAAGAGGCATGGCGTAAACCATATTGAGCTGCGTATGCTGGACTTAAACCCAATGTGCTGCGCGGGCGTGGCGAGGCGGGATCTCATTTTTATCCATTTATTGATCGCCTATCGGACGGCGGGGCTCTTAAAGGACTGGGAAAGCAAAATCGCGTCCTTGGACGCGGATCGGCTCTGGCTTCACAAAGAGGCGGCGGGCATTTCCTTTTGGGAGACGCATCCCGCGCACAAGGAGCGCGCGCTTGATCTGCTTAAGGATATGAGGCGGTTTTTTAGCGCGTATGATGGAATGGAGGCGGAGATTCCGGACGGATACCATATCATGGAGGCGCTTGCCTTTGAGGAGGGCAAAATCCGTATGCCCAGGCTGCGCTACGCCAATCAGATCAGGGAGCGTTATCAGGGGGGCTATATACAGGCGAGGATGCAGGAGATTCGGGGCGAATGAGGCTGCGCCATGCTGTGGGAGGGGCTTGCATGACGGCTTGACGCTCTCCGCAAACGGGATTCCAAAGAAAAACAGCGCAAAGCCTGTTGCTTAAAAAGGCTTTGCGCTGTCATAGGCTTTGCGCCTTGTTTGATTACTTTTCCTTTTCTGCCTCTGCCAGCTTCATGGCGCGCACCTTTAATGGAAGGCCGAACAGAGTGATGAACCCTTCCGCGTCATGATGGTCATACAGATCTCCGGTAGTGAAGCTTGCTAAGGATTCGCTGTAGAGGGAGTAGGGTGAGGCTGTCCCGGCTTTGATGATGTTTCCTTTATAAAGCTTGAATTTCACCTCTCCGGTCACATATTTCTGCGTGGACTCCACAAACGCCTGCACCGCCTCGCGCAGCGGCGTGAACCATTTCCCTTCATATACAATCTGCGCCATTTTATTGCCCATGTCTTTTTTTACGTCCATCGTGGCGCGGTCCAGCACAAGCTCCTCTAGCTGCTGGTGGGCCTCCATCAGGATCGTCCCGCCTGGCGTCTCGTATACGCCGCGGGATTTCATGCCTACAACGCGGTTCTCCACAATATCGACAATGCCGACCCCATGCTTGCCGCCGAGCCGGTTCAGCTCCCGAATGATGTCAGACACCTTCATCTCTTTGCCGTTGACGGATTTTGGGATGCCGGACTCAAACGTCATGGTGACGTATTCGCCTTCATCAGGGGCTTTCTCCGGCGATACGCCAAGCACCAGCAGATGGTCATAATTTGGCTCTTCGGCAGGATCCTCAAGCTCTAAGCCTTCGTGGCTGATATGCCATAGGTTGCGGTCGCGGCTGTAGCTGCTGTCCGCAGAGAACGGAAGGTCAATGCCGTGCGCCTTGCAGTATGCGATCTCGGATTCGCGGGAATCCATGTTCCATTTGTCATCGCGCCACGCGGCGATGATCTTTAAGTCGGGGGCCAGCGCCTTGATGCCAAGCTCAAAGCGGATCTGGTCGTTGCCCTTTCCGGTCGCCCCATGGCAGATGGCAGTCGCGCCTTCTTTGCGCGCGATCTCCACAAGGCGCTTTGCGATGCCGGGCCGCGCCATGGAGGTGCCAAGCAGATATTTGTTTTCATAAACGGCGCCCGCCTGCACGCATGGGATGACATAGCCGTCGCAGAATTCGTCCACAATGTCTTCAATATATAGTTTGCTGGCGCCGGATAATTTCGCGCGTTCATCAAGGCCGTCGAGCTCTTCCTCCTGGCCGCAGTCGATGCAGCAGCAGATGACGTCATAATCGTAATTTTCCTTCAGCCAGGGGATGATGGCGGTTGTGTCCAGCCCGCCGGAGTATGCCAGTATCACTTTTTCTTTCATAATGAATGTACTTCCTTTCTTTCCTGATGTAGAATCACTTGACATAACCTAATATACACTATGTCCCAAAAAAAGGCAAGTGAAAATTTATTCATAATAAATAATATTTATTCACTTTTGGATTTTCTGCTTTTCCAATAAAAAAGAGAATAATAGTGATGGATTTTTAGAATTTTCAATTTATGCCTTGCATATTTTTTGAATAAAATGTATAATTATGCAATCGAAAGGTTTCCCTTTACGAATGGGGGAATTTGTACTAAGATATCAGAAGGGATTTAAGGCAAAAAATAAAAAGAAAGCAGAGTGAGGAAATGATAAAAGCAGGGATTATAGGGGCGACCGGGTATGCCGGAGGGGAGCTTGTAAGGCTTTTGTTGGGGCATAGGAATGTCTCGGTCAAATGGCTTGGCTCCAAAAGCTACATAGAGAAGCGGTACGCGGATGTGTACCGGAATCTGTTTACGTTGGTGGAGGATACGTGTTTGGATGACAATCTTGCCAAGCTGGCGGAACAGGTGGACGTGATATTCACGGCGACGCCGCAGGGATACCTGGCGTCTGTCTTAACAGAAGAGATAGTAAGCAAAGTGAGGATTGTGGATTTGAGCGCGGATTTTCGGCTGAAAGACGTGTCGGTGTATGAGGCGTGGTACAAAATTGCGCACAAATCCCCTCAATTTATCGAAGAGGCGGTGTATGGGCTTTGTGAGCTTAACCGGGAGCGGGTGAGGTCGGCAAGGCTTGTCGCAAATCCCGGGTGCTACACAACTTGCTCCATATTGGCGGCGTATCCGTTGGTGAAAGAGGGCCTGATTGACGTGGACACGCTGATCTTTGACGCAAAGTCAGGGACATCCGGCGCGGGCAGGGGCGCAAAGACGCCAAATCTGTTTTGTGAAGTGAATGAGAATATGAAGGCGTATGGAGTTGCGGAACACAGGCATACGCCGGAGATTGAAGAGCAGCTTTCCTATGCGGCGGGCAGGGAGCTTAAAATAAGCTTTACGCCCCATCTTGCGCCGATGAACCGGGGCATTTTGGTGACAGGCTACGCCTCTCTAAAGCAGGCGCGGCAGGAGGACGGGAGCATGGCGCTTCCTTCCAAAAAGCAGATTCGGGCGGCATATGAGAAATATTATGGGAATGAGGCGTTCATCCGCCTTTTGGACGAAGGCGTTTGGCCTGAGACGAAATGGGTAGAGGGCAGCAATTATGTGGATCTGAATGTGAAGGTGGACGAACGGGTCGGCCGCGTTGTTTTTATGGGAGCATTGGATAATCTGGTGAAGGGCGCGGCGGGGCAGGCAGTGCAGAACATGAACCTGATGTTTGGGGAAGAGGAGGCCGAGGGCCTTAAGCTTGTCCCCTTGTTCCCGTAGGGAGAAGCATAGACGGCGGCAGGCGGGGCGCCTAAGCCATGACAGAAAAAGAGGGAATATGGAAAAAAATGAAGTGACCGTCCGTGCGATGCGCCTTTTGGATTATCCTAAGGTATACGAATTGTGGAAAGGCATCAAAGGCTTTGGGATCCGCAGCATTGATGACTCCAAAGAGGGCGTTGCGCGGTTTTTAAGGAGGAACCCGTCCACAAGCATTGTCGCGGAGCATAACGGACAGATGGTAGGCTCCATCCTGTGCGGGCATGACGGGAGGCGCGGGTGCTTTTACCATGTCTGCGTCAAAGAGGGGTTCCGAAAGCGCGGAATTGGCAAGGCCATGGCGGTAGCGGCGATGAAGGCGCTGCAGGCGGAGCAGATCAATAAGGTTTGCCTGATCGCCTTTTCCGACAATGAAGTGGGCAACCGCTTTTGGAAGAGCGTGGGCTGGACCGTCCGGGATGATTTGAATTACTATGATTTTACGTTGAATGAGGAGAATATCACGAGATTTAATGAAAGGCGGGAGTAAGGCATGGAAAAGTTAGACGGCGGGGTGACGGCGGCGAGCGGGTTTTTTGCGGCGTCCCATGCGGCGGGCATCAAATATCAGGGCAGGGAGGACATGGCGATGATTTACAGCAATGTCCCCTGTAAAGCGGCCGGGACGTTCACCCGAAATATCGTAAAGGCGGCCCCGGTGAAATGGGATCAGGAAATTGTGGCGAACAGCGAAGCGGTACAGGCTGTCGTTATCAACGCGGGTATTGCCAACGCCTGCACCGGGGAGGAAGGGTATTCGTACTGCAGGCAGACGGCCGAAAAGGCGGCGGAGGCATTGAACATTCAGGCGGACGCGGCGCTTGTGGCCTCTACGGGCGTCATCGGGCAGCAGCTTCCTATGGACCGCCTGTTAAGCGGCGTTGCGGCGATGTCGGCAAAGTTAAAGGACACGCTGACGGCAGGGCATGAAGCGGCGCTTGCGATTATGACGACGGACACCCATAAAAAAGAAGCCGCCGTTTCCTTTGAGGTGAATGGCGTTACGGCGACGCTTGGCGGCATGTGCAAGGGTTCCGGCATGATCCATCCTGATATGTGCACGATGCTAAGCTTCCTTACGACGGATTTGGCGATTTCCAAGGAGCTTTTGCAGGAGGCGCTGCGTGAAGACGTGGAGGAGACTTACAACATGGTTTCCGTAGACGGGGACACGTCTACGAACGACACGGTTTTGCTGCTTGCGAACGGGGAGGCGGGAAATCCCGAGATCACTGAGAGGGGCGAGGCCTATGCGGCGTTTAAAGAAGCCCTGCACTCTGTCAACGAGACGTTGGCAAAGCAGATGGCGGGCGACGGGGAAGGAGCCACCGCGCTGTTTGAGGTGAGGGTGACAGGGGCAAAGAGCAGGGAGGACGCGAGGGCGGTGAGCAAGGCAGTCGTTTCCTCCAGCCTGACGAAGGCGGCGGTTTACGGGCATGACGCGAACTGGGGCAGGGTGCTTTGCGCCATGGGCTATTCCGGCGCGCAGTTTGACCCGGAAAACGTAGATTTGTCTTTTGAGAGCGCGGCGGGGGCAGTGCAGATCTTACAAAATGGAAAAGCGCTGGAATACAGCGAGGATGAGGCGACGAAGATCCTCTCAGAACCCGAGGTGGCCGCCGTCATTGCGCTTCACATGGGAACAGAAGAGGCAGTGGCTTGGGGCTGCGACCTGACGCATGAATACATTAACATTAACGCGGACTACCGTTCGTAAGGAGGGCAAGATGGACGAAAGGTCAATTGAGCAAAGCATGGAAAAAGCAGAGGTCCTGATTGAGGCCCTGCCATATATCCAGAGATTTAACCGGAAAATTATCGTAGTGAAGTATGGCGGCAGCGCGATGGTGGATGAGGAGCTAAAGCGTCATGTCATTCAGGACGTGACGCTGCTAAAGCTGGTCGGGTTTAAGCCGATCATCGTGCATGGCGGCGGCAAGGAGATCAGCCGGTGGATTGAGAAGGTCGGCAAGGAGCCGGAGTTTGTGAACGGGCTAAGAAAGACGGACGCAGAAACCATGGAAATCGCGGAGATGGTGCTTGGGAAGGTGAACAAATCCCTGGTGCAGCTGGTGGAGGAGCTTGGCGTGCTTGCAGTGGGCGTCAGCGGCAAGGACGGAGGGCTGCTGCGCGTGGAGAAGAAATATTCCGACGGAAAGGACATCGGGTTCGTTGGAGAGATCACGGAAGTGAACCCGAAAATTCTTTATGACCTCTTGGAGAAGGATTTCCTGCCAATTGTCTGCCCGATTGGGATGGATGGCAATTTCCAGACCTATAATATCAATGCGGATGATGCGGCCTGCGCCATCGCAAGGGCAGTGGAGGCGGAAAAGCTGGCGTTTTTGACGGATATAGAGGGAGTTTACAAAGACCCTTCCGACAAATCGACGCTGATTTCAGAGCTTCCGGTGGATGAGGCCAGAGCGCTGATTTTGGACGGGAATATTGGGGGAGGAATGCTGCCAAAGCTGAATAACTGCATTGAAGCGATTGAGAACGGCGTTTCAAGGGTGCATATCTTAGACGGCAGGATTGCGCACTGCCTTCTGTTGGAGATTTTTACGAATAAGGGGATCGGCACGGCGATTTTGGGGGAAAAGGAGACGAAGTATTATCATGAATAGCATAGAATGCATGGAGAGCGCGGAGCGTGACCTGCTGCATACATACAATCGCTTTGGCATTGTTTTGGAATATGGGAAAGGCGTGTATCTGTATGACGCAGACGGGAAGAAATATCTGGATTTTGCGTCGGGAATTGGCGTTTGCGGCCTGGGATATGGAAATGAGGAATATACGAAAGCAATTCAGGATCAGGCGGGAAAATTGCTGCACACGTCAAACCTTTACTATAATCAGCCGACGGCAGAGGCGGCCTTTCGCCTAAAGGCCGCCAGTGGCATGGATCGCGTTTTTTTTACAAATAGCGGCGCGGAGGCGGTGGAAGGAGCCGTCAAGGCGGCGAAGAAGTATGCGTACACGAGGGACGGGCGTGCGGGGCATGAGGTCATTGCCATGGAGCATTCCTTTCACGGGAGGACGCTTGGCGCGCTTTCCGTCACCGGAAATCAGAAGTATCAGGAGCCGTTTGGGCCGCTTATTCCGGGCATACGGTTTGCGAAATTCAATTGCCTTGCGAGCGTGGAAGAATTGATCGGCCCTGACACGTGCGCAATCTTATTGGAGACGGTGCAGGGAGAGGGCGGGATTTTCCCGGCTGAGCAGTCGTTTTTGGAAGGCGTGGCCGCGATTTGCAGGGAAAGGGACATTCTTCTGATCCTAGATGAAATCCAGTGCGGCATGGGCAGGAGCGGGAAGATGTTCGCCTGGCAGAATTATGGCGTGAAGCCGGATCTCATGGCGGCGGCGAAGGCGCTTGGCGGGGGCGTTCCGGTCGGAGCGTTTTTGATGACGGAGCGTGTGGCGGAGAAGTCGTTGGCGCCGGGCGACCATGGGACGACGTATGGCGGCAACCCCCTGGTGGGCGCGGCAGTCGCAAAGACGCTTGAAATTATGGAGCGGGACCGCCTGACGGAACACGTGCAAGAAATGTCCGGGGAGCTATGGTCTTGCCTTGAGCGTTTAAAAGAGAAATTTTCCTGCATCCGGGCGCACCGCGGCTTGGGGCTGATGCAGGGCATAGAGCTTGCCGTCCCGGTAGGGGAGGTGGCCAGGAGGGCGCTGCGTCAGGGCCTGATCGTCATTACGGCGGGATCGGACGTGCTTCGTTTCCTTCCGCCGTTAGTGATTGAGAAGGGGCATATTGATGAAATGAGCGGCATTTTGGAAGGCGTTCTGGCGGAGTTTTAATTTCGGCACAGGAAAAGGAGGGAGCGAATCGCTCCCTCCTTTTCCATTTCTGGATTATTTTATTTTCAGGTTCTTGTTCATGCCAGCGTTCTTCAGTTTCTTTTTAAAGCTCTTGTTTTTCTTTAATTTCTTTGGAACGGAAACCGTAATGTTTTTCTTGGTTCCTTTAAATGCCTTCGCTTTTATCGTTTTTACCGCGGTTCCTTTAAAAGTGACTTTGTTCAGCTTTTTGCAATTGAAGAATGCGCTTGCGTCAATCGTCTTTACTTTTTTGCCGATCGTGACGGATGTTATGCCTTTGCAGTTTGCAAATGCATTCTTGCCAATGGAGGTCACGTTGTCTCCGATGGAGACGGAAGTAAGCTTCGTGGCGTTTTTGAATGCGTTTGCGGAAATAGAGGTCACGGTGCATTTTATTGTGTTGATGGTGACCGTACCAATCGTCAGCTTGCCTTTTTTCTTTTTATTGCCCTTTGTCAGCTGAACCGTTTTCTTCGCCGGATCCAAAACCTTATAGGTGTTGCCGGAGACGGTCGCCGTCTGCCCTTTCGTCAACGTTGGCGTTGCCGGAGGATTAATCGGAGGGGTGACGGGCGGCTTGGAAGGAGTTGCGGAAAGCTCCAGCGCTTTTATGGCCTCTTCCAGCCGTCTGATTAGGTCATTCAGCTCTTTCGCTGAAATGTTTGTCAGGGATGCGCTTTCCAGCTCTTTTGCCGTCTGTTGGAAAAGCTGGAAGCTTTCGGCTGTGTATTTTCCGCTGTAAAAGTTTTGGGCTTCTGTAAGAGACTGCTTGAATTCATTTGTCTCTGTCGCAGTTGCCTGCCGGCTGACGGTATATTTTTTTGTTGCGCCGCCGTCTTCCGAAGCTGTGATGATAGTCACTAAGCCCTTATATTCCGGAAGGACGGTGACAGCCACATTCTTGGCGTTGTTTTCCGCGGAAACCGTTCCCAAGGAAGACACGGTGTAGTCCGTCTTATCGGCCGAAAAGCCTGCCACCGCCTGGCCTCCTACGGAAATGCCGCTTAAGTCTGCGGAGCTGTTGACGATATAATCGTACTGCGTGGACATAACCTCAATCTCTGTCAGGCCGACATAGCTGGAACCCTCAGCCGGCTCAAGCTTAATGCGGACGGCAATTGGCGTTGTAATTTCATTTAGCCGAAAGATTTCGCCTTCTGACGCTTTCTTTTCCCCTTCTGTCACAGCCGGGATGGTCTCTGGCTCGGCATATTCCATTTTGTTGAAATTGACGCCGTCAGAGGAAAGCTCAATCGTGATGTTTCCAGGTTTTTTTACGTTTTTATCGGTATAGTAGTATAAGTGCACCTCATCAACTGCATGTACGGTGTCCCATGCAAGCGTAATGGCAGGCGTCTCCGGGACGGTGTTATTCCAGTTCGTCCATCTGCCGGAGGAGCCGTTTGGATCGCTATACCTTGATCCGTCAATAACGCTTTCAAGCTGGTCGGATGCCGGATCGCAGTTTTGCTTCAGGTCAGAGGCGACCGGAGCGATATTCGATCTTTCGCCTGGCACGGATTCCGCGACGCGGACGCTTGCCGTAACCGGGAACGTCTTGCCGATGATAGGCGCGCTTACGGTTCCCTTGATCAGCTTGATTCCATTTACTGTCGCAAAGTCAGACGCCTTGATGCCTGCCATGTCCCATGTAACCGGGAATTCTTCAAAGTCAGTCCCGTCCGCAAGGTAAGTCATCAAGGAAGTCGGGAGCGTTGGCATGATATTTTGCCCCGTGTAAGCGGAAACGTTTTTCGCGCCGGTGACGTTGCCATACATATGCACGTTCAAGGCAATGCCGATTTGTTCGGCCCCTGAGCCGATTGTGCCGTTAATGGTAAATGTGCCGGAGCTTTTCAGCCTGACGTCGTCATATGCGCTCCAGGCTGCAGCCAGATCCTGCGTCGTCCCGTCTGCGCGCGTCACGGAGATTTTTTCTGGCAGCGGGAGCGTCTTTGTCCCGACAGGCGCGTAGCAGTGCTTTGCCATGCGGTAGCTTTCAATCCTGTTTTTGGACTGTCCCTCTGGCAGGGTCGTGCTGACGGACGCCTCGCCGCCGGTCAGCCCGTTGGATGAGACGCTTACCTTAAACCCGCCGTCTTTTGTCGTGGAGCGCACGATGGCAAGCGCTTTGCCCGCATAAGCGTTGATGTGCGCGGAAGTCTTGCTTGTCATGACGGATGCCTGCTGGAATTTATGCACAGTCGCCTGATCGCCGTTGTCCACGCCTAAAATCTCGCCGTTGCCTGTGACGTTGAAGACAATGTCGTTTGTTGCGGTTGTGTCAAAGTTGCCGTTTGCGTCCGTGACGTCAACGGAGATGTAGGCAAGGCTGCTGCCGTCCGCTAAAAGCTCCGTCTTGTCTTGGCTGACGCTAAGCTTTGCCGGCGCGCCCGGCGTGGACACGGAGCGTTTCCCCTCGCACGTATCCGTGATCTCCGTTCCATTGGCGTCATATGCCTTTGCGGAAATGGTTCCCTCCTGATACGCTACATTGAAGACCGAGTAAAGGGACTGATCCCCCGTTCCTGAGGAAGTGGCGCAGGAGCCGTCGTTGCTTTCTGTCGTGTATTCGTAATGCACATGGCCTTCGGCCGTCGTCGTCTCGGAAACCGGCTTGCGCGTGGCCGTGCCGATCAGCTTATCGTTAAGGTAAAGCTCCACCTTCTCTGCGTTAGAGTATACCCATACCGGGGTTTTCCCGTTCGTTTCCATCATGTTGTCGGAATCCCACGCCGTCACCAGATGCAGGGTGTTTGCGCCTTCACTCTGGTTCCACTGGCTGCGGTAGAGGTAGTAGTTGTCCTTTGGGAATCCAGACGTCTCCACAATGCCGAAGTAGCTGCTGTTCGGGACTGCGCCGCGTCCGCCGTCCCCGGTTCCTGTCCCGTTCCATGGGGTCGGCTCCCCGATGTAGTCAAATCCGGTCCAGACGCATTCCCCGGCGATCCAGTCCGTTGTGAGGGTCGGGTACATGGAGGCGTGCGCCGTCTTGCCCCACCCAACGCTGGAGGTGTCGTAGGAGGTCAGGTGGTGCTTGCCGTCCGCATCCGCCTGGCTGTTTTGCGTAGTGTAAATGCCGCGGCTGTTGACTGCGGAGGCCGTCTCGCTCCAGAGCATCACCGGATACCGTTCATGCATCGCGTTCATGCTGCCGATGTCGCCATAATTGTAGCCCGGGACGCCCCCCGCCTCAAAAATCTTCTGATTGACGATCGGGACGCCTGTGTCGCCTTCGCTGCTTAAGCTCCTCCGGTTAGAGCCGGACGTTACCGGGTGCGTCTGATCCACCTCTTCTGTCCAACGGATCAGATTGTCCGCATGGACGTTCCAAGGCCCGCCGCCGCTGCCTTCATCAATCTCATTCCCAAGCGACCATAAAATGATGGACGCGTCGTTGCGGTCACGCTTGACGGTGGATTTTAGGACGAATTCAGCCCATGTCATGGATGTGCTGCCTCCAATGACTTGATTTCCTTCTTCCATGTTTTTTGTGAAATGCGTGGAGAAATCGTTGGAATTGCCGTTTTTCGGCCATTCCCATCCGTCAAAGAACTCCTCGATCACAAGCAGGCCAAGCTCGTTGCAGATGTCCACCAGAACCTCCGCGCCCGGGTTGTGGGTGATGCGGATCGTGTTTGCGCCCATGTCCTTCATGATCTGCATCTGACGGTAAATCGCGTCGTGGTATGCCGCAGCGCCAAGCGCGCCCTGATCGTGGTGCATACAGACGCCGTTGATCTTTAAGCTTTCCCCGTTGAGCCGAAAGCCTTTGTTGTCCACGAACTCAAACCACTTAAAGCCAAACTCCGTGTCATAGGAATCCAACACGGTGTTTCCTTGCAGGATTTCCGTCTTTACATAATAAAGGTTTGGCTCGTCTGTGGACCAAAGCTTCGGGGCGTCCACTTTAGAAGAAGTTTGAATTGTCTTGGCGTTCCCTGCGGGAAGGGCCTCGGATTTTTCGCTGGAGCTTACAGGCGCTTTTCCGCCTTTTTCATAGATCGAGTTGCGGACTGTGACGTTTACTGTGGCGTCGCCGTCATTTTGCACCTCCACAGCCGTGTTCACCGTGCCGTCCGCCCCGTTGCTGCTTTTTAAGTTGGGCGTAGTGACGGCGACGCCGTTGTATGCGATATGCGCCGGGTCTGTGACGATTAAGTTCACGTCACGGTAAATGCCGCTTCCGGAATACCAGCGGCTGCTTGGCACGTTGTTGACCGCCTCCACGGCGATGATGTTTTCCGTGGCTCCGTCACAGACGACATAATCTGTGATGTCAAAGGCGAACGGCGTGTAGCCGTAGTGATGCTCCCCGACCTTCTCCCCGTTGACATAAACGGTTGCGTGGGAGTAAACGCCGTCAAAGTTTAACAGCACCCGTTTTTTGCCCAAAGATTCCGACAAGGTTAAGTGCTTGCGGTACCATCCCGTCCCGCCAGGCAAAAAGCCGCTTTCCGCCTCGCCGCTTGCAGTGAAGTCCTGCGTAATGCTGAAGTCGTGCGGCAGATCCACATTGTCCCAGTCCGCGTCGTTCATATCTTTGCTTGAGGCGCCGGAAAGCCTGCCAAGGTAGAATTTCCAGTTGTCATTGATCTTTGTGGAGCGGTTTTGGCCGTAATCATTGACAAAGACCTGCTCCGCCTCTGTGAAGGTGACGCCGGGATCGGCGGCGCGCACCGTCTCTGCTGGCAGCATCGGCAGGCACATGGATGCCGAGAGCGCGAAGGCCAGCAGCTTTTCAAAACGCTGTTTCATAAGTTGTTCCCTCCTTGATCGTTTAGAAATGATGGTTTTGCTTCATTTTTGAATTGATTTTATTGAATGGAGAAGGGGATCCTTCACCAGGCCGTTTGTGGGCGTTACGCTGTGATTGACGGATCATGTCCAATGATCCGTTATAAAACGCCTTGTATATGTAATGAAACGCATTCCCCCCTTTACCTGCCCTTTTGGTCAAAAGTGATAAAGCTGCTTTTCATAATTTAATTTGACCGAAATAGCTTTTGTCTAAAATATAAAAAACTACAGATACAGTTTAACATTTTTTGTGCGGAATAGCTATAGCAAATGAGGAAATTTATAAAAAGATTTTGAAGATGGCAGGGATAGGAAAAACGATGCGCCGCCCAGGCCAAGCCTGAAAATGGATTTCCGTGATGCTTTTGGCTGGACAGGTTGCTTTTTTTGAGAAAAATGATATAATAACTTTGACGAAAAATATTTAGAATGGCTTATTGCATATGGGAGGAGATTGCATCATGAAAGGAATGAAAAAAATTAGTTTTGTTATTTTGGCTTTTTTTGTTTTGCTTGGCGCGGCTCCGCAGCAAGCGTCCGCGTCCCCTGGCTTAAGCTTTCGGGCTACGGCCTCTGGCGCTGGAAAGTCAATTCGTGTGAAAAAGGTTACTTATGAAGGCGAGATTGCGAACCATTATATAAAGAAAGAAAAGGGAACGCTCTCAGAATTGGAAGTGGATTTTTTGACGGATGTGTCCTGGGATTATGCGGCAAAAGTCTTATCCGTAAAGGACAGTCAGGGAAATCCTTACCGTGGCTATCTGTTGGATACGGATGAGGATGGCTGCGACATTGTGATTGCGAATATGAAGCATGGACGGACATACACGATTGTCATAAATGGCCTAAGGAGATATAGATCCGGCAAGTCCTGCCGGCTGACGCTTAAAGTTAAGATTCCGAAGATGCGATCCTCTTCCAGGGACATCCGCGTCTTAAAGGTGTCCGTGGATGACGCCTATGGGGAAGTGGAGGTGAAGTTTGCGTCAAAGGTCGTTTGGAGGCGCAATGCAAAGGTGGCTTCCATAAAAGACAATAAAGGAAAGTCTTACCAGGGCTATTTGATAGATAGGGACAAGGATGAATGTGAAATTTATATTGACGGCATGGAGCCTGGCCGCACATATAAAATTAAGATTGCCGGCGTAAAGGCGCGCGGAGCGTCGTCCTTTCGGACGGTAACGGTCACGGCGAAGGTTTCTGCCCACCGCCATAACTTGATTGTGGAAAAAGCGAAATATGATGAGGATTATGATGACGGGAGGATGGAGTGTACGGTTAGCTTCGATTTTAACAAAGACATTCAATGGAACGGGGACAGCTATGTCTTGATTTCGGATTCCAGTGGGAAAACGTATTCCTCAAAAGCTTCTTATGTGGAGTGGGATGAGGATGAATGCGAAGTGCATCTTTCCGGTAGGCTTTCAGTCGGTGCGTCGTATCTCTATGAAATAGGAAATGTGAAAGCGATTGGTGCGGGCAAGTATGTGAAGTTAAAAGGGAGCTTCATCGCCCGTTATTGAGCTGCGCGCCAGTTTGAGCTGCGTGAAGGGGACAAATTTGCGGATATGTATTGATTGAAAGGGGGATCGCGCCGCTGGCATGGCTTCAGGAAAGAGTGATATTGCATGGCGGTGTTGGAAATTGAAAAGAATTGCAAAAAACACTTGTGTTTTTTGGAAAAGTATGCTAATATATTATTTGTCCGGTAAAACGGACAGATAAGCCGGTGTGTCGGAATTGGCAGACGAGGTAGACTCAAAATCTATTTCCGGTAACGGAGTGCGGGTTCAAGTCCCGCCACCGGCATTGAGAGCGATTCAAAGAAGCAGGGCATAAGAGATGTTCTTATGCCCTAAATTTTTATTAATGACAGTAATGCAGTAGGAGGCGTTCGAATGAAAAGGATTCATTTTTTTAGAACAGTATGTATTCTTGCGGTGATCGTATCAGTATGCATTTCCTCAGTTTTTGCCACGAATGCAGCTTCTAAGATCAAGAGCAAATCCGTAAAGATGAACGTTTCTGGCGCCACGATATCTATAGGAGATATTATAACGTTGAATGCGCAAATAAAGCCGACAAACTCCACAGACACGATTTCATGGACAAGCGATAACAGCAGGGTTGCGATTGTAAATAAATATGGAGTGGTGACGGCTCTTTCAGAAGGGGACGCTACAATCACGGCAAAAACATCCAGTAAGAAAAAAACGAAATGCGCCATAACTGTTAAAAAGCATTTAACAGTTGAAGAAGCGGAAAAATTGATCTCAAAAAAATGCTTATCCGAAGAATCTATCAAGCAGATGATATCGAACAGCACATTGTCTGAGCAGGATGTCAGGCGTATAATTTCAGAAAATTTAAACAATGATCAAAAAGTTGCTTGGGAAGATGGGATGGAGCTTAAAAATATTGGGGACAGCTCTACGATGTCAAATGATGATTTTATCATCGAGTCTATTTCCATTAAAAAATATCATTGCAAAGAAGTATGGAATGGAGTGCAGCAAAAATATAAATATATCCTTAACATAACTGGAAGTATGCCGGAACATTTGCCGCCAGAAGAATTGTCCAGCTTATATGCAGATATAACGATTCACTATCTGAAAGAAAATGGCAGCACAGACGTTAAAGGATATGTCTATCCTTTTTATTCTAAAATTAGGAAAAAATCCCCAATCACTCGTGAGTTGAAAGAGGAAAACGGTAAGTTTGAAGTGATTTTTGAGCAATATGATATTTTTTGTGATTACGATGAGTTTTATGTGAATGATATGACTTTTGACCTTGGGGCAGATTCACTTGAACTGTTCCAGATAGTTATGGGCGTAGAAGG
>CANTEO010000028.1 GCA_947652855.1 uncultured Roseburia sp. | reverse complement strand
TTTTTTTGCATAGAAAAGGAGCTGCGCACTAATTACTTAGTGCGACAGCCCCTTTTTTTGCGGCAGGCCTCAAAATAGGATCGGGATCAGGATTTTTTCGATTGAAGTTTTAGGTGCGCCATGATAAGATAACAATATTGAGAACAACAATATGGAGGAATTACCTATGAGCAATGTAAGACGAATCTATGTGGAGAAGAAGCCTGCTTTTGCGGGAAAGGCACAGGAGCTGAAAGCCGAAATCCAAAACTATCTTGGGATTGCGTCCGTCAGTAAGGTGCGCGTGCTGATCCGCTATGATATTGAGAATATTTCCGACGCGACGTATCAGAAAGCCATTCGGACGGTGTTTTCAGAGCCGCCTGTCGATGAGGTTTATGAGGAGGCGGTTGAGCTTGGCGGGGCAAGGTCGTTTGGCGTGGAATATCTGCCCGGCCAGTTCGATCAGAGGGCGGACTCTGCAAAGCAGTGCGTAAAGCTTTTGAATGAGGAGGAGGAGCCTTTGATCCGCACCGCCACGGTGTATGCCGTCAGCGGGGACGTGACGGACAGCCAGCTTGCGGCTATCAAGGCCCACTGCATCAATCCGGTGGACTCCAGGGAGGCGGATTTGAAAAAGCCCGAAACGCTGCTCGTCCGTTATGAAGAGCCGAAGGACGTGGTGGCGCTTGACGGATTTTTAGAGCTGTCCGAAGCGGCGTTAAAGGCTCTGTACCGTTCGTTGAATCTTGCAATGACGTTTCAGGATTTCCTACATATTCGCAATTATTTTGAGAATGAGGAAAAACGATGCCCGACGCTGACGGAAATTCGCGTGCTGGACACCTATTGGTCGGATCATTGCCGCCATACGACATTCCAAACGGAGCTGACGGACGTGTCATTTGGAGAGGGCGACTATAGAGCGCCGATGCAGGAGGCGTATGAGGATTATTTGGCTGCGCATAAGGAGCTGTACGCGGGCAGGGACGACAAGTTCGTCTGCCTGATGGACATTGCGCTTATGGCGATGAAGCGTCTGAAAAAAGAAGGGAAATTGGACGATCAGGAGGAGTCGGAGGAAATCAACGCCTGCTCCATTGTGGTTCCGGTCGAGGTGGACGGCAAGACGGAAGAGTGGCTGGTGAATTTTAAAAATGAGACGCATAACCACCCGACAGAGATTGAGCCGTTTGGCGGTGCCGCGACCTGCCTTGGCGGCGCGATCCGCGATCCGCTCTCCGGCCGTACCTATGTCTATCAGGCAATGCGCGTGACGGGCGCCGCGGATCCGACCGTATCCATAGAGGAGACGCTGGAAGGGAAGCTGCCGCAGAAAAAATTAGTCAGGGGAGCGGCGCATGGCTACAGCTCCTATGGCAATCAGATTGGGCTTGCCACCGGATATGTGAAGGAAATTTACCATCCGAATTATGCGGCGAAGCGCATGGAAATCGGCGCGGTCCTGGGCGCGGCGCCAAGGCGCGCGGTGCGGAGGCTTTCATCCGACCCGGGCGACATTATTATTTTGCTTGGCGGGCGCACCGGGCGCGATGGGTGCGGCGGCGCGACGGGTTCCTCCAAGGCGCACAACACCGCCTCCATTGACACCTGCGGCGCGGAGGTGCAGAAGGGGAACCCGCCGACTGAGCGCAAAATCCAGCGTCTGTTCCGCAGGGAGGAGGTCAGCTACATCATCAAGAAATGCAATGATTTCGGCGCGGGCGGCGTTTCCGTGGCGATTGGGGAGCTTGCGCCGGGGCTGAACGTGGACTTGGATCAGGTTCCGAAAAAATATGCGGGCCTGGACGGGACGGAGATTGCAATTTCCGAATCCCAGGAGCGGATGGCGGTCGTCGTTGCGCCAAAGGACGTGGACAAGTTTTTGGCGTATGCAAAGGAAGAGAACTTAGAGGCTGTCCCGGTGGCTGTCGTGACAGAGGAGCCGCGCCTTGTCTTACGATGGAGGGGAAAGGAGATTGTCAATCTCTCCCGCGCCTTTTTGGACACGAATGGCGCGCATCAGGAAACGAAAGTCGCCGTTGACATTCCGTCCAAAGCAGACTGCTATCTGGATCGGATTTCCATCCCTGCCGTCAAAGAAGCCGTGGAGAGGTCGGATCGGAAGGCGGCATGGCTGGCAGAGCTGTCCGACTTAAACGTCTGCTCCCAAAAGGGCCTGGTGGAGATGTTTGACGGCTCCATCGGGGCAGGCAGCGTCTATATGCCATATGGCGGGCGCTACCAGCTTACGGAGACGCAGAGCATGGTGGCGAAGCTTCCGGTCGCGAATGGGACGTCGGACGCCGTCACGATGATGAGCTATGGGTATGACCCATATCTGTCCTCCTGGAGTCCATTCCATGGCGCGGCGTATGCTGTTTTGGAGTCAGTGGCGCGCATTGTGGCGGCCGGAGGGGACTTTCAAAAAATCCGCTTTACCTTCCAGGAATATTTTCGCAGGATGTCCGCGGAGCCGTCCCGCTGGAGCCAGCCGTTTGCCGCGCTCCTTGGCGCGTACAGCGCGCAGATTGGGTTTGGCCTGCCGTCCATCGGCGGCAAAGACAGTATGTCGGGCAGCTTTAACGACATGGACGTCCCGCCGACGCTGGTGTCGTTTGCGGTGGACGTGGCGCGGGAGGGCGACGTCATTACGCCGGAATTGAAGCGCCCTGGCAATCCGCTCTTTTTGCTTAAGGCAGAAAAAGACGCTTATGGCCTCCCGGCTTATGAGAAGGTCAAGGCGGCCTACCGCGTCATTCATGCGCTGATTGGCGCGGGAGCCATCGTCTCCGCGTATGCGCTGGATGGAAAGGGCCTTGCGGCGGCCGTCAGCAAAATGGCGTTTGGGAATCAGCTTGGCGTCACGCTAGGGGAGGATGTCACAGACGGCACGCTGTTTGCGCCGGGCTTTGGGGATATTGTGGCGGAGGTTTCCGCAGGAAGAGAGGGCGAGGTGACGGCGGCCTTTGCCGAGGCGGGGCTTTTAGGAGCTGCTGAGGCTGTGGGGGCCGTGCAGGAATCCCGTTCATTTGTCTGCGGGCAGATGCAGGTTTCCATGGAGGAGGCGCTTGCGGCCTGGACGGGGACGCTTGAGGCGGTCTTCCCGACCCGCGCCACAAAAGGCGGGGAAACGGTTGGAACAGGGCTGTATGAGGCGGGGAGCGTGTATGTCTGCAAGCATAAAGTGGCCAGGCCGACCGTGTTCCTTCCCGTCTTTCCCGGGACGAACTGTGAATATGACAGCGCAAGGGCATTTGAGGCCGCAGGCGCGGACGTGGTTGTCAAGGTGTTCCAAAACTTAAGCGCAGAAGATATCCGTGATTCGGTGGAGGCGTTTGAGAAGGCGATTGGGCAGTCGCAGATCATTATGTTTCCCGGCGGGTTTTCCGCAGGGGATGAGCCGGAGGGGTCAGCGAAATTTTTTGCCACGGCGTTCCGCAATGCGCGCCTGACAGAGGCCGTGCAAAAGCTGCTTACGGAGCGGGACGGGCTGATGCTTGGCATCTGCAACGGGTTCCAGGCGCTGGTGAAGCTTGGCCTTGTGCCGTATGGAAAGATCGTGGAGCAGAGGGAGGATTCCCCGACCTTGACGTATAACACGGTCGGGCGGCATATCAGCAAGATGGCGTACACAAAGGTCGTGACAAACAAATCGCCGTGGCTTTCTGGCGCCAAGCTTGGCGGGATATACTGCAATCCGGCCTCCCATGGGGAAGGGCGGTTCGTGGCGCCGAAGGAATGGGTGGACAGGCTGTTTGCGAATGGGCAGGTGGCGACGCAGTATGTCAATGAGGACGGGCAGCCGACAATGGATGAGGAGTGGAACATCAACGGCTCCTATGCCGCAATTGAGGGCATCACAAGCCCGGACGGGCGCATCCTGGGCAAGATGGCGCACGCGGAACGGAAAGGCCGTTCGGTAGCTATCAATATTTACGGAGAGCAGGACATGAAGCTGTTTGAGTCCGGGGTGAGGTATTTTAAGTAAAATAGAATGCGCTTTGGCGGCCACCCGCCAAAGCGCGGCTAAGTCAGCAGATATTTTCGAAAGAAAGCGAAAAGCCTGCCTGCGGCCCTGATTTTCCGTCAGGGCCGCAGGCAGGCTTCTTTGTTTCTTGTTTTGCAGTTTCGGGTAGGCATGGCATTGGAAGCGATATGTAAGCCAAATGCGCTAATGGATTGCCTTCCCCGGGCAGGCTGCCTTGCAGGCCCCGCAATGAATGCATTCCAGGCAGTTGATCTGCTTCACCGGATCAATCTGCATTTTGCAGGCTGTCTTGCAGGCGCCGCAGCCTGTGCATTTTTCCTTGTCCAACCGATAGCGGAATACAGAGATCGGGTTAAACACGGAATAGATTGCCCCTAAGGGGCAGATGTATTTGCAGAAGGGCCGGTAGATTAAGATGGACAGCGCGACAGTGAGGATCAGCAGCGTATTTTTCCATGCATAGAGCCATCCGACTGCGCTGCGCATGGATTTGTTGAGCAAAACCATGGGGATTCCGCCCTCCAAAGTGCCGGCGGGGCAGATCAGCTTGCAGAAGTACGGCGCGCCCTGCCCCAATACGTCCACCAAAAACAGGGGCAGCAATAGGACAAAGACGGCTAAGATGACGTACTTTAGCTTGCGAAGCAGCAGGTCTCCTTTGAATGTGCCTATTTTTTTGGGGAACGGGATTTTGTGCAGCAGCTCCTGAATCAGCCCAAAGGGGCAGAGGAACCCGCAGACAAGCCTTCCGGTCAATGCGCCGAGGAACATGAGGAATCCTGCCACGTAGAACGCAAATTTGAAATTCCAGCTCCCTATGACGGCCTGCATTGCGCCAATCGGGCAGGCGCCTATGGCGCCCGGGCAGGAATAGCAGTTTAATCCAGGCAGGCAGAGATTTTTTAAGGATCCTTTGTAGAGCTTTCCCTGAAGGAACCCTACAAGGTAGCTGTTGGTAAGGAGCGCCCAAAGAGCCTGGATTTTGTGGCGCCTCCATTCTTGTTTTGTTGTTTTCTTATCCAATTCCGATACACTCCATACAGATATGAATTGCTTTTTCTAAGACAATGCCTGGCTCTCCCCGGTCAATCCCAAAGCCCATCAGAAGGAGGCCCAGAGCCGCCAGGAGGAAGCCGCCATAGCGTCTTGCTTTCTCGCGGAGGGGGCAGGAGGGGGAAGCCGCTTTGCGGCGCCTCATTTGAGGCCCTCAAGGGTGGACTCCACAATGGCCGTCCAATCCTCTAAGCTATGGCTCCCGGAATACGTCTCGCCGACAATGTTCCCTTCTTGGTCTACGAAGAAGGTCTCAGGCACGGCGTCAATGCCGGTCAGCCTTCCGTTTAGGAGGCTTTGGTCTGGAACCAAAAATGGGTAGGCGGCTCCGGTTTTTTCTGCCAGGAGCTTGGCGCTTTCAATGGCTGTTTCGTCTGTGCCGCCCATGCCGTCCGCTGCGTCTAACACAATGCCTAAGACATTCACGCCTTTGTCAGCCATGTCCTGACGGAGCTGCTCTAAGTCTGGAATTTCGTTGATGCAGGGGGAGCACCATGTGGTGAATATGTTGATCATAGTTAAGCTATAGTCTTTGAAGACGTCTTGCGTGTAGGCAGTTCCTTCAATATCTTCCAACGAGAATTCGCCAAGGCTCTGGCTTGCTGCTGAAAGGCCGGAAGGATTGTCGGAATTGTCTGCCATGCCAGGGGCGCTTTCGGAGCTTTCTGTGGAAGCGTCGGGCGCAGCTGGTTTTTCATTTGCGGCGCAGCCGCTTAACAGGGTCAATCCTAACAGACTTGCCAGAAAGGCGGAGCCAATGTTCCATGTTCTTTTTTTCATAGATCGTGTTCTCCTTTTCATAGAATGGAATTATTATAGCATATAATTGAGAGAAAAAGGAACTGTTCTCAATCGGATTGTGTTTGGCGCTTGATGTAAATGAAAGAAAACGCTGCGGAACAGTAAAGTTCCTACAGCGTTTCCAAATGAATTTAAGGTCAGGATGTCCTATGCGACGATAACGCCATGAGAGATGACCTTCTTTAATGCGAGGCTGTCTTTGGAGAGCAGCAGCATATCTGCATATTTTCCGGCTTTTATGCTGCCGTATTCCTGATCCTCCCCAATGGCCTTCGCCGGGTTGATGGTCGCGCATTTGACTGCGCTCTCCAGCGGGATTTCCATTTTTTGAACGGCGATCCTCATGCAGTCTAAAAGGTTCGTGGCAGATCCGGCGATCGTCCCGTCCTCTAACGTCGCCAGGCGGTCCTTCATCGTCACGGCCAGGCCGCCAAGCGAATAGTCGCCGTTTGGCATTCCGGTCGCCATCATGCTGTCGCTGATTAAGATCAGGCGCTCGTCCCCAAAGATGGCGAATGCGGTCCGAACGGAAGAGGGGTCGATGTGGATGCCGTCGCAAATGATTTCCGGCGTCACTTTTTTTGTGTCAAAGCCGGCCCCGATTAAGGCGGGCTTTCTGTGCGTGAACGGCGGCATTGCGTTGAACAGGTGCGTGATATGGCTTGCGCCCGTCAGGAATGCCTCTCTTGCGGTGTCATAGTCACAGTCCGTATGCCCAAGGGAGATCCGCACTTTGTCGGAAAACTGCCGGATAAAGTCCATGGCGCCTTCCGTCTCCGGCGCAAGTGTCGTCAGCTTCACAAGCCCGTCCGCCGCGTCAATCAAGTGTTGGAACATCCCTGCGTTTGGCGGCGTGACATATTTTGGGTTCTGCGCGCCTTTTTTGTTCATGGCGATAAACGGCCCTTCCAGGTTGATGCCGCAGATCCTCGCGGACGTCCCTGGCTTCCAGGAATCCCGGTAATTCTTCGCGTTCTCGCAGACTTTCACCAGCTCGTCCTCAGACAGCGTCATGGATGCCGGGCAGATGGAGGTGACGCCGCTTTTCAGCTCGTATTCCGCAATGGCCCCAATCGCTTCCGGCGTCGCGTCGCAGAAGTCATGCCCAACGCAGCCATGGAAATGAATGTCCATCAGGCCGGGAATCAAATAGCAGCCGCTGCCGTCAACCGTCTCTGCGTCGGACGCGGTGTCCGCAATGCGCTCCCCTTCAATATACACGTCTTTTTCTGCAAATTTGCAGTCTTCTGTAAATACGAGGGCGTTTTTGATGACCATGCTTAGCCCTCCATTTCGCTTTTCTGTTTTAAGTATGCAGACAGCGCGGCTTCGTCAGCCACAAGCGTTACGTCCGGATGCATCTGAAGGATAGAGGCCGGGACTTCCGGGGTCACAGGCCCTAAGAATGCCTTTGCGATGATCTCCGCTTTGTTTGCGCCGCTGGCGATAATCAGGATTTTCTTTGCGAGCATGATGTTCTGGATTCCCATGGTGTATGCCTGGGTCGGAACGTCGTCAATGGAGGCGAAGAAGCGGGAATTCGCCTCAATCGTGCTTTTCGTCAGATCCACGCAGTGCGTTCCCTTCGGGAATTCCGAAGCCGGCTCGTTAAAGCCGATATGGCCGTTTAAGCCAAGCCCAAGAAGCTGTAAGTCGATGCCGCCCAATTTTTCGATGATGCTGTCATGGTCGCTGCAGGCTTTCTTGCTGTCCGGCTCCATGCCGTTTGGCACATACGTCCTGCTTTGGTCAATGTTGATTTTGTCAAATAGGTTTGTCTTCATGAAATAGCGGTAGCTTTGGTCGTTGTCAGCCGGCAGCCCCCTGTATTCGTCCAGGTTGACGGAAGAGACGCCGGAAAAGTCCAAATCCCCTTTTTTGTGCCATTCGATCAGATTTGCATATGTCCCAAGCGGCGTGGAGCCTGTCGCCAGGCCAAGCACGCAGTTTGGCTTTAAGATCACCTGCGCAGAAATAATATTCGCCGCTTTGCGGCTCATGTCATCGTAATCTTTTCCCTGAATCAGTTGCATAAGAATCCTCCTTGTTTAAAATATGATAATTCTATTATAGTACTTTTTGGAAATTTCTCAATCCTAAGTTCAGTATTTTTTGTAAAATACACAAAAATGCAGGAGGGCGTTTGGGCTTAGCCGTTTTTTAAATTGTGCATGAAGCCCGGAAAAACGAAATTGTGTTTTGTGCATATCATTTAGTATCGGGCATCCCAAACTGCCATGTGGCGTTTTTGTTGAGTATCAGATAGAGATGAGGTGGTTTTTATGAATAACTCGAATGCAAATTGGATGTTTCGTCCGCCGAATTTGTTCGGCGTAAGAAGGGTTCCCTACAGATCAAATGGACAAAGCGCGCCCCGACCTTCCACAGATGCTTACTCTCGGGCAAACGCTGCTTCGCTGTCCGGGTCAACTGGCAATGACGGCGCGGAGGTGGGAGAATGTGCAGACGCCTCTTGCTGTAAGCCGAAGCCGGCGTGTTCGGAAGGGATGCCGGATATGCCTTGCTGTCCTTGTGGGCGCGGGCCCACGGGGCCGCAGGGGCCAAAAGGAGAGCCAGGGCCATGCGGGCCAAAAGGAGAGACGGGGCCGTGCGGGCCGCAGGGGCCAAAGGGAGAGCCAGGGCCATGCGGGCCAAAGGGAGAGACGGGGCCATGCGGGCCAAAAGGAGAGACGGGGCCGTGCGGGCCGCAGGGGCCAAAGGGAGAGCCAGGGCCATGCGGGCCAAAGGGAGAGACGGGGCCGCGCGGGCCGCAGGGGCCAAAAGGAGAGCCAGGGCCATGCGGGCCAAAAGGAGAGCGCGGGCCGTGTGGGTGTCCCGGAGAGCGCGGGCCGTGCGGGCCGCAGGGGCCAAGAGGAGAGGCGGGGCCGTGCGGGTGTCCCGGAGAGCGCGGGGAGCCAGGGCCGCAGGGGCCAAGAGGAGAGGCGGGGCCGTGCGGATGTCCCGGAGAGCGTGGAGCCGTTGGCCCGCAGGGGGTTACCGGGCCGCAAGGGCCGCAGGGAGCCACGGGGCCGCAGGGGCCAAGAGGAGAGCCAGGGCCATGTGGGCCGGCCGGACCTCCAGGCTATCCGCAAAACAGCGTATTTGCATCATTTTTCAGTCAGGAAATTGCCATGTCGGAGTGCCTTGGACTTCCGCTTTTCATGAATATACCGGATACCACTCAAAATATCACGCTCTGTAATTATGATTCCGTGGCGCTGACTCCCGGTTTTTATGCGATTAACTATGATGTCTCTACGGTGATGAAAAAGCATGGCTTTATTCAGATAACCCCCATGCTAAATGATTGTGAGCAGATGGCGTATGCCGCATACGCGGAGGCGGCAAAGCGGAAGGAGACGCTTGTTTTGTCAAGATATTTTATTATGGAAATACTTTGCGCGTCCATGCTGTCCTTTGCATGGCGCTCATCCGAATGCGCATCTGAAATCAACATGAGCTTGAGCATAGTAAAGCTTTGCAGGCAATAAGTCAAAGAAGGGGGAGGTGGACGTATGCCGACAATTAGCCTTTGCATGATTGTCAAAAATGAGGAAGAGCATATTGGGCGCTGCCTTGACAGCATAGCGGAGCTGGTAGACGAAATTATTATTGTAGATACTGGCTCGACGGATCGGACGGTGGAAATAGCGTCCGGGTATACGACGAAGATTTATTCGTATCTGTGGAAGGAAGATTTTTCAGATGCCAGAAATACTTCCTTTTCCAAGGCGTCTATGGACTATTGTATGTGGATGGACGCCGACGATGTGTTGGAGGAGACGCAAAAGGAGCCTTTTTTACAGTTAAAGCAGTCGCTGTCTTTGGATACAGATATCGTGATGATGAAATACCATACATCTTTTGACGAGGCCGGGCGGCCATCCTTCTCTTATTATAGGGAAAGGTGGATTAAAAATGATGGGCGGTACCGTTGGGTTGGGGAAGTCCATGAAGTGATCCCTCCAAGCGGCAGGGTGGTGTATTCTGATCTTGCGGTTTCTCACAAAAAAAAGAATGCCGGGGATCCGGATCGAAATTTAAGAATCTATCAGAGGATGCTCGCGGAGGGAAAGCGCTTGGAGGCGCGGCAGCAGTATTACTATGGGCGGGAGCTGTATTATCACAAGCAGTACGAAGAGGCGGTTTCTGTGCTGGAAGAATTTTTGAATGCCAGGGAGGGGTGGATTGAAAATAAGATAGAGGCGTGTTCTGTCTGTGCCGAGTGTTATCTTCGGATGGGGCAGGAGCAGCCGGCGCTGCTGTCCCTTTTGCGCAGCATGAGCTTTGATTTGCCGAGGGCGGAATTGTGCTGTGAAATCGGAAACTATTTTTTGGAGCGCGGTCATTTCCAAAACGCCATATATTGGTATGAAGCTGCGCTGAATACGCCGAAAAGAGAAAACGTTGGCGGGTTTATTCTGCCGGATTGCTATGATTATATCCCGCTTTTGCAATTGTGCGTCTGTTATGACAAAATGGGAGATTGGAAAAGGGCGGGCGAGTACAACGAAAGGGCTGGATTGTGCAAGCCC
The DNA here is from genome assembly GCA_947652855.1 of uncultured Roseburia sp. Classification (GTDB taxonomy): domain Bacteria; phylum Bacillota; class Clostridia; order Lachnospirales; family Lachnospiraceae; genus Roseburia_B. The sequence continues at coordinate 21,820 of CANTEO010000028.1, read as the reverse complement.
TATTCGAAAGCATATCTTTATAACAAGCAGTATTTTGACAATTTGCAGAAGAATTAAAATAACCCACGAAGCGGCTCTAAGCTGGAATGGGAAACGGTTTCCGCTCTTGCCAAGGACCTCTGACAGCCTGAATGGGAAGGCGGAACCCACATTCCGCGTCGCAGCGGGCGCCGACTCAAGCGGCGGCCCCTAAAGGGGATGATGTTGTGCATATTTTAGGTTTATTCGGGTGAATCGGTCTTTTCTGCTCTGATTTTTTCGAAAAAAGGAACAAAAAATGCAAAGCGACATTAAATATTTGTAGAATAAGGATGCTTTTTTGGAGTTCTTATTCTGCAAATATTTTAAGAAAGGGTGTATTTTGCATGAATCAAAAAAGTTCAGGCGGTTGCTGCCAGGATCAGCGCCAACCTACCTGTTGTGAGCGCGGGCCAGCGGGGCCAAAAGGCGATCAGGGGCCTATGGGCCCGCAGGGGATGAAGGGGGATACGGGCTGCCCCGGGCCAAAAGGCGACAAGGGCGATTCAGGGCCTATTGGCCCACAGGGGATTCCAGGCGCTCCGGGAGCCAGAGGGCCGAGGGGGAATACCGGCCCGGTAGGGCCTACCGGAAACACTGGCCCAAGGGGCTACGCTGGCCCGAGGGGCTATGCCGGCCCTCAGGGAATGCAGGGCATACAGGGCGTCCGCGGCGATATTGGCCCAAAAGGAGATCCAGGGTGTGAAGGCCCAAAAGGCGATGTCGGGCCGCAGGGTCCAGCAGGCCCTACAGGCCCTGCCGGCCCGGTGGGTCCACAGGGCGACGTCGGGATTCCAGGTCCGCGGGGCGTCCCGGGGCCAACCGGAGCAACCGGGGCAACCGGGCCTATGGGGCCGCAAGGCGTGACTGGCCCGCAAGGCATACAGGGCGTAACTGGCCCAATTGGCATACAGGGGCCGAAAGGATGCCCGGGGGATGAAGGCCCAACCGGAGCGACCGGGGCAACCGGGGCGACGGGAGCCGATGGAGCAACAGGAGCAACGGGAGCAACCGGGGCGACGGGAGCAACCGGGGCCGACGGAGCGACGGGAGCGACTGGGGCAACGGGAGCGGACGGAGCAACAGGAGCAACGGGAGCAACCGGGGCCGATGGAGCGACCGGGGCGACGGGAGCGACTGGGGCGGACGGAGCGACGGGAGCGGACGGAGCAACAGGAGCGGACGGAGCGACGGGAGCAACCGGGGCAACGGGAGCGGACGGAGCAACGGGAGCAACGGGAGCAACTGGGGCAACCGGGGCGACGGGAGCCGATGGAGCAACCGGGGCGACGGGAGCGACTGGGGCAACCGGGGCGACGGGCGTTGCTGGCTCAGGCGCAATCATACCATTTGCATCGGGAGTTCCGGTTTCCCTGACAACAATTGCCGGAGGCCTGGCAGGCATTCCCGCATTTGTCGGTTTTGGGAGCAGCGCGCAGGGGCTTACCGTACTGGGATCTACGATTGATATAACAAATGCCAGCGGAACGCTTTCTAACTTTGCGTTTCAGGTTCCACGCGCCGGCGTCATTACGTCGTTTAGCGCATTTTTCAGCACGACGGCGGCTCTTTCTTTAATCGGCTCCACGGTTACGGTGAATGCGCAGATTTATCAATCTACGACGCCGAACAATGTTTTTTCCCCGATTGCCGGGACTCTGATTAGCCTGACGCCGTCCCTTACCGGGATTCTTTCTGTCGGGACATTGTTAAATGGCGCGCTTACCGGGCTTACGATTCCGGTGACGTCTCAGACCCGGCTGATGCTGGTGTTCTCAGCGGCGTCAAGCGGCTTGTCTTTGATTAATACAGTCGCAGGATATGCAAGCGCAGGATTGAGCATCAATTAAAAATTAGAACATCCGCCATCTGTGGAAGATCCGGGACATCATCGTTTTTCAGAGCGCCATGATCGGGACAGGGCAGCGGGTGAAAAATCCCGGAGGCTTGAAATGGAAAGCCTCCGGGATTTTTTTCGCGATTAAGCCGCGCGGCATGGAACAATGTCATTCCAGGTTGAGCCTCTTTTTTGTGATAAAAAGGCAGATGGCGTAATAGGCTGCGCCAAACAGGAGCATTTCCAATCCGGACAGGAATGTGACCTTTTGCACAAAGCCGGATATTTCCGCGGCGTGCGTCGCCGTATCCATGTTCTCCATCAGGTCAATGCCTGACGCAAGGAGGGTCGCCGCAAAGATAATCTGCTGAATGACGTAAAATGCAATGCCCGCGCCAATTGCGGCGGGGATCCGGTATTGCTGGAAGAGCTGCCCGATGGAAAGGCTTGCAAACACCATTAATGACATATGAAAGCAAAAGCTGACAAAGAGGCCGGACAGCAGGCAGATGGAGGCTGCAAAGCTCATGCCGAATACGGTGGACAGTTCCTGTTGAAAACGGTCGAGGCTAATGGCGTTTGGCGGGCCGGATGCGCTTAGGGACATCGTCAAAAAGGAGAGGATGCACATCAGAAAAGAGAGGCACAGCCAGACAAGTGAAGTCAGGACTTTTGCGTTTAAGGTGGCGGCGGGGGATACCGGAAGCGTATGCGTTAAGTATCCGCGCCCTGCAAACATTGTCTTATAGAAACGGATTGCAAGGTACGCCGCAGTCAAAAGGAACAGCGAAAAAACGCTTAGGACATAAATCATCATGAAAATGGAGGCAAAAAATCCCATATGGTCCAACAGGCCAAGCCCGGCCATGGCGGCCCCAACAGCCGTTATTACGGTTAAAATGAGATACATGGAAAGCATCAGCTTTGAAGTTTCCCTAAATTCGTGTTTTAACAGTTTTCCTAACATTTGAATACCTCCCGGAATAATGCGTCAATGGATGTCCCCTGCTCCTCCCGGATGCGCTCTACGGAAGAGGTCAGGACAACCTGGCCTTCTTTGATGAAAATGACTTGATCAAGGATGTTTTCAATATCTGCAATCAGGTGCGTGGAGATGAGGATGGCGGCGTCCTCGTCGTAATTGCTTAAAATGGTGTTTAGAATGTAATCCCTCGCGGCGGGATCGACCCCTGCGATTGGCTCATCCAAAACATACAGCTTGGCGCGGCGGCTCATAATCAGGATCAGCTGCACCTTCTCCTTTGTTCCTTTGGACATCGTCTTTAATTTGTCCTTTGGATTGATATTCAGCTTGGCAAGCATGTCATAGGCGCGCTTTTCCTCAAAGTCTTCATAAAAGTCCTTAAAATAATCTATCATATCCTGCACGCGCAGATTCATGTCCAGGTAGGTCTGGTCGGGAAGGTAGGAGACGATTTTCTTGCTTTCGACGCCGACCGGATGTGACCCGATGAGGATTTCCCCTTCGCTTGGCGTCAAAAGTCCGTTAATCAGCTTAATTAACGTTGTCTTCCCGCTGCCGTTTGGCCCAAGCAGGCCGATGATATGCCCGCCCTCCAGTGAGAGGCTGATATGGCTTAGCGCGGTTTTTCCGCCGTAGGCTTTGCTTACGTTTTTGCATTCTAACAGTGCGCTCATGATGGCTCTCCTTTCAAAAATTCAGTTATCAGCGTGACGGCTTCTTCTTTCTGATAGCCAAGCTGTTTCATGCTTTCTAGAAATTGCTCTATTTTCTCTTTGGCAAGAGTGGATTTTAATTCTTCAATCATAGCTGCGTCCTCCGTGATAAATCGACCGCTGGTTCTCTGGGAAAAAACAAGCCCGCTTTTTTCCAGCTGAGCAAGGGCCTTTTGCATTGTGTTCGGGTTCACCGCCGCCTCAGCGGCCAGATCCCTTACGCTAGGCAGCTTGCCGCCTGGGGCATATTTGCCGGACAGGATCGAAAGCTGAATGATTTCGATGAGCTGCATAAAAATCGGGCGGTCGGAACTTAGGTTCCATGCCATTGAATCACCTCTTTCTGTACTCGTGTATTAATTTATTAATACAATAATATAAAAAATTAGGTTTGTCAAGAGGAATGAAGAAAATTATTTCAGGCGGCGCATTCTAAAATGTGGAAGAAGCTGTAGGAGACAAAGCCGCTGTCTAGGTGTATAATATGGGGATAGGGCATACGAGGGCGTTTTATGAAAAGATAGAAGACGAAAGGGGACGGAAGATGGATCAAAAGAAATGTGAAGAGGGCTTTCCTCAAAGCGCAGGAAACGGTAAAAAAAGAAAGCGTGGGAAGGCGCCCCAAAAAAGAGGCCAGGCGCTTTATGCGCTTCTTGCGCTGACAAGCGGGATGGCCAGCGGCCTTGTGATTGTCACATCCAAAGAGGCGAAGCATGCAATGGGAGAGTCTTATGGGAGTTTTCTGTTTGTCATAGCCACGTCGCTGGTCTTTTTGTATGTGACGCATTTCCTGCATATTATTCTGCATGAGGCCGGCCATCTTGCATTCGGCCTTATGACAGGATATCGTTTTCTTTCCTTTCGGATTGGCAGCTTTCTTTGGAGGAAAGAGGACGGACGCTTTGTCGTGCGCAGGATGAAGATCCTAGGGACGGGCGGGCAGTGCCTTATGTCCCCGCCAAAGCTGTTGAATGGGAAGGCGCCGTTTGTCCTCTATAACCTGGGAGGCTCTCTTGCGAACCTGATCTTTGCGTTTCTGTCCGCGGCCGTTAGCGTCGGCCTTGACGCAGCGGGCGTATGGCATGCGCCGTTGTTTTTTCGTATTCTAAGCGTAGACGGGCTTGGGCTGGCGCTCATGAACGGAGTCCCGCTGCGCCTGGCTGCGGTAAACAATGACGGGTATAATGCCATATCCCTTGGGAAGTCGCCTGTGGCGCTTCGCTCGTTTTGGGTGCAGCTAAAAGCGAATGAGCAGATTGCCAAGGGCGTGCGCCTTAAGGATATGCCCAACGAATGGTTTTTTATGCCGTCAGACGAGGAGCTTTCTAACAGTATGTCTGTTGTGATGGCGGCGCTTTATGAGGAGCGGCTTATGGACGGGCTTCATTTTTTGGAGGCGGAGCGGCTGATTGACCGGCTGCTCTCGATCGACACGGCCATGAGCGGGCTGCACAAAAGCCTGCTGTGCTGTGACCGGATCTGCTGCGCGCTGCTTTTGGGTCAGGAGGAAGAGGCCATTGCCAAATGGCAGACGGATGGGCAGAAAAATTTTATGAGGCAGATGGGAAAGCTGCTCGGCGTGCTTCGGACGGAATACATCTGCGCGCTTCTGTGGGAGAAGGATGCAAAAAAAGCGGAAGAGGTCAGGGAGCGGTTTGAGGCTTCCGCGAAGAGGCATCCTTATCCGGGGGATTTGGAGAGCGAGAGGGAGCTGATGAGGATTGCGGACGAAAAAGTGAAAGGGATTGCGAGCTTGCCCATTGCTAAAGCCGCTTCTTCCAGTCTTTGAACCAATCCCAAAATACGTCGTTTTCTCCCTGTCCGTACGCATACTGCCCGCCGGACGCCTGAAACATGCTGCAGCTGTCCGTCGCCGGATAGATGATCCCGATCACGCCGTCCGTTCTTGTCAGGTACATGGGATCCAGAAACGGGCAGGCGGTTCCGCCCTGAACGTGGGAGGCCGTCGATAAATTCTCCTCCAGCCAGGAAAGCGCGGCTTCGTCCCTGACCGTCCGTATCTGCCCGTCAATGAACATGGATGCCGCTTTCAGGTCATAGATGTCTCCCGGCGCAAAATCCACAGCGTTTTCATATCCGGGCGGGGGAAAGCATCTTTCAAACGTAAGCAGGCCGTTTTCCCTTTTGTCAAACCCGTACCAGGAAATGCTGCCAATGGTATCTGCAAAGACGATCCCCCCATAAACGCCGCCTTCGCCGTCGCTTACTGTCTGCCCGTCCGCGCAGTCTGTAAACAGCGGGATGCCGGACAGGTCAAAGGGCTTTTGCTCCAGCGTGTTTTCGGCGATGGAGTAGACATACATCTCATGGGAGCCGGCCGGGTGCAGATAGGCCGTCGTCCCGTCTTCGGAAATGCATATTTCACATGCGTCGCCGCCCTGCGTCCTGCCGCAGCCGATCGCGCCAACGTCCAGGCCGCCAAGCACGCGCCGCTCTGGGATTGAGTACCAGAGCAGGCCAAAATAGCCGCCGAATACGAGCGTCGTCCCATCCCCGTAATAGAGGCGGGCGCCGTCTGCCCCTACTGTTGCCGACAGGTCAATGGAAGGGGCTTTTGCCGTCAGCCGCGAAGGGGCTTCTGTCTCGTCGGGCTGATGCGCGACGCCCGACGTCCTGTCAGGGGAGCCTGCCTGCTGGCCGCCCCTCTCCTTTGGATTTGTGAGAAGCCCCACGCCAAGGAGGGCGATGAGGAGGGCGCCTAGAATGCCGGCTTGCGCAAGCGGCTTTTGATGCGCGATGATATGCTGAATTCTCTGCTTGGGGCTTCCCTTGGAAAAAGAAGGGAACATCCTGGCGTTTCCGGTTTTTTGGATGGAGAGGGAAAGCAGGGCGGACGCATATGCTTTCCGGTAGCCTTCGTTTTCTAAGCGGACAGCCGCTTCGTCGCACGCATATTCCATGTCGCGGCAGCAGAGTGCGTAGGCGGCCCAGATCAGCGGGTTATGCCAGTGAACGGCCGTCAGGGAAAACATCAGAAGCTTCAGGATGGGGTCTTTTCGTCTGATATGCGCCAGCTCATGGCGGATCACATACTCCCTTACGTGTTCGGGAAGGTCAGAAGGAAGGTAGACGCTTGGCCGGAAAAGACCCATGACAAACGGGCTCTTTAAGTGATCCGCAAGGTAGATGCGGCTGTTTTTATGCCGACCGCCTTCGGGACTTGAGTTGACAGAACATCCCTCCGCCAAAACGCTGGCGCGCAGCTTCCATTTCAAATAGAGGATAGAAACTGCGCCGTATAGGAAAAGGGCGGCCACGCCCGCCGCCCACAGAAGGGATAGGGCGAATACGGGAGCCTGCGCAAAATTGCCGTCGGCTGACCGCGCCGCGTTGGAAACCGCTTGCCCTACGGAAGGCAGAAGGGCTTGACCGTCTGAACGGGCAGGGGCTTGCCCCGTCATGGTGACGAGAACCGGGCTTGCCGCCGAATGCTTTGGCAGGAGGCTGAAGCCGCTTTGCGGCCAGGCTGCGGGCAGCAGCCGCGCAAACGGGAGCGTCCAAAGGATGCAGGCATATTTTTTGGGCAGATGCAGCCTGTCAAAGAGAAAGCGGGCAATCAATAAAAACAGGACGGCAATCCCTGCCGGATACCCGGCGCGTAAGGTGTACAGAAATGCGTTTGTCAAAAAATGCTCCATTGACCGTTCCTCCCTTCTTATTTGGCATGGCCCGAAATGATTTCTTCAATTTCCCGGATTTCCTGTTCGGAAAGCTTTTTTTGGGAGGTGAACGCGGCCAGGAATCCTGGCAGAGACCCTCCGAACGAGCGCTCTACATAAAGCGCGCTCTGCTTGGCGTAAAAATCTTCTTTTGAGACCAAAACCCTTACCGTGCGGCTGTCGTTCTCAAAAATCCCGCGCGCGATGAATTTTTTCAGCACTGTGTAGGTGGTTGTCCGTTTCCATCCCAGGCGCGCTCCGCAAAGCTGAACCAAATCGCTGGTGGAGAGCGGGGCGTTCGCCCAAACGATATCTGCAAATTTGCTTTCAATGACGCCCAATGCGTATTCTTCCATAAAAAATCACCCCATATCTTTTTATAAAAAATGTCTATATATAATAGACTAACGAAAGTCTATCATATATAGACAAAATTGTCAAGCAGAGTGATGCGCTGAACATTCCATGTTGGGGCCGGCAAACAACGATGCAGGCACGCCAGGCTGTTTGGGCCAGCCAGTTGGGCGGTTTTGCGTTGGCGGCGCAGTCCGCGGCTATTCCAGCAGGCACGCCATAAGCCGTTCGTTATCCTCCGGCTTCATAAAGCAGAAGCGGATGTACGCCTGATCCAGGAATGGGAACGTGGAGCAGTCGCGGATCATCATCCCCCGCCGGATGGCGCGTTCAAACAAATCCTGTGCGGTCACGTCTTCCCGTAAGCTTTTTGCCAGCATGAAATTGGCGCTTGGCGGATAAGGCTTGTAATGGGGGGATTCGCTAAGCAGCCGGTAGGCTTTTTCGCGCTCCTTTGAAATCAGGCGCCTTGTCTGCCCAATATAGTCGGCGTCAGAAAACATCAGCTCTCCGGCGATGGCCGCAAGCGAATTGATCGTCCAGGGATTTTTGCGCGTGTTGATGGCCTTAATCAAATCCCGGTTCCCAGTCACGGCATAGCCCAGGCGAAGGCCGGGCGCGGCGAAGAATTTGGCGGTTCCGCGCAGAATGATGATGTTGTTGTAATCATTCGTAAGAGGGATGGACGACACCTCTTCCATGCATTCGGCGAATTCCACATATGTCTCGTCTGCCATGACGAAAATGTCATGCTGCTTGCACACGTCTAAGATTTGCCGCATCTGCCCCCTTGTGATGGAGGAGGAGGTTGGGTTGTTTGGGTTGCAGATCACCAGAAGGTCGATGCTTTCATTTAGGCGCGCCGTAAAGTCGGCGAGGCATAAGCGAAAGCCGTCCTGCTCCTTTAGCGGGTAGTAGTGCGTCGTGCCGCCGCCCAGATAAATCTCCCGTTCATATTCGGAATAGGTCGGCCCCAGGATCAGCGCCTTTTTTGGCCGTTCAATCTGAATGAACAGGGAAATCAGCTCGGTGGAGCCGTTGCCTACAATGATGTTTTCCATGTCGGATTGGACATAGGCCGCTATGTGCCTGCGCAGGGACGTGTAGTCCCGGTCGGGATAGCTTGTGATCGCGTCAAGGCGTTCCGAGAGCGTCTTCCTTAGGTTTGGGGAGACGCCAAGCGGGTTGACGTTTGCGGAGAAGCTTACGATGTCTTCTTTTTTGACGCCGTAGTATTGCTCAATTTTCTCTAAATCGCTGCCATGGAAATGGTCTTTGTGTTTTAGCATAATCAGGTGACCTCCGGTTGAATTTGAATGTAAGATAGGGTATAATACATACATTATAGGCTTTTTTAGGAAAAAAGCAACAGAGCGACAGAAAAGGAGCGGGAAAAGGCGTGCGAAAACGGATCAAAGAACTTGCCAGCGGCAGGGTGGAGTGCATAGGGCCGGCCGTGGAATTTTCCGTTGGCAGGGTGGAAATTGAAGTTGCCGTGGGGGACGATGCGAAGGGGGAAGTGGCCCTGGCGAGCAAAACCCATGTTCCCGTCCGTGGGATCGTGTACTCATCCCATCCGCGGATGGTATGCCCACAGCCTTATTTAAGCGGCGGGGAGAGGAAGCTCTCGTATTGCTTCCACAGCGTCGGGCTTTTAGAAGGAGACGTGGAGGAAGGATTTTTTTGCATTGCGTGCAGCCAGGGCGAGTATACGCTGCCGTTTTCCGTAGTTGTCACAGCGCGCTGTGAGAGGCTGGCGGAGGGGCCTTTGCGGGGGCTTTCTGATTTTGCCGATTTGGCGAAGGAGGATTGGGAGAAGGCCAAAAGGGCGTTCCGTTCCCCTGGGTTTATGCAGCTGATGCAGCCTGAGGAGACAAAAGAGCGGTTTTTTTACAGAGGGATCCTCGGGGGAGTGAGCCAGGACGTGAGCCTGGAAGAGTTTTTGCTGGCCTGTGGCTTAAAGGAGCCGGTTTTGGCGAAGGCTGCCCAGGAAAAGCTTACGGTGTCCGGCGTTTCGCAAAAGATCAGGCAGGAGGCATGCGTTCGAAAAAGCGCGTGGGGATATGTGGAATTTGAGGTTTCCTCCGACGCGGCGTTCATTGAGCCGGAGAAGCGGCTGCTTACTTCTGCGGATTTTTTGGGGAGCGAGGCGCAGCTTGGGTTTTACCTGAATCCAGAGAAGATGCATTCCGGAAAAAACTTCGGGCGCCTTTCGTTACGCAATGCGCGTCAGGAAATTACGGTGTCGGTGCAGGCGTCGCCGGAGGGGGCGCGGGCGCGGGACGCTGACAGGAAACAGGTCAAGGAGTGCCTGGTGAAGCTTTTGAACGCCTACGTGGACTACCGCCTTAAGAGGCTTACGACCGGGAAATGGGCGTTTTCGACGTACGAGATCTTAGACCGCCTGACGGCGCTGGAGCCAAAAAATGCCTGGCACCGCCTGTTTAAGGCACAGGCGTTTTGGACGAATGGGCAAAGGCAGGAGGCGGAATGGATCTTAAATGAGTTTAAGCGTGGATGGAAGGACAAAAAAAGCCCGGAATGGGGATACTATCTGTACATCTGCACGCTGATGGAATACGATGAGAAGAACCTTGTCCGTTTGGCGGATGAGATTGAGCGGATCTATCTGGAGCATAAGGAAAGCCCTGCGCTGTTCTTTAGCCTTCTGTTCCTGCGGGCGGATTATGAGAAAAACCCGTATCTGAAGCTGAAGGCTTTGGAGGAGCGGATTATGGAGGGGGCCTATAGCCCGGTCTTGTATGCCGAGGCGCTCGGCCTGTATGAGAAGGAGCCGTATCTTTTGCGCAAGCTTGGCGCGTTTGAGCTTGTCGTCCTGAATTGGGCCAGGAGGAGGGGGCTTTTGACGAGGCCCTTAGCGAAGCAGCTGTTTTCCGATTCCCCGGAAAAGCTGCCCTATAAAAAGAGTGTCCTGTCGCTGCTTGAGGAGGGCTATGCGCTTATGGGGGAGGACGAGGGCGCGCTTCACGCCATTTGCGCCTACCTGATCCGAAACCAAAAGCATGGAGCCTCATTTTTCCGCTGGTACGCGTTGGGCGTTGAGAAAAAGCTTCGGATCACCGGGCTTTATGAGGCGTATCTTTTATCCATGGATGAGACGAGGCTTCAGGAGGTCCCAAAGATCATTCGGATGTATTTTAAGTACAACCATCAGCTTGGCTATCGGCAAAAGGCCATGTTATATGTGAACATCATTGCGGGGAAGGAGAAGTGGCCGAACGTATATGAGGCGCATCGCCCTGAAATGGAGAAGTTTGCATATGAGCAGATGGAGCGTGGGCGCATAGACGACAATCTGGCGGTCATATATCAAGAGGCGCTGTCTTGCGGGATTTATTCTCCCCAGATCTCCGACGCCCTCTCTGGCGTGCTGTTTATGCATAGGCTAAGCTGCTTTTTGCCGGGTATGGCGCGCGTGATCGTCATTCAAAAGCAGCTAAGGCAGCCGATTGTGGCGCCTTTGGTCGGACGCAAGGCGTATTTTCCGCTGTATTCGAACGAGTATGCCATTCTTTTGGAAGACCGGCAGGGCAACCGGTATGGCAGCGGGAGCATCTATCAATTGGAGAAGCTGATGCACCCCGGCAAGTATATCAAGGCGTGCATGGAATATTCCCCGAAGAAGCTGCCTTACCTTTTGTATTATTTTGCGGACCGGGAGGCATGGGAGCTGTTTGAGGAGAAAGACCTGGCTTATTTTTGGACGGTGATGGAGAGCGATGAAGTGGAGCCGTCCTATCAGGCGGCGCTTTTTCCCAAGCTGGTTCGGATCCTTAAGGGGATGGATGCGCCCGAGGAGATGAGGCGCGCGTTTCGATTGGCGGATTTTAGCCTGCTGGATGGGCAGGAGCGGAATGAGGCGTTAGCGGCCTGCATGGAGCAGCGGCTCTATGAGCAGGCGTACGGCATTGTGGAGACGTATGGCGCGGGACGGCTTTCTCCCGCGAAGCTGGTGCCTTTTTTGGCGTATTTCATTGAAAAGCTGGAGGAGAAGGAAGACCCGATTTTGCTTTGGCTTTGTCAGAAGACATATTTCGACGGGAAATACAACGATACGATGCTTTCGTATCTGTGCCGCTATTATCAGGGCCCGACGGAGCGCATGGCGTGCGTTTACAAAAGCGCCGCGGGCTTTTACGTGGACACGCACGGCCTGCCGGAGCGGCTTTTAACGCAGATGCTTTATACGGCGCGCTCCGTCGACTGTGCAGAAGACGCCTATCGGGCGTATGCGCCGTTTGGGGACTCTGTGTTAAAAAGGGCGTACCTGAATTTTTTTGCGAATCGGGCGATTACCGGGGAAGGGACGTTCCCGGAAGGGCTGCATAAGGACTTACGGGAATGGCGGGAGGATGGCAGGGACATGACCGTGACGCTATGCCTTGCGCTGCTTTCGCATATCGTAAAGCAGCCGTCCCTGATGGAAAAAGAGGGGGATTTGGCGGAGGGCCTGTTAAAGGAGCTTTTATTTCAGGGCGTCGCCTTCCCGTTTTATAAAGAGCTGCCGCAGGAGCTTTTAATCCGGTATCAGCTTTATGACAAGCAGTACGTGGAATACCGGACGAAAAAGCGCGGGCGCGCCTGGTTTTCCTGGCGGGCAGAGGATGCGGACGGCGCATATGCCGCCGTAGAGATGACGGAGAGCTATACGGGCATTTTCGTGAAGGAGCTGACGCTGTTTTGCGGGGAGGCCATCCGTTACCGGATTTTGGAAGAGGCGGACGGGCAGAAGGAGATCGTGGAGAAAGGGACGCTTTATGGCCCTCCTTTGCAGGAAGGGCTAGGAGGCAGCCGTTATGGGCGGCTTTGCGGACTGTCCGATCAGAAGGAAATGGGGGACATGGAGGGCCTGATGCGCGGGATGCGGCAGATGGAGCGGCTGGATCAGGTGACGTCTGAGATGTTCACGGTTTTAAAATAAAGGCAGAAGAATGAGCAATGACAGATTACCGGAGAGAACTATGACAGAGAGATACGTTGGCATTGACATCAATGAAAAATACGCGATTGTCAGCTATTATGCGGAAGGAATGCCGGAGCCTGGGACGTTCAGCATGGTGGCGGGGGGCGACGCGTATCAGGTTCCGCTGTGCCTGTACAAAAAAAAGGAGAGCGGGCAGTGGTTTTATGGCGAGGAGGCGAAGCGGCGCGCGAAAGAGGATGAGGAGCCGTTTATGGACTGCCTGCTTGGGCGCGCCCTCCGTTTTCAGTCTGTGGAGATGTGGGGCGACGTCCATGACGCGGCCAGGCTTCTGTTTCAGTTTATAAAACGGCTGATTGGCTTTGCGCCCGCGCCAAAAGAGGAGCCGGTCCCAATGCGGCTGGCGATTGCCTCTGAGACGATGAATCTGGAGATGCGGAAGCTGTTTGGCCTGTTCATGGAATGGATGGGACTTCCCGCCGAGCGGCTTTTGCTTTTTGATTACAGGGAGTGCTTTTACTACTATGCGTTAAGCCAGCCGAAAGAGCTGTTTGGATACGATGTGATGCTATATTACTATACGGTCGGAAAGCTTCTGTGCTGGAGGCTGACGCGCGACAGGAAAACAGACCCGCAGGTGGCGTCCATTGAGGAGAGCCATTATGAGGCTTTGCTTAAGGATCCTGACGCGGAATTTGCGAAGATCGCCAAGGCATCCCTCGCCGGGTTTCCGGTGTCGGCGGCATATTTGATCGGGGACGGGTTTGACGGCGAGTGGATGCGGGCGTCATTGGACGTCATCTGTCAGGGCAGGCGCGCGTTTATGGGCAAAAACCTCTTTAGCAAAGGCGCCTGCTATGGGGCTGCGGTAAAGGCGGGGCAGGCGCAGTGGCCGTTTGTCTATCTTGGGGACAACGAGCTTAGGGTGAATGTAGGCGTTAAAGTATGGGATCAGGGGGAGGAGGATATGTTTCCCCTGATTGTGGCAGGCGAGAACTGGTATGAAGCGGGCGGAGAGTGCGAAGTGATCTTAAGCGGAAGCCCTTCCGTGGATCTTTGGTTTTGGCCCCCGATGGAAAGAAAGCCGCTTGTCCGGCCCATTGCGCTTTCCGGCTTAACGGAACGGGAGGAAAAGACGACGCGCCTTCGTATTTTGGCGAAGCCCCTTTCCGCGGACAGCATCCGGTTTTGCGTGATGGATTTGGGATTTGGGGAAATCCGGCGGAGCACGGAAAAGACATGGGAATATACAATTGCGGTATCGGCTGTCTTAGGGGAGGGATAATATGGGAAAAATGCTGCTGTGCGCCCATCGAATCGCGTCTGTGCCGTACTATATTGAGCAGATGGCGCTAAATGTCTATTCATTGGAGGAGCTGTGCCATTACTTGAAGCAGAACATTGACTTGGTCGAGCCTTCCTTTATGGAGGAGGAACTGATTGAGTGGGTGGACGGGGAGCTTGAGATGTCCGCGCTTGCGACGCGCCTTAAGACGCTTTCCGCCAGGAAAGATGGCCTTGCCGATTTTATCGCCGCGTTAGCGTCCGGCTGCAATTACTGCACAAAGGAAGAGGTTTCATCCATGCGGCGGGCATTGATGGAATTTGAAGGGAAAAGCGAGCTGGAATGCAGGAAGATCCGCGCAGACCGCCTGCTTCAAAAAAAGAGGCGTCGCTCCTGCATTATGGAGTATCGGAAGATTTTGGAGCTTCCCGGCGTGTCTGGGGAGTTTGCGGGGAATGTCTGGCATAACCTTGGCACGGCATATGCGGGCCTGTTCTTTTTTGAAGAGGCGGCGGCTTGCTTTGGGAAGGCGTATCAGAGGAACGGGAATCCCCTTTCAAAGAGCCAGCAGGAATTTGCGCTTCAATTGGCGAAAGGCGCCCTGCCAGGGGCAGGAGAGGGAGGGGGCCTGACGGAAGCGGAGGAGCCGCCGGAACAGGTGTTGGAACAATGGAAAGAAGCGTATGTAAGGAGCTGTAAGTGATGGGATTTTTTAAAAGAAGGAAAAAAAGGCGTCAGGAAGAGGAGCGGCTGCGTCAGGAGGAGCTGTACAGACGGATTGAAGAAGAGCCTGAGGATCTAAGCGACAATGCGAAGATACAAGAATACATTGTAAGGCGCTGCGAGCAGATGGCCCAGGCGGGCAAGGAGCTGAATGAAGAGAAGGCGGAGTACCGGATCGTGACGGATTACTTAAAGGACATTCAGCTTTTGGAGGAGCTTCCCGGGGAGGATTTGACGGAGATTCGCAGCGTTGCGGAAAGCGTGCAGAATTTGAACCATATGCGGGATGAATATCAAAATTCCGAGAAAAAGATTTCTGACGTGCAGTTTGTCCAGATGCAGCAGGAGGAGGATGAGATCCCGGACGCGATCGTGCGCTTAAAGGAAAACGAGGCGTATCAAAGCATGGTAAAGAAAGACATGAATTACCTGGAGGGGGAGAAGAATGAATGGCATTACAATAAGATGGAGCTTATGCATCAGCAGAAGACGCTGAAAAACCTTTCCTTTGCGCTTTTGTTCCTCGTGGCGGCCTGCATGGCGGCCCTGCTTACGATGCAGCTCTCTTTTCAGATGGACACGACCTATGCCTGGATGGGCATGATCTTCCTCGCGGCGGCGGGCGGCTTTGCGATCTTTTTGAAATTTTCCATGAACCAGACGGAAATCCGGCAGTCTGAGGTCAATATGAACCGCGCGATTGTGCTTTTGAATAAGGTGAAGCTTCGATATGTCAATGTCACGAACGCCGTGGACTATGCCAGGGAAAAATACCATGTGAAGAACGCCTATGAATTCAACTATATCTGGGAGCAGTACTTAAATGAGCTGAAAGAGCGTGAAAAATTCCGTCAGGCGAATGACGACATGGAGTACTATAATACGAAGCTGGTGCGGCTTTTAAAGCGTTACCGCCTGTATGACGCGTCTGTTTGGGTGAATCAGTCCTCCGCGCTGGTGGAAAAGAAAGAGATGGTGGAGGTGAAGCACAATCTGGTGGTGCGCAGGCAGAAGCTGCGCTCGCGCATCGAATACAGCGCGCAGTGCATTCGGGAGTACCGGCAGGAGATTGAGCGGATGTTAAAAAAATACAAAATTGACACAACGCAGATTCGGGACATTATTGCGTCTATGGATCAGGTAGACGCAGGATAGGAGGGACAGACGATGGAGGTTGGGAAAGAACGGGAGACGGGAAAGGCGTTAGAGGCGGAAGAGCTTTTCTTAAAGGGATATAACTGCGCTCAGGCGGTCGTTGGGGCGTTTGCGAAGGAGATGGGGATGGAGTTTGACGCGGCGGTTCGGCTTGCGTCTTCCTTTGGGGGCGGCATGGGCAGGCTTAGGGAGGTCTGCGGCGCCGTCAGCGGGATGTTTATGGCCGCGGGCGCGATATGCGGCTACTCAGAGCCAAAAGATATGGATGCAAAAAAAGAGCATTATGAGAGGATTCAGCTTTTGGCGGCCAGGTTTAAGGAAGAGACGGGGAGCATAATTTGCCGCGAGATGCTTGGCTTGCCGGGGAAAGACAATGACCCTAAGCCAAGCGAGCGGACGGAGGAATATTACAAAAAAAGGCCTTGCCCGAAAATCGTGGGCCTAGCGGCCGGGATGCTGGAAGGCTATCTTCAAGAGCGGAACATGTAGCGTCAAATGAGAGGGGCGGGGAAGTAAGATGAATGTTATGCCAATTCCAGAATTGATCGCGGCTGTTTCTGAAATCTGTAAAGAACATGGCGTCAGGAGGCTGGACTTATTTGGCTCTTTTGCAACGGGAACGGCAGCGCCAACGAGCGACATTGATTTTGTCGTATATGGATGTAAGGATTTCTCCAGGTTAGAAAACGATATCCTGGAAATCAATACGCTTCGGAAAATTGACCTTTTTGATTATGACAGCATTCGAAATGAGTTTTTGTTGGAGGACATAAGAAAGTATGGAAGGCAAATCTATTAATCGGTTCCGTTGTTTGAACAGTTAAAAGAAACAGTTGGGAAGTGCTATTCTTCATCAATGAGCGGTTTCGGAACGTGTTGAATTTGAGCAAAGCAATGGAAGAGTATGGAAAAATAATAGCAACATATGAGGGCGTCGCAAACCCATCTAATTTGATGATTTTGCAGCGCCCTCATTTTTTTTACTTAACAGTTATGGTTATTTTCGCTTTCTTTCCATTGTAGGTCTTGGCTGTAATCACTGCCTTCCCTTTTTTCTTCGCTTTAATTTTCCCGGTAGGAGACACCTTCGCCACCGATTTTTTGTTGGATGAGAAGGTCAGACGATAGCTTGCCGTGCCGCGAGGCAGCTTTACTTTAAGCTGGAAGGATTTCCCTTTTTTCAGCTTTTTCTTTTTCGCGTTCAGCGTGATTTTCTTCGGGGCCTTTTTGACCTCAATCCGCATGGCTTTTTTCACCTGATTGGCTGATTTTACAATCACCCAGGCGTCTCCTGCCGTCACGCCGGTCACTTTCCCGCTTGCGTTCACTCGAATCCGGCTGTTGCTTGGAACATAGGTCAAAGCCTGGCTCTTCGCCGTCGCCGGGAAGATTTCCGCCTTGATTTGGAAGGACTCTCCAACGCCGATTGTGACCTTAGACGGGCTTAGCTTGATGCTCTGAACGGCGTTCGGGTCTTTTTCCGGGTCAGGCGGGTCAATCGAGGGGATTTCCGGCTTGTCGTTTGGTTTGTCTGGTTTATCCGGCTGATCCGGCGTAGGCGGCGTGACAGGCTTATCCGGCTCATCCGGCGTAGATGGCGTGACGGGCTTATCCGGCTTAGCCGGCGTAGATGGCGTGACGGGCTTATCCGGCTCATCCGGCGTGGATGGCGTGACGGGCCTTTCCGGCTCATCCGGCGTGGCTGGCGTAATCGGCTTGTCAGGCAATTCCGGTTGATCGGGCTTTTCCGGCTCGTCAGGGTTCTCCGGCTGATCCGGCTTATCGTCCGGCTGTTCCGTGTCGTCGGGATTCGCTGGCGTAATCGGCTTATCGTCCGGCTGTTCCGTATCGTCGGGGTTCTCCGGATGATCCGGTTTGCCTGGCTGATCTGGCGTGACAGGCTTTTCTGGCTGTCCGGGCTGTTCCGGCTCTTCCTGCTTTGTCAGGGAGACTGCCATTCCCGTTACCGTTTTGGAAGCGGTAAAGCTGCCTGACGCATTGGAGGCCGTCAGCTTACAGGTCAAAGCCACGTCCCCTTCCGTTTGTGAAAAGGCGGCGCTTAAGCCTTCTATGGAGAGGGCCGCAAAATTCAGGCCCGCCTGAAAGCTCTGGTTTTTGGAGCAGGATGCGACAAGCCTGCCGTCCTGGTCGAAATATTCCGCTTTTAAGATTCCTGCAAGCGGCTCTTTGGAGCCGCAGATCAAATCAGCGGTCACTGTCCCATTCAGCCTGTTTTCGGCGTCGCAGGAAACGGATGCCTGCAATCCGTCCAGCTTCAGCGGGTTTTCATTCGGCTCGCTTTTGAAGGAAACGTGGACGCCCTCTGCTGCCTGTTCTGCCTTGGCGCCGTCGATTAAGATCTCGGAGCCGTTTGGCGCGGTGATGACGATGCTTTCCTCGTTCGTGTTGATCTGCAGCGTGGCCTCGCGCCCGCCCACTTCAATGTCGCGTTCCGTGCCGTCTTTGCTGACGAGCGTGATTTCGGCTGCCTCGTCCGGCTGTTCGCTTTCGCCTGGAGTAAGCGCGATCATAAGCTCCCCGGCCTGGCTTTCCAGTGTGTCAATGTGAAGCATGGCGTCTTCATCCGGCGTTGTGATTTCTGCGAAGATATCCTCTGTCGCCAGATAGAAGGTCATGTCTCCTTCGGCTTCGCCGCTTTGCCCGGCCTCTTCCTTTTGGGGGTCTGCCGCCGTGACGGTATACTCGCCTTTTGGCAGGACAAAGCTGCGGATGCCGCCAAACACGTCTTCTTCCGCGGCTTGAAACGGCTTCTGCTCATATGCGCCCTCGATCTCATCCAGGCCTTTTCCGTCTGGATTTATTACGCTTACGCCCTCCCTGTCCACAGAGAGGTACAGCGACGCGTTCGGCTCGTTGGAGTGAAGCGTAATGCCGTCCATCCCCCGGGCGATGTCCGTGTAGTCCACGAAAGAGAGGGCCTTGCTGTAGGCGCCATAGGAGAAGCCGTTTAATGCCTTATTGACCGTCAGCGTCTGTAAGCCCGAGGGCTTGTTGCAGTCGTATACTTGTATCTCAAATTCCCCCGTTTCCGCCTGCCGGATGGAGACAGGCACAAGCGCGTGCGCGCCAAAGCAGGCGTATGCCGCAATGACGATAGGAGATGCATTTGGGTCTGTGGCAAGGCCGCCGGAACGCTCAAATTCCTCAATCTTTTGAATCAGGCCCTTATAATTCTCCATGTTTTTTTGCAATGCCCCTCCGCAGGAGGAGATGTGGGGCTGGTATTGGGAAACCTGATATCCCTCAATCAGCTTCGTTAAGCGGCTGCCCGGCGCCTGCGGCGCCGTCATGCCAAAGACGTTTTCAGCCTTAAGGACATAGTCTGAAAGGGAGAGGCTGTTTTCATAAAAGGCCAGCGTGGAGCTTGCCATGCCGTAGCAGGAGCCGCCCCAGGACTTGTTGATGGCGTAGTAGTACGTCCCGGACGGGATG
The DNA here is from genome assembly GCA_947652855.1 of uncultured Roseburia sp. Taxonomy (GTDB): domain Bacteria; phylum Bacillota; class Clostridia; order Lachnospirales; family Lachnospiraceae; genus Roseburia_B. The sequence goes on along the minus strand of CANTEO010000028.1, from coordinate 2,675 downwards.
CTGTCCAAAACATCCACATAGCGCTGCCTTGGCATCCGGTAATCATTGCCGTAGCCAAAGGAGGCCGCGCTGTTGCGGAAGGAATAATGATCCCTGCGCTCGGTGTAGAAACGGTCAAGCCCTATGACAGGCAGGCCGAAAAGCGAGCCGCCCAAGCCGTCCCATCCCGGCTGCGCGGTGCGGAAATATAGCGTCAGGGACGGGCTGTGGCCCAAGAAGCTTAACTCGTCAATGGCGATTGGATACGCGCCGTAAAAGTAGGCTTTTTCCAGGGCCGTCATGTCCGCGAAGGCCTCTTTCCCGATGCGTTCCACGGCAGCCGGGATGTTGATGGAGCGTAAGGAGGAGCAGCCCTTCAATGCGCCCGGCCCAATGGCGGCGACGCTTTCCGGCAGCATGAGGCCGCTTAACGCGGAGCAGCCCGCAAACACCTCCTCCTCCAGGGAAGGAAGCCTCCCGCCAAGCGTCACGTAAGAAAGGGAGGAGCAGCCCTGAAAGGCCCTTGCGCCAATGGAGGCGGCATGCTCCAGCAGCAGGGTGTCCTGCAGGGAGGCGTCTCCCGCAAACGCGTCCTCCCCGATGGAGATTACAGGCGCGATGTTGATGTATTTTAATGCGCCGCAGCCTTGGAAGGAGAAATTCCCGACAGCGTCCAGGGCGCCGGCTGTGTCCAGGCGCAGTAAGCGGCCGGCCTGGCAGAACGCATAGCTGCTGACGGAGGTGACGCCATTTGCCTCCACCGTCTGTATGCCGCTTAGGTATGGATGCCAGGGAATGGAATCTGCCATGGATTCGGCCGTCTCGGCAAATTCCGGCATGGGGCCGTTTCCGCTCAAGGTCAGCCTTCCATTAAAGCCCTCATACTTCCAGGAGAAATTCCCGACTGTCCCTTCCTCTGTCAGCGCCTCGTTTGGATCCCATTCCGCAAATGTAAAGGCCGTCCAGCCGTCCCATCCGGTGGAATCCTTCACGCGGTAGAGCAGGAGGTTCGCCGCATTGCCCATAATGCAGTTTTTGCTAGATATGCTAGGGGCGTCGCCTGCAAAGTAGATGGATTTTAGCTTGCGGTTATAATGAATGCCGTACGTCTCCAGCTGACTTAGGCCCCTGGGCAGATACAGCTCCTGCAGGGAGTTTATTTCGCTGAATGCGAAACCGTAAATTTTCGTCACGGTGTCAGGGACATGAAATTCCGTGCTTGGATTTGGGATCAGGTAGAGCAGAAGCTCTGTCTTTCCCTTGCTGTAAAGCACGCCATTTTCCGCCTCAAGCCAGGCGTTCTCTTCTGAAACAGTCAGCTCCGCAAGCTTCCCGCAGCCTCGGAATGCGGCCGATTCGATGCAGTTTACGTTTTTTCCGATATAAGCGGAGGTCATCTGACCGCAAAATGCAAACGCCTCTGATCCGATGAATTCCAGGCTGTCCGGCAAAGTGAGGCTGGTGATTTGGCAGCTGTAAAATGCAGAGCCTATGATTTGCCGTAACGTTTCCGGAAACAGAATGGACGGGATTTGCGCATTCCGAAATGCGCCCTCGTCAATGACCTGCGTCCCGTCTGCGATGGTGAGGCTGTCTTTTCTCAAAGCCGCGGGAAAGCAGATCACACGGTAAGGCGCATGGTCTGTCATTTCATATAGGGCCCCGTCAATGGCCTGAAAGCTGGCGTTGCCCTCCGCGACTGTAATTTGAGCCAGTTGGTTGCATTGTCCAAGAAACTGCGTACCGATGGAAGTGGCGCTCTTTGGCACTTGAAACGCCGTCAGATTTGAGGAATAGAACGCATATTCGTCAATGGAGGCGACGCTGTCCGGGAGGTCAATGCCTGTAAGCGGGCAGGAACAAAATGCCCATTTTCCAATGCGCTTTAGCCCCTCTTGGAGCTGAATGTCCGAAAGGGCCGTGCTTTGGAATGCGCAGTTCGCAATCTCAAGAAGCCCGCTCCCGCACTGCACAGAAGTTAGGCTTTTGCAGGATTCGAACGCCCGCTCGCCTATTTTCGTGACGCTGTCCGGAAGGCTGACGCGGGCTAAGGAGAGGCAGCTTGTGAACGCACGGTTCCCGATGACGGTTAACGTGGAAGGGAGCTGGACGCTTGTTAAGCTGCTGCTGTTGCAGAAGACGTTGTCCCCAATGCTTGTGATCCCCTCAGAGAGGACGAGGGAGGTGATGTAGTCCCTGTGGCCGCTCCAGGGCGGCGCAGATAAGGCCTCCAGATTTGGCATCTCCCCGCTGCCGCTTAAGGTCAGCCGATAAGGCTCCCCTTGCTCCAAATCCCATTCCGCTTCCGTATCCGGCGTGAGCGTCCAGGTGAGGCTGTCCCCGAAGGCGCCTTCTGTGGGGCCGGAGGGCAGGGCGATTTCCGCGCGCGCCTCTTGTGCGTTCAGAAACGGGGCGGGAATCAGGCCAAACAGCAGCGCCGCCGTGAGCATGAGGCAGGCGAAGGGTTTGAATTTCCGTAACTTTTTCATAAATATGCCATCCTTTCTATAATTGTCTTTTCTTTCTATTATATAGGAAGAATGGGATTGCGTAAACATTCAATTGGAACATTTGTGTTGTGGCTTGTGTAAAGTCACAATAATAATATTATAAAGTCGTGTAATTATAGAAAGATTTGACAAATTTCAAGATGCGCTGTAAAATAATGATGTATGTATTCAAATATATTTTCTGGA
>CANTEO010000027.1 GCA_947652855.1 uncultured Roseburia sp. | reverse complement strand
CGCCTGACTAGCGGGAGGCCAAGGGTTCGAGCCCCTTTGCTTCCATTTTTTATGCACACAGTTCCTTCAACGCGGCATTGGCTCCGCTCCGTAACACTGATACAGGGTTTTTCATACATTTTCTCCATACATTTGCCTACTTCAATTCTCCCTCCTAAAAATATCCCCCACCGCGCCGCACGCAGTCAGGGGATTCTTGAATCGGCTTCGCGCCGTCCGCTACAATAAATACTGGTTCTCTTTATTCGCCACCTGTAAGGATGCCAGCGAATACGTTGCATAGCCCTCAACAACTAGCGGCTCCTGCTTACACAAGGCTTCGGCCTCCTCATAGCTTTGCGTTTTAAAGATAACCATGCCGGCAACGCCCGGATAGCCCTTGAACGGGCCGCAAATCTCTATCTTCCCATCGGCGTCTAGCTTTTTTAAATTCTCCACGTGCCTTGTAATTACAGCTTTCGTGACTTTGTTGTACGATTTTCCCTTCTTAATCATCATTACATACAGCCATTTTTCCATCGTATGCCTCCCATTCATAATCTGTCTCCAAGATGCGCCAGGCAGCCAAAGGCTCCCGCTTTGCATCCCTGTGCCAACCCGCTTCACAAGGAATAGAGCTTAACGATGTCAGAAGCCTGTTCTTTGAGCATGGCGCGGGCAGATTCCGGCTCAATGACCTCAACATATTTTCCAAAGGAAAGAAGATAATGCACGGTCCAATGATTCAACTCAAACGAAGCTGCCACATAATAATTCCCATCCTCAGACAAGCGAATCTGATCCTCCTGAAATTCATCGTACAGCCTGTAAGCAATTTCGGGTGAGAACTTTAGCTGCAAAACCGGCATCTCGCGCAGTTCTTTCCATTCTGACGTCAGCGCATCGCATGACGGCCCGTCTCTCTCAAACATCTCTGGCATGACCTTTAAGCGCTTCATCCTGGACAGGCGAAAGCATCTCATTTCCTGTCTGCTCCTGCAATATCCAATGAGATACCAGGCGTGCGATTTAAAAACCAGACGCAAAGGCTCTATCGCCCTTTCTGACTGTTTTAAGTCCGAATTGAAGTAACGGAACGTAATCACATGACGGTTCAGTATCGCATATTGTAGATCAGAAAATTGAATTTTTTCTTTCTCTTCACTGCCCCAATGCGAAAAATCCACATCCAGCCATTTGGCCTCCATCGCGTTTCTGAAAATGGCTCCTATTTTGCTCAACGCCATTTCTGCATTCGGGTACCTTGCGGCCCGCAAGATCTGCAAGCCTTGATAAATGCTTTGCCGCTCCTCTTCGGACAATAAGGATTTATCTATCGCAAATCCTTCCATTAAGAATATGCCACCGCCCACTCCCTTCGTGGAAAATATCGGTATCCCGGCAACGGTCAATGTGTTGATGTCCCGATAGACCGTCCGTGTCGATACCTGAAACAAGTCAGCCAGCTCTTTTGCCGTAACGTGTCCATGACTGAGAATGTAAAATACCATCTGAACCAAACGCTCTATTTGCATCACGCCCACTCCTTGCTCCACCGCCTCATTCTAACATAACAAATGCGACATATAGCTGTCGCATTTATCATCTTTTTCCATATCAGGACAGATTTTCTCAACTTATTCCACATCCGCGTCATCCTCGCCGCCCTCTTCCCTCACGCCCTCCAGATATTCTTTGACGTACGCGACAAACCGCGTCATCGCCAAAGAAATCTTCTGATTCTTTTTCCAAACCAAAACGCAGCCGCTCTCCACCTTCGGCTCCATTGGGCGCACGCACAGCTTTTCATTGCTGACAGGAAATCCGATCACCATCGCTTTTCCAACTCCGTTCTCCACCATGACCTGCTGGTTGAAATGAGAAAGGCTGCACGTCGAGACCATACGGATTCTCTCCGCGTCCTCGCCAAGCCAGCTTTCCAGATCATTTTGCGCAGACTGGCGCTTCGGCATAATCAAGGGCTGGCCCACTAAATCCTGCGGCGTAATGGCTTCCTTTTCGGCCAGACTCGAATCCTTCCGCATCAAGATTCCCCACGTTTCCTTAAGCGGCATCTGCACATAATAATATCTGCTGACCTGCACGGGATCCAATAAAAGGCCCATGTCCAACACGCCGGTTTCCAGACGTTCCGTGACGTCATCCGCTATCGCCGTATAGATGTGGAAGCTTACCTCTGGATAAAGCTGCTGGAAAGAGGCGATCATCTTAGAAAGCGGGTTCATATTCTGCGTTTCGCCACATCCGATAAAAATTTCCCCTAAGACGGCCTCCTCACTGCGCTTCAATTCTTTCTCCGTCTTTTTCGTCAGGTCAACGATTTCCTGCGCGCGGCGCCGCAGCAGCATCCCTTCCTCCGTCAGCAATATCTTATATTTCCCCCTGCGGAACAGCTTGACCCCAAGCTCCTCCTCCATCTGCATCAATTGACGGGACAGCGTAGGCTGCGTGATATGTAAATGCGCAGCGGCCCGCGTAATATTTTCTTCCCTTGCAGCGGCAAGGAAATACTTTAAAACACGAATTTCCATATGGATTCCTCCCGTTTTTTCTTTTATTATATCAAATATTCATGCAGGAATCAATATTTTTTATATTGTCAATGCCCTCAAAGCATCAATATAGAATATCAATCACGAGATAGCACGTTCCTCCTCTGACAGCATGCCTCCCTGCGCCAAAGAACGGATCCTTATCTTTGCAGGCAAAAAGCCGCTGCGCGGCATCCCGAATTCAACGCAGGAACCCATCCCACTTGAAATCTGTGATGCCGCGCAGCGGCCCTAAACTATGCCAAACGGACAAGCCCTGCCTTAGGGCATATTAGAAAATACGCCGGCTCATCCATCTGATTTCTCTAAAATGCGCCGTGCCGGCCTACACCATCCCATTCCACAGGCTGCCTGAAGAATAGTTGTTGGAATAGCCGCCAAAGCTGTTGTATGTATTGGCCTTCGTCGCTTCGTAGCGCGCCTGATAGTCAATGGAGGACGCTTTCGCGTTCACCTTGTACCCATAGGAGCCGCTTCCCTGGAACAGCGACTTCACCGCCTTCATGTCCGCTTTTTTAAACATCTCTTCGTCAATGGACAATGTGTTCGTCTTGGAATCCACTTTAATCCCAATCTCTGCGAGCTGCTTCTCATTCTGTTTGGAATAGATCCCCAAAGAAGCCGACGCGGAACGGATCGACGTGACTTTGGAGCCTCCCGCGCTCTTCGTCAACGCATTGTACTGATTTACAAAATTAGAGACTTCTTTGTAAATCTTATCCGTGTCATATCCTGTCGTCACCTTTCCGTCTTTGTCTACTGACGTCTCCGTCTTAAAGATGGAATTGCTGCCCTGAGCCATCAGCGTGTTCAGAGCGCTGTTCAGCTTCTTTGCGTCCGATTCGATCGTCGCAAGCTTCGAAGCCTGGTCTTTTGAAGTCGATGTCGTGGAGGACGGCTTTTCCGTCTCTGACGCGTCGTCCTTCTGCTTAATCGCCCCTGTCCTGTCCGTGACAAGGCTGTTGTCATACGTCCTTGTGACCGTGCCGTCAGGAGTCCAGTAATGATACGTCCTCTCCGTATCCCTTGCGGACGCTTTGCCGCTGGAAGACGGGCCGCTTCCGGAATCCGCCTGATCTAAGGAATAGTACGAATTCAGCAGCTTGTGGTAAGACCCGTTTCGGATGCTGGCATACTCAGACAGGCTAAAGCCGCCCATGCCGGAAGAATTGCCTTTAGAGCCGCCAAACATACTGGTAAACAGTCCTCCCACCATCCTTGCGTTTGATGAAATTGAAAATGACATAGAATCACTCCTTTGATTTGGATGCCCTGACCTCCGTGTCCAGGCATGATAAATAAATAGACTACGTGCTATTTTATTATTCTAACAAATTTTTCCTAAAAATTCAATCCCCAAATTCTGACGCGGCAAGCAAGCCAGAACGCCCCGTTCCATACAGCCTAAGCCAATGCAGCGCCCGCGTCGCGTTGATGTAAAGCGCCTGCCTGTGCAGCGGCGTCACATAATCCTGCACATTTGGGACGACTGCCGCGTCAAACTCCAAGCCCTTCGCCAAATAGAACGGCATGACGGAAATCCCTTTCTTAAAGTGCATGCTGTCCTTTGTCAAAAGCATGACTTCCCGTCCGGGAAGGCGGCTCTTTAGCTCCCTTGCGGCTTCTATCGCGCTGTCCGCGTCCAGGCAGAGCGCCGCTGCGGTCTCCCATCCGGCCTGCCGCTTTAGATCCGCCGCCATCTGCGCATACATCTCATCCTTCGTCTCTGTGCGGCTCACCTTCGGCGCCTCGCCATGACGGTTCACTGACGGCGACGCGGCCGACGTTCTAAGCCGGCCCGCAAACTCCATGATCTCAAGCGTGGAGCGATAGCTCTTATCCAGGCAGACAGGATGCACCTCCTTCCCAAAGATCTTCGGCAAAAATGTCAACACGTCCCGTTCCTCCCCCGACATGGACTGCGCCCGATCCCCCAACAAAGTCATAGGGCAGTCAAACATCTTGGCGATCAGGTCATATTGCAGATACGTATAGTCCTGCATCTCGTCAATCACCAGATGCCTCACCTCCTTGCGCCTCGCAGGCTTAAGCAGGGCATATTTTAAATACAAAAGCGGATACACGTCCTCATAGCGCAGTATGCCGTCCGAGACATCCATCGCCTCCCGCCCCGTACCTTCCAGAAAATGGTTGTACAGCTTCAGCAGATCCCGCGTCTGATACATCCGGTTCAGGCGGTCAAGCGCCTCCTGCTTTTCCTCCTCCGGCATATTTTTGCCGCGGAGCGTCTCTTCCGCGTCAATCAGATGCTCCCCGATCCTTTCCATGCGGCTAAGGAGCGGCTCGTCTGAAAACTTCTCATAAAATAAGTCAGACAGCTCCGTCTCCTTTCGCTCCATTTTCTTATACTGAAAGTCCCGAAAATCCATCAGCTCCCATTCCAGGCTTAAGGCAAACCCATTCAGCTCCTCCATGTACGCCTTCGTCTGCTTGTACTCCGCCTCTTTTGTAGGGGGCTTTAACGACCTGACGGCAAAATACTCCTCCGGCTCCCCCGCATGAAGCGTCTTCTCCATCTCATCGGCGCGGTCCTCCGCCTCGCCATATTCCCGCAGCGCATGATAGGCAAATTCGTCAAATGTCATCTCCTGTATGTTCTCTTCTCCAAGCTCCGGCAGAATCCGGGAGATATAGTCCGCAAAAATGCTGTTGGGAGAGAGGATCAAAACCTGCGCGGAACGCAGCTGCTTTCTGTTGTGATACAACAGATAGGCGATCCGGTGCAGCGCGACAGAAGTTTTCCCGCTCCCCGCGCAGCCCTGCACCGCTAAAATTCGATGGCTCTCATCCCGTATGATTTGATTTTGCTCCTTTTGGATCGTGGTGACAATATTCTTTAAGCTGGCGTCCGCCGTTTCGGACAGCGCCTGCTGCAGCGCCTCATCGTCAATGTTCATGTCATTCTCCAAAACATAGACGATGCTCCCGTTTTTTATCTTATACTGACGCTTTCTGGTGATCTCCCCCTTTAAAACGCCCGCCGGCGCCACAAAGCTCGCCGGCCCTTTGTCATAATCATAAAACAGCCCGGAGACCGGGGCCCTCCAGTCAAAGACATACGGATCCAACGCCCTTCCTTTTGACAGATTGCCAATGCCGATATAGTACGTCTCCGGCGCGTCCTCGCCTTCATAGCAAAAATCCACCCGGCCAAAATAAGGGGAAGAAAGCATACGCTCATACCGAAGCCTCTCCTTTTGATATTCGCCCTTTTCTTTGACGCGGCTCTTATAGGCGGCGCTATTGTCATACGTCTCATAGCCGTATTCGTCAAACTCCGCATAATTTTCCCAGACATATTCCTGCATGGACGCAATGTCCTTTTCGTTGCCCTCTATTTTTTTATCAATCTCAGCGATTCTTTTGTGAAGCGCATCAAGCGTTTTCGCCAAGTAAGCTTCTTCCTTCATGGAACCTGCCGCTCCTTTCGCCAGCCTCATGTTTCGCATTTTTTAAAAGGCCGTATCCATCATTCTAACAAGAGCGCCCTCTTTTTTCAAGATCAAATTGACGCGGCCAAATCAATTGGATATAATGAAAGCATAGCACAGGCAGGCCCGCGCGCTTACCGCGCCGCCGCAATTATGGAATCCACCTGGAGGTATCAAATGGCATTTGACGGAATTGTCGTGGCAAATCTGGCGCACGAATTAAACCATACGATCTTAAACAGCAGAATCAGCAAAATCGCCCAACCAGAAAAGGACGAGCTGCTTTTCACCCTAAAAGGGCCAAACGGGCAGTGGCGCCTCGCCATGAGCGCAAGCGCGTCCCTCCCCTTTTTATATCTGACAAAGCAAAATAAGCAAAGCCCCCTGACCGCCCCCAATTTCTGCATGCTTTTGCGCAAGCACATTTCCGGCGGGAAAATCGTGGGGATACGCCAGCCGGGCTTAGAGCGCATCCTGCATTTTCAGATTGAGCATCTTGACGACCTGGGGGACTTATGCCAAAAGACGCTTACGGTAGAGTTGATGGGAAAGCACAGCAACATCATTTTTCAAAAAGAAGACGGAACCATTATTGACAGCATCAAGCGCGTTTCCGCTCAGGTCAGCTCCATCCGGGAAGTCCTTCCCGGAAGAAGCTATTTCATACCGGAAACCACAAAAAAAAGCGACCCGCTTTCCGCCGCGGAGCCTTCTTTTTCTCAAACGGTCTTTTCGAAGCCCATGCCCATAAACAAGGCCATCTATGGCTCCTATACCGGGATCAGCCCCTTAATCGCCAATGAAATCTGCTGCCGCGCAGGCATTGACGGGGACTTTCCGACCAGCTCCTTAAGCGAGGGCGAGCGGCTCCATTTGTACCACAGCTTTGACTGGCTGATGGCGGACGTCAAAGAAGCCAATTTTACCCCCAACATCATATACCGCGGGAAAGAGCCGATCGAATTCTCCGCGCTCCCCTGCACCGCGTATCAGGATTATGAGACGGAGACGTACGGCTCTATTTCCGAAGTCCTTGAGACGTACTATGAAAGCCGCAACACATACACCCGAATCCGTCAGAAATCGTCTGACCTGCGCCGCATCGTCTCAACCGCGCTGGAGCGGAACCGCAAAAAATTCAGCCTGCAGCAAAAGCAGCTTAAGGACACGGAAAAACGGGAAAAATACAGGATTTACGGAGAGCTTTTGAACAGCTACGGCTATGGCCTCCCCGAAGGGGCGAAGACGTTAGAAGCCTTAAACTATTACACGAATGAAATGGTGACGGTTCCCCTGGACAGCCAGCTTACGGCCACGGAGAACGCAAAGAAATATTTTGACCGGTATGGAAAGCTAAAGCGCACCTACGAGGCGCTCACCCGGCTGATTGAAGAGACGAGACAGGAAATCTCCCATTTGGAGAGCATTTCCGCCGCCCTTGACATCGCCGTCTTAGAGGACGACCTGACCCAAATCCGTGAGGAGCTTGTGGAATACGGATACCTGAAAAAGAAACGGGGCGACAAAAAAAGAGCGGCTAAAAGCAAGCCGTTCCATTACCTCTCCTCCGACGGGTTCCATATGTACGTCGGCAAAAACAACTACCAAAACGACGAGCTGACGTTTCAGTTCGCGACGGGAGGCGACTGGTGGTTTCACGCAAAAGAGATGCCCGGCTCCCATGTAATCGTGAAAACCGAAGGGAAGGAGCTGCCAGACCGCACGTTCGAAGAGGCCGGAAAGCTCGCAGGCTACTACTCCAAAGGAAAAGACAGCGAAAAAGTGGAGATCGACTACCTACAGCGAAAAAACGTGAAAAAGCCGAACAAAAGCGCGCCGGGATTCGTCGTTTATTATACCAACTACTCCCTGACGATCCATCCCGACATCACGGGCATCCGCCAGCTCCCATAACGTCATCCGGCCGCGCCATGGGGTTCCGTCCAGACAGAAAGCTGCTTCCTAAAACTGTCTGGATGGACGGAAAAAACAGGCCCGATCACTCCGCCGCCGGAAGGAGGAGCGTAAACTCGCTCCATTCCCCAAATTCACTTTCCGCTAAAAGCCTTCCGCCATGCTGAATGGCAATCTTTTCGGAAAGCGCAAGGCCAAGGCCAAACCCTTCGGCGTTCCTGGATTTGTCGCACTTATAAAACCGCCGGAACACGCGGGGCAAATCCTCTTCTTTTATGCCAACCCCATAGTCTTTCACCTTCACATAGGCTTCCTTTCCTTCTTTCCCGGTCTCCACTTCAATTAAGCCATTGGGGCGGCTAAACTTCACCGCATTAGAAACCAGGTTTTGGATCACAATAAAAATCAGGCCTATGTCGCCTTTTGAGACGGCCTCCATAAGATTCAGGCGAAACCTCACCTTGCCAAGCGCCTTCTCCTCCCATTCCATGCAGACGGATTCCGCAATCTCCACCAGATCCAGCGTCTCGGCCGAAATCTGCGCCCCGCCCTGATCCAGCCTGGAAAAATCTAACAGATGCGTGATGATGTCATTAATCTTTTTGGACTGCCTGTAAACCACGTCCATCACCTCTTTGAACTCCTCCACGCTGTCCACTTTTCCCTCTGCATACTGGCACTGCGCCATGACGACAGCCACGGGCGTCCGCAGCTCATGCGCGACGTCTGACGTAAACTGCTCCTGCATCTGAAACGTCTGCTCCATGCAGTCCAGCATACGGTTGTTTGCCTGCGCCAATATTGCAATCTCCAAAAACTGGCTGTCCGACTCCATCCTCTGCGACATATTCCTATGAAACCCAATGCTTTCCGCCGTCCGGCACATTTTCTCAAGCTCTTTCGAGATTTTTTTTGACAAAACCATCTCACAGGACAAAATCAGGACGACCGCGCTGACGATGCTCAAATAAGACAGCCATTTCATCGTCCGGTATGGGCTGTCGGCATCTTCTTTCTTTATAATTCCACGCACAAAATACGCTCCCTTGCTTTCCCCCACCCAGGAGTCCCTGACATAATACTTTCCTCCATTGATCGACACGCATTCCGTGACACGGAAGACCTGACGAAACTCTTCCGCGTCCGCCTCCAGCCCGTCAGGATAGCTCCCCAAAAACGTCCTGTTTTTTGCGTTGACGACCAGGTAGCTAATTTCGCTGTCTGAATATTGGAAATCTTCATCCACTTTTAGCTCTCCGTTCACCAGAGCGATATTTTTGGCGTTTTCCCGCAGGCTCTTGCGCAAATCCTTTTGAATGTCATACTCCACCGCGGCATTTGACAAAAAATGCACCGTGATGAACATCACGACCATCATGGCCGCCATGGCAAATGTAGGAAGGATCACCAGATACCGGCTGATGGACCGCTGGCTTATTCGTTTCCTTTTAATAAGTACCCCACCCCCCTGACTGTACGGATCATCTTCGTCTCATATCCGTCGTCAATCTTCTTCCGAAGGTAGCGGATATACACGTCAACCAGATTGGAATTGATGTCACAGTCAAATTCCCATATATTGGACTCAATCTGCTCCCTCGTCACGACAATGTTCTGATTGCGGATCAAATAAAGCAGCACCGCATATTCCTTTGGCGAAAGCTCAATCGCCACTCCCTCCCGTGAGACCGTGCAGTCATTGGTGTTCACCTCCAGCGTCCCACAGCGGTAAATGTTTGTGCGCACATCAGCCTTCTTTCGGGTAATCATGCGGATTCTGGCCAATAGCTCCTTAAAGTCAAAAGGCTTTACGATATAATCGTCCGCTCCCAGATCCAGCCCCTGCACAATATCGTTCACGCTGCATTTTGCGCTTAAAAACAATATTGGCGTCTCAATCCCTTTGTCCCGCACCTTTTTTAAGACCGTGAACCCATCCATCTTTGGAATCATGACGTCTAAAATCACTCCGTCATACTCTGCCATGCAAAGATAGTCAAACGCGCTTTCCCCGTCAAAGCAGCTGTCCACAAGATATCCCTCTGATTCCAGCTCCTTAACCAGAATGCGGTTCATATCCCTCTCGTCCTCCACAACCAGCAATCTCATTTCTCATTTTTACCCCCCCCATACAAAATTTCAGATCCCTAAAAACTGGCCTCCCTCCGCCTCAAGCGCAAGGGCCAGCTTATGGTTGTCCTCTTTCTCAAGCCTGGGATCATCGCTTAGCAGCTCTTTTACATATCCTGACGCAGCCTTTAGCACATCCGCGTCCTGATAGATGTCCGCAATCCGAAAATTCATGTCCCCGCTTTGCCGGATGCCAAAAAAATCCCCCGGCCCGCGCAGCTTCAAATCCTCCGCGGCAATGTAAAACCCGTCATTCGAGCGGCTTAAGACGGAGAGCCTGCCCTGCGACTCCCTGCTTTTTGCGTTGTCCACAAAAATGCAGTACGACTGGGCGCTGCCCCGCCCCACCCGTCCCCTAAGCTGATGGAGCTGCGCCAAGCCAAAGCGCTCGGCGTTCTCCACCATCATGACGGTGGCGTTAGGCACGTTAACGCCCACCTCCACGACCGTCGTGGCGGCCAATAGCGAAATCTCATTGCGGGCAAACGCCTCCATCACCTGAATCTTCTCTTCCGGCCTCATTTTCCCATTCAGGCAGCCAATGGAAACCTCCCCTTTGAAATAGTCCTTTAGCTTCGCCGCGTAATCCGTCACATTCTCCGCGTCAATTTCCTCGCTTTGCTCCACCAAAGGGCAAATCACGTAAGCCTGATGTCCCTTCTTTATCTCCTTTCGGATAAATTCATATGCCGTCTTCCGGTACGACGTCTCAACGACGCAATTTTTAATCGGAAGGCGCCTGGCCGGAACCTCATCAATGACGGAAATGTCCATGTCGCCATATAAAATGATCGCCAGCGTCCTTGGGATCGGCGTGGCGCTCATCACAAGAATATGCGGATGCAGGCCCTTCCCCGCCAACCGTTCCCGCTGCCGCACGCCAAAGCGGTGCTGCTCGTCCGTAATGACCAGGCCAAGATTCGTAAAATTCGCCCCTTCCTGAATCAGGGCCTGCGTCCCGATCACCATTGCGTCCGGATACATCAGCATATCTTCATCCGCCCGCCGCCGCTGCCGTTTCGTCAAAGAGCCGGTCAGAAGGATGACCTTCCGGTCAAGGCAATACTCCTGACACAGCTTCACAAACAGCTCATAATGCTGCCTCGCCAAAACCTCAGTGGGCGCCATCAGGGCGGACTGGTATCCGTTCTCCCCCATCAGGGCCATGCAAAGAAACGCGATAATGGTTTTCCCGGAGCCTACGTCTCCCTGTATCAGGCGCTGCATGGCCGCTTCTTTTTTCAAATCGCAAATCACTTCGTCCAAGCACCTTTTCTGCGCCCTTGTAAGCTGATAGGGCAAATGGGACAGCAGATAAGGGATCACCGTCTCAGTCTCAATCGGAAAATGATTCAAGGCCGCCTCTTTTTTCTCCTTCCACATTTGAATGTGCAGCAAAAAAAAGAAAAACTCGTCAAACACCAGACGTCTCCTCGCCTCCATCAGATGCTCCATGTCATTTGGGAAATGAATTTGCCGAATTGCGACATGATACTCGCACAGCTCCTCTTTTTTTCGAATCGCGTCCGGAAGGCCGTCCTCAAATGCCGGCAGCTCCTCAAACGCCTTCTTCATCGTTTTTGCAATCATCTTGCTGCTTAGCCCTTCGGTCTGCGCGTAAACCGGCTGCAGCGTCCTTTTCTTTTCCTGATACTGCTCCCACGTATAGATTTCCGGCTGCTCCATGCAAAAGCCGCCGCCCCTCGCCTTCACCCTGCCATAAAATATGTAAGCCTCTCCCTGCTTTAGCTGGCTCCTGACATATGGCATATGAAACCAGACAAGCTCCACTGTCCCCGCGGCGTCACCAGCCCTGGCCGTCACCAGATCCATCCGGCCCGTCCGCTTTAAGGCCAGAGGCCCCGCCAAGCGCCCAATGACGGCGCAATGCCCTTCCCCTAAAAGCTCCGACGGCCTTACAGGGTCTTTGTATAAGACATAGTCCCTCGGATAGTGAAGGAGCATATCCCCCACTGTATACACTCCTATCCGATTCATCTTTTTTTCCGTCTGGCTCCCGATTCCCTTCACGTCCGTAATCGGCGCTTTTACGTCCATAGCCTACCTCTTTTATTCCACAGAGACGATATAATAATAGATTGGCTGACCGCCCGCGTTCACTTCCACCTCAAGCCCCGGATGCGCCTCTACGATCATCCTCGCATAATTTTCCGCCTTCTCCTTCGAGGCGTCCTCTCCATAATAAATGGCGACAAGCGCGGATTCCTCATCAATCATCTGCTCCGCCATGTCAAGCGTCACGGCCTGCTCATCCGTCCCCGCCGAAAGGATGGCCGTATCGCCAATTCCCATATAATCACCCTGACGGATCTGCTTGCCGTCAATCTCCGTGTCCCGCACGGCATACGTCACCTGCCCCGTCTTCACCAGGCCGATCTCCTCGTTCATATGCGACGCGTTCTCCTCCACGGACTGATCCGGGATATAATTCACCATCGCGGTGATTCCCTGCGGGATCGTCTTCGTAGGAATCACGACAATGTTCTTGTCCTCACACAGGGTCGCCGCCTGATTTGCCGCCAAAATAATATTTTTGTTGTTCGGGAACAGGAAGACGTTCTTGGCGTTCACCTTAGAAACCGCCGTCAGCACGTCCTCCGTGCTTGGGTTCATCGTCTGACCGCCTTCAATAAGGTAATCCACGCCCAGCCCGCGGAAAATCTCGTTCAGCCCTTCCCCAATGGAAACCGCCACGAACCCCACTTCTTTCTGCGGCTCATCGGGCTGCGCCTCTTCTGGAGCCGGCGCGCCCGCCGCCTGCATCTCCTTTTCTTTCATAGCGGAAATCTTCTCGTCGCGCTCCAGCTTCATGTTCTCTATGATAATCGTCGTCAGCTCGCCATACGTCAATCCCCGCTGCATTGCAAGGCCGGGATCGTTGGTATGTACGTGCACCTTCACGATCTCGTCGTCAGCGACCACCACAATGGAGTCCCCGATTTCTTCCAGATAGGACTTAAACTCACGCTCTTTCCGTTCGCTGAACGGCTTTTTCGTCAGAATCAAAAACTGCGTGCAGTAAGCGAATTTGATCTCCTGATTGGCCTGCGCGTCAATATATGATGACGCGTCAGCCGAGCCGGCCGTCTCCTTTCCGGCAGGCTCGGCCGTAAATTTGACCTCCTTGCCCTCAAGCGCGAGCACTACGCCCCTTAAGACCTCCACCAGGCCCTGGCCGCCTGAGTCCACGACGCCCGCCTGCTTTAGCACCGGCAGCATATCCGGCGTCCTGCTAAGCGTCCGCTCCGCTTCTTTTAACACCGCCTTCGCAAACACGGTCAGGTCCGTCGTCTTATCCGCCATCTCCACGCCCTTTTGCGCCGCGCCGCGCGCCACGGTGAGGATCGTCCCCTCCTTGGGCTTCATGACTGCCTTGTACGCCGTCTCCGACGCCTTCTCCAATGCGCGCGCCATAACAGGCACGTCCACAAAGTCATGCTCCTTGATGACTTTTGAGAGCCCGCGGAACAGCTGAGACAAAATTACGCCGGAGTTCCCCCTCGCCCCGCGCAGGGAGCCGGAGGAGATTGCCTTCGCCAAAGATTTCATGTCAGGATTTGATAGCGCGGCCACTTCCTTCGCCGCCGAATTCATTGTCATGGACATATTCGTCCCGGTGTCCCCGTCCGGCACCGGAAAAACATTCAGTTCATTGATCCATTCTTTCTTAGCCTCTAAGTTCGCCGCCCCCGCCAAAAACATTTTCGCGAACATGGCCGCGTTAATCGAATTGATTTCCACTTTCAAATCCTCCTTAATCAATGACTCTCACGCCTTCAACGTATATATTGATTTTCTCAATCTCCATTCCCGTAAACTCTTCCACCTTATACTTCACCGTATCCGTCAGGTTGTCAGAAACCGTATGGATGCTGACCCCATAGGAGACGATGACATGAAAATCTATCGTGATCCTGTTCCCGTCCTGTACGGACACATTGATTCCATGGGTAAGGTAATCCCGCTTCAACAGCTTCACCAGGCCGTCCTTCATGTTCACCGCGGCCATCCCGACGATGCCAAAACATTCCACCGCCACGGAGCCGGCATAGGTCGCCAGCACGTCATTGCTGATAACAACCTTGCCCAGGGGAGTTTCTAATTGTCCTTTCATACTTTGACCTCCATATTACACTGATACTATCCATTATACCCATTTTTCCCAAAAAAGCAATTTTTATTATTGGGATGTACGCGTCACTAAAAATTTACAAAAAATTCTTGCAATCCCTAGCCTGATCTGCTAAAATATATCATGTTGTGGGCTTACGCAAGAGTAATCTTAAAAAATGCGAGGAGGTGCGGTCATGGCAAAATGCGCAGTTTGTGGAAAAGGCGTTCAGTTCGGACATAATGTGAGCCATTCTCATAGAAAAACAAATAGAATGTGGAAACCAAACATCAAACGTGTAAGATGCAAGGTAAACGGAGTTCCCAAAAGGTTGTACGTTTGCACGTCTTGCTTAAAGAGCGGCAAAGTGGAACGCAGATAACATTGCCGGAATGCAAATTCGTCAAAGGGAGGCGCTTCATGAGAAGCGGCTTCTCTTTTTTTATACCGCAACCGAAGCATTTCGGAATACGGCCGTGTTCCGCCTGACTTTTAAAGAATCCTGGCAAAACGAAAGAATATCCCTCTGTTTTGCCGTTTTTTTATAAAAAATTGAATTTTTTCTTGACCTTATACCGACTATAACCTTTATAGTGACCTTAGAAACAGCAAAAGGAGGCACATCTTATGAATATTAAGGATGTGGAGACGCTAACCGGCATCACAAAACAGAACATCCGTTTTTATGAAAAGAAAGGGCTGCTTACGCCGGAACGAAACCAGGAAAACAGCTACCGGGAATATTCGGACGCAGACGTTGAGAGGCTTAAGCGAATCAAAATCCTGCGCCGGATCGACGTCCCGATTGAGCAGATCCGCAGAATTTTGGAAGGCGAGGATCACAGAGGCATTTTAAAAGCGCATCTTTCCTTCCTAACGGAGAAAAAAAGCGATCTCGACGCCGCCATTCGGATGTGCCGTTTCCTCCTAGACCAAAAGACAGCCGACATTCACACACAGGCCGCCCTGTCTAAAATGGGGGAGCTGGAACGAAAAGGAGGTCACTTTATGAATATTTTGAACGATTACAAAAAGATTTCTAAAACAGAGAGCAAAAAAGAATTTTCCTTTATGCCGGACACCCTGACGCTCAATCAAGAAGAATTTACCGAGGCGCTCTGCAAATACGGCATGGAAAACAACCTGAACCTTGTCGTGACAAAACACGGAATGTACCCAAAATTTGAGATCGACGGCATAGAATATGAGGCATGGAGGGAATTTGGGCGCTTTGGCGCAGTCATCATCTGCAAAATGACGCACCCGGAGCTGTTAGAAAACGAATATCTTGATGTGGACGTGAAGCGCCGCCGCATCCTGCGGAACATCCACTGGGCGGTCACGCACCTCTCCATACCTGTGATCCTGTTTCTTTATTGGGTCGCAAGCAGCAAAAGCCTCTTACTTGCAGCCTGGCTTTTACTGCCCTCTTTAGCCTTATTCAGGTTCTATTACCGGAACTTCCGTCTCAAATGACTTTATTTGGGCGCGCCTTCTGCTTTAGGCGCGCCTTTGCTCTCTGTCATGCGCGGGCGCTAACAGCAAAATAAAAAATACCCCAACACCATGCACAGGCAAATCAGCAAAAATCCAATTACGGCGCTTGAGATGATCCACATCAAGACCATCCCCACGCCAATGCAAAACAACGAATACCCAATCAGCCGCTTCATGCGTTCCCCTTCCTTACAGACCTTCACACATTTCCAGAACAAAGTGGGCAAGCCCACTTCAACTCCCCTACCCCCTCACTCATGAGGGGCTTGCACATTTTGCTGCGCCGAGCACAATTGCGAAGCAATATTTTACCGCTTGTGCGAGTGCGCATATTATTTTTTGTCTTATAGGAAAGGCACTTTTACACTTTAGCGTGGCAAAGTCTTTCCTATAAGACAAAAAAAGATGCATATAGTTTACTATATGCACCCTGCTTTCCTTTTTATCCTGTTTATTTCTCTTTTACGGACTCTGAAAGGATGTCCTCCATCTCCTGCGCAGCCTTCTCCTTCGCGCCCGCGTTTTCCTCCGCTGCCGCTCCCTTGCTCGTGAACTTATTTACAAAGTCAGGCACCATGTCAAGCACCTTTGTGATGCCGTCCTGATTCTTCACATTCACAAGCTTTGTCGTCCCGTTGGAAATCACAAGCACGGCGCTTGGCATCACCTTGCCGCCCATGCCCCCGCCTCCGTTATTCTGATCCTTTTTGGCGAACACGCCCGCAGCCACTCCGAAGGAAACGTCCACCAACGGGAGGATAATCGTGTCCCCCATATGAATCGCCTCGCCCACCACCGTCTTGCTAGTGATAAAGCTGTCCATCCCCTTAAACAAGGACTCCACTGTCGCATGAAATGTATTGTCCGTCATTTGAAAACCTCCTATTTTCTGAATTTATGATAGATCCGTTTGATATTTTGATTCCGAAACACCCGAAAGAAGCTTCGTACAAAGTGAAACAGCGCCATATGCCCTTTGACCTCAAAGCTGCCCCGCACGTACCATTTGTCCGACAAAAAATCAGGATACACAAAAACCGAGCCGCGGTACATCATTGGCAAAAGGCTAAGCGCCCCTGTCACATTCCCTGTGCGCGCCGGATCCCCTGCGGAAAAGGACGCCTCCGCCCGGATGCGCTTTGGCTTGACGCGCCGCAGCAGGCGAAGCGCTTCCTTCCATAAGAAAGCAACTGCCTGACGGTTTCCTGGATCGTTCCATTCCTGCCGTATGCCGGCGGCCCGTTTGAAAATGCCTCCGCCCTCTTTTCGCTTCTGCGCGCGGCGCTTTTTCTTTCGTCCTCTCCCGCGCTCTTTCGTGCCTAAGCCGTCCTCTGGCCCCGCCGCCTCATCGAACGCCTCCAAATCCGGCAAAGCTCCCTCTTGCCCCGCCATTTCCTGTCCTTTCATAGATCCCGGCGCAGAGCCGGCGGCCTGACCCATTTCTGCATCCTGCCCTGCGTTTTGAGAAAGATCCCTAGGAGGCTCCTTTTCTTTCGGCGCATCAGAGGCTTTCGTATCCTCCTCCCCGGCCCCGCCAAGCTCCCGGCCCCCGCCAAATTCTTTGGCAATGCCGAACAGACGGAAACGGATGGTAAGCTTCCCGCCCTCCCAGGCAAACTCTACCCGTAGTATCTGAAAGAGCCACCAAAAATATCCGCGCAATTCGGCGTCCTCTTTCCACTCCCCCTCTAACTGATAGAACAAGGGATGGAATAACAGAAGGGCCAAAAGCAGAAACAGGGCCAAAAACAGAAACCCTATGATTTTTAAGATCAGAATCACAATGCTCATAGAACCTGCTCTCCGCTCCGCAAGAGATGACCCCTCACATCAAAGCCGCCTGTCGCCCGGTACACATCGCTGACAATATGGCCGGCCAGCTCCAAAGCCTCCTGATAATTCCCGGCCAGCCCCACGATATAAAGGCCCTTCTTGGGATAATGCTTCTGCAAAAGCTCCCAGGACGGTATGATGTCCAAAAGGTTCCTCGGATTGGACGCAAGCGCAATCACATACACGCGAAGCTGCCCTGCGCCATGCATGACCTTCCATTTTACCTTTTTCTCCCTGCGTATGACGCTTTCCCCTGTATACAAATCCTTATGCCATTTCATGCAAGACCTTTTCCACTCCCAACTTCAGAACGCGCCGCCCCTCTATCCAGGCGTATCGTTAAAAATACTTATGGCTTCCCCATAAATTGCTTTTCCGCAAATCCAGGTATTCATTATATGCCTTCTCCAAGATCTGCTTCTCATTGGAGAATTTCAAAAGATGGTACGCCTCATGAAATTTATAATACCCGGAATCCACAAAAAATTCTTCCCGCTGTGGCTTGCTGTAATAACTGTCCGCCATCATCAAGTACCAATGGACTTCCTTCTCCACGGTATCCTCCGGCACCGTAAAGGAATACTGGCTCTTGCCCACATATTTGATGATGGACGCCTTTGCGCCCGTCTCTTCCAACACTTCACGAATCGCAGTCTCCTTATATTCCTCTCCCGGCTCAACCGTCCCTTTCGGCAAAACCCACCCTTCATATTTGTTTCTGTAATTCTTATAAAGCACCAGAATCTTGCCACGAAAAATTACCACACCACCACAGCTTGTTGCCTCTATCATTGCAATACCTCCCGATGTGGTTTTCGAACTTAGAGACTAGTATACCCCACTTTCTCAATACTTGCAAGTCATATTCATTGATTGAAATACACATCGAACACGCCTTTGGCCGCCGGGACGGCATATGCGCTCCCTGCGCCCGCCCCCTCTAAGATGACCGCGACCGCGATGCTGTCTTTATCCTCCCTTTCGGCATAGCCCACAAACCATGCATGGCTGTCCCCTTTGTTTGTCCCAAACTCCGCGGAGCCTGTCTTGCCATATGCCTGATAGCTCATGCCGCTTAGCTTTGAGGCCGTGCCGCGCAGGGCCGTCTCTTTCATGTAAGACTGCAGGATCTCTGCCTCTTCCTCCGTCATGATCTGCCCATAGGACTCCATCGGATACCACTTCACGACGTCCCCGTCATGCCTTTTCGTATAGTCAATGATGAACGGCCGCATCAGCTCGCCACGGTTGGCGATCGCGCTTACGATCATCAGCATATGAAGCGGCGTCACCAGCGTCTTCCCCTGCCCGATGGCCGTCTCCATCACCTCGCTTTCCGAAGAGCCCGTCCCAAGGGCAAAGCTGCTTTTGGACGCGTCCAGCTTTTCCACCGGAAGGCTCTGGTTAAACAAAAGCTCCTTTGCGGTTTTCCGAAACTTCCCCACATCTAAAGAAAGCCCGATATTCGCAAACGAAGTGTTGCAGGATTTTAGGAAGGAGGTGAGAAGATCCACGTTCCCATGCACGTTCCCGCCATAACAGCTTAATCTGCTGCCATCCTTTTGAATGCTGCCATTGCATACATAGCTGTAATCCTCAAACTCATTCGGATGCTCCCTCAAATACTGAAGCGCCGTCACGATCTTAAATGTGGAGCCGGGCGGGTAAAGGCCCTGGGACGCCCGGTTTAAGAGAGGCGACTTCCCGCCCGCGTCCTCCACGATGGACTCCCAATCCTGCGTCACCGTATTTGGGTCAAAGTCCGGCTTTGAGGCCATCGCCAAAATCTGCCCGGTTTTCGGATGCATGGCGACGATCGCCCCCTGATAGCTGCCAAGCGCCTGATACGCGGCGCTCTGTAAGGACACGTCAAGCGTCGTCACCACATCATCCCCGATGCTTTTTTCATCCGTCACCTTGTCAATCGTCTTTTCCAGGAAAAATGAGCTGGATCTCAGCAGGTTGAAGTTCGCCCAGGACTCCACCCCGGCGCGCCCATATTGCTCTGAGGAATAGCCGACGGCATGGGAAAACAGATTGCCATAGGGGTAGACGCGCGTCTCCGTTCCGTCCTCACCCGTCTTTGTCTCCGCCAAAACCTTCCCGTCCGAAGAGTAAATCTTTCCACGGAGGACGGAGCGCGAAAACGTCTCCTGCCTGGCATTGTATGGATTATTGATGAAATCCTCGCTCTTTTCTGTCTGAAAGTACACAAAATATCCCATCATGGAGAGGAACAGGCCAAAAAAGCAATACGTGATGACTGCAAATTCCCGGTTCTTAACGGATGCCCTCGGCTTTTGCGCCGTCTCCTTACTCCCGCTCGCCTTCTTGCGCAGAAAGGGATGCCCCAAGGGCGCCTCCTTTTCCCTGCCAAGCTTTCGCCTGTTTTTTTCCATTCCGTTTCCCTCCGCTCTCTCTCATAATATAAAATCCCTGGATCACCGCAAAAATAATCATTGTGCTGAACAAGGAGCTTCCTCCATAGCTGACGAGAGGCAGCGTCACGCCCGTGGAAGGGATGAATTTGATCACGCCCCCGATCGTCAAGAACACCTGAAAGCCATACATCGTCCCAAGGCCAAGCGCCACCAGCTTATAAAACCCGTCCTTTAGCTGCATGGCGATATTGACGAACATCAAAAAGCAGCTTAAGCACACCATAATCAGGCACAGGGCGAAAATGCCTCCCATCTCCTCGGAGATCGCCGAGAACACGAAATCCTGCTCCACTACCGGGATCTTCCCCGGCATCCCCTGATTTAAGCCTACGCCAAACCACCCTCCGGTGCCGATGGCAAACAGCGACTGGCAAATCTGGTAGCCTTCCTTATCGATCACGCTGACGGGATCCTGCCAGGCCATGACTCGGACGCGCACATGGGAGAATAGGCGGTACGCCACGGCGGCGGCAAGCGAGCCTGACGCAAGGCCGCCGATAAAATAGAACGGCTTTCCCGTCGCCACATAGAGCATTGCAAGATACACCACAAAGAAAATCAGCGCCCCGCCCAGGTCTTTTGACAGCACAAGGATGACGACATGGGCGGCGGCGAGGGCCGTCGTGACCGCCACCTGCCGAAGCCCCTGGGAGCGGTACAGCATCCCCGCCACAAAAAACACGAACAGGATCTTCACAAATTCAGACGGCTGCACCGTGACGCCAGCCACAGAAAACGACAGCTTCGCGCCATAGCTTGTGGAGCCAAGCGCGGCCACTGCGGCCAGCGCCAAAATCCCGATCCCCGCATACCAGTACGCCATGTTTCGGATGAACCGGATTTTTTTGATTAAGTACGGAATCCCCAGGGCAAAAATCATAGATCCAACGGCGATCGCAAACTGCTTTACGGCTTTTTCATATGAGAGCCTTGTCAAAATCACAAAGCCCACCGCCAGCAGCATACACATATTATTCACCAAAAGCTGCGCCGAATGCTCATATAAAAGCTTATAGCCGCTTTGCACAATCACAAAAAATATTACCTGCGCCCCGTAAAACATCAGAATCTTTGGATTCTCAGTCTGATCGAACAGCACGAGGTACGCGTCCAGGTGCAGCAAGAACATCCAGATGTTCTGACGGCGGAAGATGGCTGCCTGGCGCTCTTTTGAACGTTTCCGCTGAAACACAGAAAAGCATTCCATTGCGTACAGCGCAAACAATAGAATCATCAAATATTTGGACAGTTCACAAAATATGCTGCTCATCATTCCCTCTATTCCACGCCCCTCTTATAATGGCCGTAAGTATGTTCCGTTTTGTCCAAAGGACAGCGGTTTTTTAAGGCATTCAGCGCCTGCTTGACCTGGTGGGCGGACTCCACGGTAAACGACATCCGAAACTGCCTGACGCCAAGCCCCGTCAGCTCGTCCACCATAGGAAACAGCGCCAGCGGCTTAGAATTATATATCACATTATAGCATTCATTGCAATTGTTTTTCACCGGAAAAGAAACTCCGTAGCGGTCTTTTAGCCAAAGGACTCCCGGCGAATGGCTGCATCCATGCAGGCTCTTTTGCAAGCACTGCGCGCTCGTCATGAACGGCAGATAGCCGTAAATGCACATCTCACTGCGCCCATTGTCCCGCTTTTTTATCTCTTTTTTATTCAATTCCAGAGGAACCGTGTCCCCCTCTACCCCCAGTTCATAAAACGCCGCCTGGCTCTCCGACGACCATGCGTACAGCGAATGGTCCAGACGGATGCAGCCTGGGCAAACTCCCTCCTGCAGCAAAAAGGAGAGCGCGTCGTAGCTCTTTGCCAAAAACCCGTCCGCCTTTCGCCTTCGCAAAAGCAGCCGGTGCCAATCCGACGTTTCCTTTCGAAAGACAGCCGGAAGGACATAGTACGCCTCTTTCCCCGCTTCACGGCAGTTTTCCCAAACCTCCTCCAGGCCCTCTTCCGCCGTCTCCCTGGAAAAGACGCCGCTGTCCACATAAATGCGCGAAATCAGGCTGCTTTTCAGCAATGGCGCAATCTGCTCCTTTTTTTCCACAGAAGCGCAGAAAAAAGCCTCCCTGGCATTTTTTACGCCTTCCCGGGGCGGCGCGGGAGCCATATGCGCCTTCCGCCCCGCCTCTTTGCGCCTCGCGCCTTTCCTTCGGTACGCGGCCAGAATGCGTTCCTCCAGCGCATGAAGCGCGGCCCTGCGAACGTCATTCACCGCCGCCATGGACACAAACAGGCCATCGTCTAAGATCACTTCCATCTCTTCAAAGGCGAACGGCGTGTTTCCCGTTTTTTTCAGATTCGCCAAAAGCTTCTCCTCCGTCACCGGATGCTGCCGCGCCTTTTCCGGAGCCTCCCCGGCCGCAATAGCGCTCACCTCGTCAGATGGCTCCCCTTGCGCCTCTGCGCCTGCCTCCACGTCAAGGGAGGGCCGAACGGCAGCCTTCCTAAGCCTCCCTTTGACGCGCAATTCCATCGGCGCGCCTGCCTGCAGCCGGAACACGCCGGAAATCATCCTCTTTGGCTCCTGCAAAGGCTCCTTTTCCGTCAGATCGCCCTTTTCATGGCACGGCTTTGTAAAGGTAATCATGTCCGGGCCGTTCCGTTTCCTATAATAGCCTTCCGTAAATCCGCATCGGCTCCCTAGCGCAAGGAGCCTTTGACGTTCCTTTGGCGCGACAAAAAAGCCTTCCTCCCCGTCGCTTAGATAGCGGTCCATGCACCTCCGATAAATGGAGACTACGCCCGACGCATAGTCCTCCGACTTCATCCTGCCCTCAACCTTAAATGAAAAGACCCCGCTCTTCGCAAGCTTTGGAATCAAATCCACTGCGCATAAGTCTTTGGGGCTTAGCGGATACTGCCTGCCCCCTCCCCTCTGCGCGGGACGCGCACCGCCCTGCGCCTCATAGGGAAGCCTGCAAGGCTGCGCGCACCGCCCACGGTTTGCGCTCCTTCCCCCAAGCATGCTGCTGAACAGGCATTGCCCAGAATAGCAATAACAGAGCGCCCCATGCACGAAGCACTCTAATTCCAAAGGCGACTCCTGATGAATGAACGAAATTTCCTCCAGGGAAAGCTCCCTGGCAAGCACAACGCGGGACGCGCCCGCCTCGCTTAACAGCTTCACGCCTGACGCATTCGCGACCGACATCTGTGTGCTTACGTGCAATGGCAGGCCGCTAAAGTTCTCCCTAAGAAACCGCAGGACGCCAAAATCCTGCACGATCGCCGCGTCAAGGCCATGCTCGTAGAGAGGCAGCAGATATCCATACAGCTCTTCTTTGACCTCATGCTCCTTTAAGAGCGTATTGACGGCCAAATACAGCTTCCTGCCATGCATATGCCCATAATCCAGCGCCTCAAGCAGCTCCTCCTGGCTGAAATTTTTTGCAAAGGCCCGCGCCCCAAAGCGGCCTCCGCCAAAGTAAACTGCGTCCGCGCCTGCGCGAATGACCGCCTTTAAGGTCGAAAAATCCCCTGCGGGAGCCAAAAGCTCCAGTGTTTCCTGCATCCAATAGCCTCCTTACGTCCCGATGCGCCCTGCGGGCGTCCCTCCATGCGCAAAAACGCGCAAGATTAAAGATGAAAAAAGGAAGGACTTGTTCTCCTCCCCCTAACTTGCCTGTAATTATTTTAGAAAGCTGTCGGCTCCCATAGGCTCCTCCTCCCATGGCAGGCCCTCCAGCGCGTCGTCAGCGTCAATGGCCGCCATCTCCTTTGGGCTTCGCACCGCGCCAAGCAGCGCGTCCTCAAGCGCCGACTCCAGCCGGGACTTATTGAGCAAAAGCTCCTTGTTCTGCCGCTCCAGCTCCTTCACATTCTTATCATTCGTCTCCGCCTTAATCTGCTCTGAAATCAACTCATGCTTTAAGTCATAAATCTCCTTCTCTTTGATTTCCAGCTCCTGCTCCAGCTTCTCGATCCGATCCCTTGCCTTAAAATAATCGTCCGCTATGTTCAGCTCCACCAACGTAGCCTTCATATCCACCGGATACCGACGCACTTCCTCCATATCGTTAAATTCATTTATCTTATTGTTGATATAGGCCGCCACACGCTGTAAATAGTCTTCCCCTTCGTAGCCGCTCAGCGTATACACCTTGCCGCCAATAATCACTTCCGTATCGGACTTTGATGACATACGTTTTCCTCCCCGGCCGCTGCGGCGTCTTTCGCCACCTTGCGGCAATTCCTGCGCAAGCAACGGCTTTTTTTGCCTTTTTGCGCTTTCTGTCTACCATTATACCGATATTCCGCGTATCTTGCAAGGGTGAAATGTCGAATTGCAGGCTTATGCACGCTTTTTTGCGTCCTACGCCTCACCCAGAAGAGAAAAACCGGTTCGCTTCCGCTTACTGCAAGGCAAAATGCCTTACCGCAAGCTCCGTCGCGACCCTGCCTTTCGGCGTCCGGTTGAGAAACCCGTTTTTTACCAAAAACGGCTCATACACATCCTCAATCGTGCCTGCGTCCTCCCCGATCGCGGCCGCCAGCGTGTCAAGGCCCACCGGCCCGCCGGAAAATTTCTGAAGGATCGTCAGGAGGATGTTCCTGTCGTTTTGATCCAGGCCATATGTGTCCACCTCCAGCAAATCCAGCGCAAACGCCGCCACCTCTTTTGTGATCCTGCCGTCATACTTGACCTGAGCAAAATCCCTCACCCGCTTTAAAAAGCGGTTCGCAAGCCTCGGCGTGCCTCTGCTGCGCTTCGCCAGCTCAACGGCTCCCGCGTCGTCAATCGCAACCTCAAGCTTTTGCGCGGAGCGCAGGATGATTTCCTTCAATTCGCCCACCTCATAAAACTCCAGGTGATGCACCACGCCAAACCGATCCCGCAGCGGCGCGGACAAAAGGCCCGCGCGCGTCGTGGCCCCAACCATCGTAAATTTGGGCAGATCCAACCGGATGGAGCGCGCCGTCGCCCCTTTTCCAATCATTACGTCGATGGCATAATCCTCCATCGCCGGATACAGCACTTCCTCCACCTGACGGTTTAAGCGATGGATTTCATCGACAAACAGCACATCCCCTTCTTTTAAGTTGCTTAAAATCGCCGCCATCTCGCCCGGCTTCCCAATGGCAGGGCCGCTTGTGATTTTCATCCGCGTCCCCATCTCATTTGCGATCACGCCCGCAAGCGTCGTCTTCCCAAGGCCGGGAGGCCCGTAAAACAGCACATGGTCAAGCGCCTCCCCGCGCTGCTTCGCCGCTTCGATGTATACCTTTAAATTCTCTTTTGCCTTCCTTTGGCCAATATAGCCCGCAAATGTCTGCGGGCGGAGGCTTGTCTCGATTTTAATGTCTTCTTCCTGTATTTGCGTGGATATTACGCGTTTTTCCATGCCATGCTCCGTTTCTTCCTAACCGTTTTGACGCCTTTTCCTGCTGCCAGGCGCCTGGTTTCCCTGACGCGGTTAAAGCAACGCCATCTGCTTTAACGCCGCCTTTAAGATCTCCTCCACGTCCGCGCCTTCTAAAGCCTCCACTTTCGCAACCGCAGACAGCGCCTCCGAGGAGGAATAGCCAAGCGCCATCAATGCCTGCGCCGCCTCATTTGACGCGGTCTGTTCCGAAGGGGCGGCTTTCGCCTCGCCGGCCGCAGAAATTCCATGCATCTCCTCCAAATTCAGCTTATCCCTCAATTCCAAGATAATGCGCTGCGCCGATTTCGCCCCTACGCCCGGCGCCTTTGCAATTGCCTTCGCGTCCCCGGCCAGCACCGCAAAGCGCAGCTCATCCTCAGACAGCGCGGAAAGGATGCCTAACGCTCCCTTTGGCCCAATTCCGTTCACTTTTAATAACAGGCCAAACAGCCGCCGCCCCTCTTTTGTCGAAAATCCATATAAAGAGACGCCGTCCTCCTTGACGCTGAAATAGGTGTAAATCTTGACGGCCTCCCCCCTGGGGGGCAGCTCGTCCACGATGCCCTTGGGAGTGCAGATCTGATAGCCGACCCCATGGCTCTCCACCACGACCTGTCCCTCTAAAATTTCCTCCAATGTCCCTTTGATATATGAAAACATGATTCCTCCCTATCGCCCGGAAAGCCGGAACAAAATTTCGCGCGACAAAACCCCAATCAAAAAGCCCGTGGCCGTCCCGGCCAAGAGCAGCATCGGCGCATAATAAAAAATATGATAATTCTCCACTACGGCAGACGCCACGCAAAGCTGCCCGATATTATGGGAAATGCCGCCCGCGACGCTGACAGACGCCACATTGAGCGAAAACCGCCGCTTCAGCAGGCACATTACGGCAAGGCTAAGCAGGCCGCCGCCCAGGCTATAGATTATGCTAAACGGATTCCCAAACAAAAACCCGCCAAGCAAAATCCGAAGCACGGAAATGACGGCCGCGGCCTTCACGCCGTCATGGTAAAGCATCACGACCGCCACAATATTCGCCAGCCCCAATTTTACGCCCGGAACCCCAAACGAAACCGGAATCAGCGACTCCACGTAGCCGCATATGAGCGCCAAAGATAAGAGCATCCCAAAATATGCTGTATTACGCTTCATAAAACCACCTGTCTATCGGCATCTTTCCGAACCAAAACAGAACAAAAACGGCATTCGGGCCGTCACAGCGTCCAAATCCGCCCCGGCCCCGCCCACCACTTCCACGACAACCTTATTGGGCAGGCACACGATCGTCTCCTTCGCTTTGGAAACCGCCCTCTGATGCACGCAGAGCCTGTCCGGGCAGGAGGCGTCCACCATGTCCGCCCTGCCCCGTTCAATCTTCAGCTCGTTCCTCCCCGCCTCAGGGGTCACGATGTCCACCGTCCGATCCTTTTTTAAGGAATACGTCCCATAAAGCTGCCCGTTGACAGTGACCTTCACGAAATCGCCGCCTTCCTTCGTGACAGAATGCCAGGCAAAGCCCACAATCAGCACAAGAAGCAGCACGCCGAAAAAAATGCCGTCATTTTTTCCAAATCGCCTCGCCATGTCAGATTGCCTTTCCCATATAATAAAAGCCTTTGCACTCCTCCAAAGAAACGTCTATGATGGTTCCGATCAGCTCTTTTGTCCCTGGCAGATGGACGACGGAATTGTTTTCCATCCTGCCTGTCACAAGCGTGCCGTCCTGCTCGTTGACCTGCTCCACCAAAACCTTCTGTACGCTCCCGGAAAGGAGCGCCGCTTTCCTTGCCGCAATTTCCTGCACTTCCTTTAACAGAAGCGAAAACCGCCGCTTCATGTCCTCCGTCGGAACCTGACGCTCCATTGCCGCCGCCGGGGTGCCTGTCCGCTTCGAATACAGAAACGTGAACGCGCTGTCAAATTCCGCCTTCCGCACAACATCCAGCGTCTCTAAAAAATCCTCTTCCGTCTCACCCGGAAAGCCCACGATAATGTCCGTCGTAATCGCAAGCTTTGGCATCGCGCCCCTAAGCTTCTCCACGAGGCGCAGATAGCCCTCCTTTGTGTAGTTCCGGTTCATCCGCTTTAAAACCGCATCGCTGCCGGACTGTAAGGGAAGGTGCAGATGGCTGCAGATTTTTTCGGAACGCCGCATCACGTCAATCAGCTCATCCGAAAGGTCTTTCGGATGGGACGTCATGAAACGGATGCGCTTAAGGCCCTCCACCCCCTCCACTTCCTGCAGCAATCGCGCAAATGTCATTGGCCGGCTTAAGCCTTTCCCATAGGAATTGACGTTCTGCCCCAACAGCATGACCTCCTTCACGCCGTCCGCGGCAAGGGCCCCTATCTCCCGCAGAATCTCCTCCGGCTCTCTGCTGCGTTCCCTGCCCCGGACATATGGCACGATGCAGTAGCTGCAGAAATTGTCGCAGCCATACATAATGTTCACGCCGGACTTAAACGCATATTTCCGCTCATTCGGAAGGTCTTCCACAATCTGTCCCGCATCCTTCCATACGTCAATCACAGGACGGCGCGCCCCTTTGCCCCGCCCTTCGCCCAAGGCGTTCTCAAACGCCGTATCCAAAAGCTCCGCGAAGCGATAGAGGTTATGCGTCCCGAAAATCAGGTTGACGAACGGATAGCTTTTCTTTATCTTCTCCACCACAGAAGGCTCCTGCATCATGCAGCCGCACAGCGCAATCAGCATCCCGGGATTTTTTTTCTGAAAGCCATGCAGGACCCCAAGCCGCCCATACACTTTGTTGTTGGCGTTCTCCCGCACGGTGCAGGTGTTATAAAGCACAAGATCCGCCTCTTCCGTCTCCACGGCCTGGTAGCCAAGCAGTTTTAGGATCCCGGTCAGCTTTTCCGAATCCCTGGCGTTCATCTGACAGCCAAAGGTCTGAATGCAGGCCGTCGGGAGACGTCCGTTTTTTTGCGCAAGCTCCAAGACACGCTGCCGGCATTT
Source organism: uncultured Roseburia sp. (assembly GCA_947652855.1). GTDB lineage: Bacteria > Bacillota > Clostridia > Lachnospirales > Lachnospiraceae > Roseburia_B. The sequence continues at coordinate 4,124 of CANTEO010000027.1, read as the reverse complement.
CGCCATGAAGTAATATTGGCGGGCAGGCTCCTCTGTCGGCGGCTCTGAATTTCTGTCTATTTTATCTAAGTCGATTTCATGATCCATTTTCCTTGACTTTTCTCCCTTTCTATCATATAATTAGCACATAAAAAGAAGCGGGTTTTTTACCGTACAGCTTTATGGCTCAAGCGGGGTGCTCGTTTCTTTTTTTATATTTATGATATCATATAAATACAGCTTTCTGTTTTCAGAATGTCTTATCACCAACTCTGCATGAAATATATTATACCGCAAAACATCATCATTTTCATCAAAAACTGGTATTGCAAATCTGGAATCATAGCGATACCAGCCATATTTTGCATTTTTGCTATGTTTTCTTTCCAAATTTTCCTGAAATCTTTTATTCTCCGCAATTTCTATGATCTCCGGAATTCCCTGTGCGGCATTTGCTTTTGCCTTTGCCAATGCTCCTTTTAATTTTGCAGTATACTTCGAGCTCGAATATTCATCAGGCAGGTCACTGCCAATATATATAATTTCTTTACTTTCGGCAATTTCTATAAATTCTCCAACATACTGTTTTAAATACTGCTCCACCTCATCCCAATCTATATTTCTTTTTCCCTTAAAACGAATATCATTTACAATAACAATCTGCTTCCCATTCACATCTTTTATGACGCTTATGTTTCTTTCCATATTCCCTCACTATCCGCTCTCCTCTTGTATCCTTTCAGAATCCTGTTTACTCACACGTTCGGGAAGGCTCTTCTATGGGAAGCTCTGCGGCTATATCATATAAAGACAATTTCTTATCGCCGAATCTGCCCATTGCCATAAATAATGTATTTCGTGCTTGTCAGGGCCTCTAATCCCATCGGCCCCCTGGCGTGCAGCTTCTGCGTGCTGATGCCGATCTCCGCGCCAAACCCAAACTCAAACCCGTCCGTGAAGCGGGTGCTTGCATTGACATATACCGCCGCCGCGTCCACCTCATTCAAAAACTTCTCCGCATTGGCATAGTCCTTCGTGACAATCGCCTCAGAATGCCCGGTATTATAACGGTTGATATGCGCGACCGCCGCCGCGATGTCCGGCACTGTCTTAACGGAAACCTTATAGTCCAGATATTCCGTCCCCCAATCCTCCTCTGTGGCGGATACGACAAAATCCGACTCCGGCAACGCCCGTCTGGCCTCTTCGTCTGCGCGGATTTCGACTTTTTTCTCGGAAAGCCTTTGAAAGAGCAGAGGCAAAAAACGGCCCGCGATTTTTTCATGGACCAAAACCGACTCACAGGCATTGCAGACGCCAATGCGCTGCGTCTTTGCGTTAAAGATAATGTCCGCCGCCATGTCAAAATCTGCGCTTTCATCCACAAATACATGACAGTTCCCGGTTCCCGTCTCAATGACCGGAACCGTCGCGTTCTCCACCACTGTGCGGATCAGCCCCGCCCCGCCCCTTGGAATCAGCACATCGACATAGCCGTTCATATGCATGAACTCCCTTGCCGTCTCATGAGAAGAGTCCGTCAGGAAGGAAACCGCCTCTGTGGGCAGGCCCTGCCCCTTCAAGGCATCCTTCAGGCAGGACACAATCGCCTGATTGGAGTGAATGGCGTCTTTTCCGCCCCTTAAGATCACGACATTCCCCGTCTTATGGCACAGGCCGAACGCATCCGCCGTCACATTCGGCCGGGACTCATAGATGATCCCAATGACCCCAAGCGGAACGCGTTTTTTTCCGATCATCAGCCCGTTCGGCCGCCTTTTCATAGAAAGCACCTCGCCGACCGGGTCGTCAAGCCGCGCAATCTGGCGTAAGCCCTCCGCCATCTGCGCAATCCTGTCCCCGTTTAGCATCAAACGGTCCAAAAGCCCCTCCGGCATCTGGTTTTTCTTTCCCTGCTCCAAATCCAGCCTGTTCGCGTCAATCAATTTGTCCTGCTGCGCCATAAGCAGCTCCGCCGCCGCCAAAAGCGCCTCGTTCTTCTGCCGTGTAGAAAGCGCCCCAATCTGCTGCTTCGCTTCTTTTGCCTTCTTGCATAGCTCCAGTAAATCCATTCCATCTCCTCCGTTATCATAAATTGCCTGTCACAGCAGGCCCCTTTAAACCGCTGCAAAATACGCCCCGCTCCGTCACAACCGCCTGCATCCTTACGTCAAAATCCTCTGCCAAAATCCGCTCCTCCACCTGGCTTTCGAACGCAACGCCAATCCGGATCAATTCCGGGCATCTGGAAAAATAACGGTCATAATAGCCCTTTCCATAGCCATACCGGTTTCCCCGACGGTCAAAGACGCTGCCGGGAACCAGGCACGCCGCACGCCCCCACGCTGCCGGGCAGTCCGTATTTACCGGCTCCATAATGCGAAACGCCCCTTCCGCAAACTCATCCATGGACGACACCGGGTAAAATTCCATCGCATCCCCGCAGACCTTCGGAAACGCCAATGGAATCCCTTTACAAAGCATCCATTGATACAGCTCCATCAGGGACGCCTCGCTGCCATGGGGGAAATAGCCGTACACGCCCGCCGCCAAAAGCGCAGGCTCTTTTTCCAAAAATTCCCGCAGCGCAAAGCAGACCGCCGCGGAGCGCCGCCTGGCCTCCTCCTTTGGCATCGCGTCCCGCGCCAGGATGTGCCGCCTCCTAATTTGCCGTTTCTCTTCCATGCCTCTCACCCAGATTGTAAACCGCCCCGTCCTCATCCACCATATCAATGTGATCCAGCTGCGCCTTTAGGTTCTTCCTGACGTTCGCGACAAACTCCTGCCTTAGCAGGGCCTGCTCCTTCCTCTCCGTTTCTGTCAGGCCCTCCGCCTTTGACTTGCGGTACAATTCGTTGATTCTGTCTATGCCCTGTTGGTTCATACGTGAAATGTCTCCTCTATATAATCGCTGATATAAAAATCTTCATCATAGTTCGCATGGAACAGCGTCCCGACGCAATCCCCCTCAAAAATCCTGTGAATCACGCCTACGTCTTTCCCATTCGCAATAATCATGTCCGCCCCCGATTTGGTGGCGATCTTGGCCGCGGTCAGCTTCGTCGCCATCCCCCCGGTCCCCACGTCGCTCCCCGTGGATTCCTTCGCCATACGAAACAGGCCGTCGTGGATCTGATCCACCTCGCGGATCAGCCTGGCCCCCGGATTGCTGCGGGGATCGTCCGTAAACAGCCCGTCAATGTCCGACAGCAAAATTAAAAGATCCGCTGACACAAGAGAGGCCACAAGGGCGGACAGCGTGTCGTTGTCCCCAAACTGCATCTCATATGTGGAGACAGTGTCGTTTTCATTCACAATCGGGATGACGCCGAGGCCAAACAGCTCCTCAAACGTGTTTTGCGCGTTTTTCCGCGCCACAAGGTCAAACATCGTATTCTTTGTCATCAGGACCTGCCCCGCCGTCTGATGATACTCCGCGAACATTTTCTGGTACGTCATCATCAGCCTCGCCTGCCCGACCGACGCGCAAGCCTGCTTTCTGGCAATGGAATCCGGCTGCCGCTTAAGCCCCATAAACGCCCGGCCGACCGCGATGGCGCCGGAGCTGACGAGGCAGACGTCCATGCCATGGTTCCTTAGGTCGCACAGCTCCCTTACCAGGCGCTCCATTTTCAAGAAGTCCAGCTTCCCTGTCTCCTGATGCTGCAGCGAAGAGGAGCCGATTTTTATAATGACACGTTTCTTTTCCATCTCTGCCTTCCCCTATGCCATCTCATATTGCAGCATTTCATATTTGAGCCTGCTGCCTTCCGTAATCTCCATGGGCAGCAGGGCGCGGGCGACCAGCTTTACATCTTCTCCCGCCTTGTCCACGCGCCTTATGTTCGCGTAGTCGCCTTCTATGCTGACTACTTCATAATACCATGTCTCCATCTAAACTTCCCTCCGTTGGCTTATGCCGTCATTGTACACAATTTCCATTATATCAAAATTCATGCGCATTTCAAGCTTCGTTTCGCCCCAAGATATTTCACGCCATGCTGAACGTAACAAATGCGCTTGTAAACAGGCCGTCCATCCTAAAGTACAACTCATAGAAATATTCCTATCAAATGAATCTAAAAGATTCAAGGGGCTGTCGCTTTAACGAATGAAAATTCGTGAAGCGGCAGCTTCATTTTATC
>CANTEO010000026.1 GCA_947652855.1 uncultured Roseburia sp. | reverse complement strand
ATTATTTTTTCATTCTGCATTTACTGGTTTGCCGCTTCAAACCGCTTTTGATAAGAGGCATACCAATGCGTAGAACCCATTGTTACATTGGTTGTTGTTGCTTCTATACTATTATAAATTTTTCTAACAGTGCTTGATAACTCACTCTGAAAAGCCTCTCTATCTGTCGAAGTTGCACCAGAAGATAACATGTTACTATAACATATAGGAACCAGTGTGATACTAGAACCAGTCACAGTAGCTGCGCCATCAAACATTCCACTAGACTTAACTTTAGATGATACCGTACCACTGCTACTACTCCAATAATCTGGAATATTTACACCAACTGATACTGACAATTTCGCACAATCTTTAAACATATTAGATACATTTTAGCTCTATCAGGAAATCCTAAAACAATTGGGGAAAACTACCGAAACCACCTTTACAGAAGGGGAAGCGAAGGGGATAAAAGAGTTAGATCTAAGCTTTACTGATGTGCAAAGCCTGGCAGGAATCGGCTATTTAAGCGAATTGACAGAACTGAATTTGCAAGATTCCAGCTTGAAGAGCCTAAAAGGGCTTGAACAATTAACAAAGCTTGATTCCTTATATTTATACCGCAATACACAGCTTAAGCTAAAGAACCTAAAACCCCTGAAAGATTTAAAATCCCTTGAAATGCTGGATGTGAGCATGAATAAGATAACAAGCCTGGCCGGCATTGAGAGCTTGACTAACCTGAAAAGATTATTCATCGGCTCAAACCGCTTAAAGAATTTGAACGGAATTGAAAACCTGACAAACCTTACCGTCCTGTGGGCAAGCTATAATAACCTCATCCACTTAAAAGGCATTGAACAACTGAAGCATTTAGATTCCATTCAGGTCAGGGGAAACGACCTAACCAGCATCAATGAGGTCAAAAACCTCACCAACCTCACCAGCTTAGACGTCTCCGAAAATCGTTTGGAAAACGGAAACGCGATTAGAGCGCTAAAGAAACTGGAGTCCCTAGAGTTAAATGGAAACCGAATAAAGAAACTGCCAAATATGAAGAATTTTACAAAGTTAAAATCAATCCTTTGCAAATTTACGGACAATTGCCTGACTGAAAAAGAACTTTCCCAAAAACTTCCGGCCAGGCTCCTCAAAAAGAAGAGCTGGATGAGCAAGCAGATAAAAATGCAGAACATCACGCATGGAGCTCAAATTTCTTATCCAAAAAATAAGAAGCTAAGCGCATCCACCAAGAAGCTGGAAGGGCGCGTTTCTGTGAAAGGGGCGACTGTCGTTTTGATGAATATGGGATGGAATGACGCTAATGAAGACTGCACAGGCGGCTTCACTCGATATGTGACCCCAGATAAAAACGGAAGATTTCAGATAAAAAATTTGAATTTGAAAAAATTTAAGGGAAACAAGGCCAGAATATATCTTTCTATCAATAATGAATTATGCATGACGAATATTCAGTTTACCATTCAGTAAACGCACATAAAATGGGAATGAAGCAAGGGGGCCGCAAGCAATGCGGCCCCCTTAATGATATGATCTTCTGCAATAGTCAATTGCCTGACTGCCTTTGCCATCAGCCCTTTCCATCATAAATCCGGTTAAAATAATCATTTAGCTTCGCAAGCGCATAAATTAACACAGTCGCCTCTTGCTCATTTAACCCATCCTTTGTCTGAGCAATCATATTCCGGTGAAACGTCTCATGATGCGAATATGCCCTTCTGCCTTTTTCTGTCAGTGACACGAACACGATGCGCTTGTCTTTTTTGCCGCGTTCCCGGCTGACATACCCCTTATCCGAAAGGCCGTCCATGGATTTCGTCAGGGTTCCTGTCGTGACGGACATCAATTTCGCCACAGTAGACATACTTTTCGGCTCTTCTTTTCCAATCGCCTCCATAATATGCATATCATTTACGCTGATGTCCTTAAATTCCGACGTAATCAGGTATTTTTCCTCAATCTCCATGATGCTTTTGAACAATTTCACCAATAGCTCATTCAAAACTCGATCCGGGTTTTGCCCTTCCTTCATTGCAGTTCCCTCCATGCGGATTTACCAGGTCAGGACGGATGCGCCCCAGGTTAAGCCCGCGCCAAACCCCGCAAGCGCAATGCAGCGCCCTTTTTGAATCATGCCCTTTCGATTGGCGTAATCCAACAGAATCGGGACGCTGCCGGCAGAGATATTCCCGCAGCGCTCCAGATTGGTCGGAAATTTCTCCATCGGGACCTTCAGGCGCTTGGAGACGGACTCGATAATGCGGATGTTGGCCTGATGCAATAGAAACAAATCTATATCCTCCACCGCGACGCCCGCCTTGCCCGCAGCCTCCTGGATTGCCTTTGGCACGGTGCGCACAGCGAATTTGTACACCTCCTGTCCATCCATAGACACATAAGAGGGCGATGTCTCATTTGAGACAAACGGATTGTTGTTCTTCCTGTTTTCACAGAGAAGGACTTCTCCCCTCGCCCCATCCGATCCCTGCACGCTGCCCAAAATCCCAAAGCTTTCATCCGGCCTTACGACCGCCGCGCCCGCCCCGTCTCCAAAAAGCACGCAGGTGGACCTGTCGCTCCAATCCATCAGCTTTGACAAAATCTCGCCGCCCACAACCAAAATATTCCGATAGATCCCACATCGGATGTAGGCATCGGCAGTCTGAAGCGCAAACAGAAAACCAGAGCACGCCGCATTTACGTCAAACGCGACGGCGTTCTTTGCGCCAAGCTCCCGCTGCAGCTCACAGGCAAGCGAGGGCAGTATCTTATCCGCGGAGAGCGTCGCCGCCAATATCATGTCCAAATCGCCAGGCTCTATGCCCGCTTCACTTAATGCCTGTGACGCCGCGTCCGCCGCAAGCTCCGTTAAGCCTTCTTCCACCGCAAGATGCCTGGAGCGGATGCCCGTCCTGCTCCGAATCCATTCATCTGAAGTGTCCATTAGCCTGCTCAATTCCTCATTTGTCACTTCCCGCTTCGGAAGCGCGCTTCCCGTACCACATATTCTGCTTCTCATCTATCCTTCTCCCCGCAGCTTAAAACTTCCGAAATCGCTGGAATCGCTGCTCCGCAAGATCTTCACCGCTCATTTTGCTGTATTTTTCCAAGAATTTCCTCATATGGAATTTCATGTACATTGCAATGTCATGTAACGACTTGTCATCCGCCCCGCCAAATTCTGGAATGATTTTCTCCACGACATTCAGCTCATGCAGATCCTGCGCCGTGATTTTCATGACGCCCGCCGCCTCCTTGGCGCGTTTTCCGTCTTTCCAAAGGATTGAGGCGAAGCCCTCCGGGGAAAGGATGGAATACGTCGCGTTTTCCATCATCCAGACTTCATTTCCTACGGCAAGCGCAAGCGCGCCCCCGCTGCCGCCTTCCCCGATCATTAGGCAAAGGATCGGCGTCTTGATGCCGGACATTTCAAAAAGGTTCCTGGCGATTGCCTCCCCCTGCCCGCCTTCTTCCGCCTCCATGCCGCAAAATGCGCCGGACGTGTTGACAAACGTAATGATTGGGCGGTGAAATTTCTCTGCCTGCTTCATCAGGCGCAGCGCCTTGCGGTAGCCTTCCGGGGACGGCATTCCATAATTATGGCGCATACAGTCTTTTAAATCCTTGCCCTTATGCACGCCAATCACTGTGACTGGCTGCCCGTCTAACATGGCGACGCCTCCCACCACGGCCGGGTCGTCCCGAAACTGCCTGTCGCCGTGCAGCTCCATAAAGTCATCGAAGATTTCTTCCATATAATCCACAGAGGCCGGCCTGTCTGTCCTGCGCACCGACTTTACTTTTTCCCACGCGCTCATGGCCTTGCTCTTTGCGCTGCGCTCCTTCATCAGCTCGCTTGGCGCAAAGTCAAAATCCGTCGCCGGGGTGAAATTCGCAAATCCGGTTTTTACGGAATGCATCTTCAATATCTTATACAACGTCTTTTTTAAATCTTTCCGCTCAACGATTGCATCGACAAAGCCATGCTTTAGCTGAAATTCCGACCGCTGAAAGCCCTCCGGCAATTTTTGCCCAATCGTCTGCTCAATGACGCGCGGCCCCGCAAACCCAATCAATGCGCCCGGCTCCGCTAAAATGATGTCGCCAAGCATGGCGAAGCTTGCCGTCACGCCGCCCGTCGTCGGGTCAGTTAAAATCGGGATGTATAGCAGGCCCGCGTCGGAGTGCCGCTTTAACGCCGCGGAGGTCTTGGCCATCTGCATCAAAGACACAATCCCTTCCTGCATCCTCGCGCCGCCAGAGCAGCAAAACAATATGACAGGCAGATGCAATTCCGTGGCCCGCTCTACCGCGGACGCGATCTTCTCCCCAACGACGTGGCCCATGCTGCCCATCAAAAACCTCGCGTCACAGACGCCAAGCACGGCTGGCTCGCCATAAATCTTCGCCACGCCGACGGTCACGCCCTCGTGCAGCCCTGTCTTGTCCTGCGCCGCCTTTATTTTCTCTTTATAATCCGGAAAATCCAATGGATTTTTTGACTCCATTTCGTCAAACCACGGCGTGAAGCTCTTTGCGTCCGTCACCATCTTGATTCGGTTAAACGTGCGCACCCGAAAGTACGCGCCGCAATGGTAACAGACATATTTGTTTTCCTTCACGTCAGATTTTGTTAAAAACTCCTTGCAGGAAGGGCATACGATCAAGTCGCCCGCATCCTGCAATGGCTCCCGCTCTTTGTCTTTTATTGTGATGAATTTCTTCTTAAATATTTTTGGCGCCATATCCTATTCCCCATTTCCAATCGCAAATGTAAGTTCTGCGGTGGCCACTGTCTTTCCATCCACCGTCGCTGTCCCTTTCCCAACGCCTATCGGGCCTTTTTCTTTGACAATCTCAAGCGTCAGCGTCAGCACGTCTCCAGGCAGCACCTTTTTCTTAAATTTCGCCCCGTTGATTCCGGCAAAATATGCCGTCTTGCCCTTGTGCTCCGGCTTGCTTAAGATAGCGACCGCGCCGACCTGCGCCATGGCCTCTATGATTAATACGCCAGGCATGACTGGCTCATTTGGAAAATGCCCTGCAAAGTAAGGCTCGTTGTAGCTTACGCATTTCCTGCCGACCGCCTGCTTCCCTTCCTCCAGCTCCTCAATCGTGTCAATCAGCAAAAACGGCTGGCGGTGCGGAATGATTTCCATAATCTGCTTTGTGGTTAATTTTGACATCTTTACCCCTCATATTTTGCCAGGAGAATGCTGGCGTTATGCCCGCCAAAGCCCAGGGAATTGCTGACCGCATAGCGATACTCCCCAACTGCCGGCTCCTTACAGTAGTCCAAATCCATCTCTTCATCCGGCGTGGCATAGCCCACCGTCCGATGCAGATAGCCCTCTTCCAATTCCTTGACGCAGGTGACGAACTCGACTGCGCCCGCCGCGCCCAAAAGATGGCCCACCATGGATTTGGTGGAATTGACTTTCATCTGTTTTGCATGACTGCCAAACGCCAGCTTAATCGCCCGGGTCTCAAACAAATCGTTGTGATGCGTCCCCGTTCCATGCGCGTTGATATAGGAAATGTCCGAAGGCAGAAGCCCCGCGTCCTCCACTGCGTTTAACATAGCGCGCGCCGCGCCCGCCCCGCTTTCTTCCGGGGACGTGATATGGTACGCATCGGAGGAGCATCCATATCCCTTCACCTCTGCATAAATGTCCGCGCCCCTTGCCTTCGCATGCTCCAATTCTTCTAATATGACGACTGCCGCGCCCTCGCCCATGACAAACCCGCTCCTGTCTTTGTCAAAGGGAAGGGAGCATTTCTTAGGATCCTCCACTGTAGATAATGCCGTCAGCGCCGTAAACCCGGCAATGCCGACTGGGGTGACGCAAGCCTCCGTCCCTCCTGCCGCCATGACGTCCGCTTCGCCATACTGGATCGCGCGGAACGCCTCGCCAATCGTGTTCGTCCCTGTCGCGCAGGCCGTCACCGAATTGATGCTTTTTCCTTTTAAGCCAAACTGTATGGATACGTTCCCTGCCGCCATATTGCCAATCATCAAGGGGACAAACAAGGGGCCTACGCGCCCCGGCCCTTTCTCTAAAAGCTTCTTATGCTCCCGCTCCATGGCCTGCAGGCTCCCAATCCCGGAGCCGATGGCGCATCCCACGCGATACGGGTCTTCTTTTTCCATGTCAATGCCGGCATCCTCCATGGCCTCTTTCGCCGCCGCGACGGCGTACTGTGAAAACAATTCCATGCGCTTTGCCGTCTTTGCGTCCATGTAATTTTTTCCCTCAAACCCTTTCACCTCTGCGGCGATATGGCATTTATACTCTGACGCGTCAAATTTGCTGATGGGCGCAAACCCAATCTTCCCTTCCTTTATGGACTGCCAGAATTCCTCTACGCCAAGCCCAATCGGCGTGATGGCCCCTAAGCCCGTCACAACAACTCTCCTGCTCATGCTTTCCTCCTTCTATGGCAGCCGCCATGACTTCTTTCTGCCTTCTGTCACGCAACGCCTGCCTATGGCCTTGCCACTGCCTTATATGCTCATTCCGCCGTCTACCGCAAACACCTGGCCCGTGATGTACTTCGCTTTGTCAGAGGCCAAAAAGACAGTCATGTCCGCAATGTCCTTCGGCTCCCCCATGCGCTGTAAGGGGATGGACGCCTCCATCTTCTCCCTGGCGTCCTTTGGCATCGCCTCCGTCATGTCCGTGGCGATCAGCCCTGGCGCTATCGCGTTGACGTTTATCCCACGTGACGCAAGCTCCCTGGCCGCGCTTTTTGTCAGCCCAATGACCCCCGCTTTGCTGGCCGAGTAATTCGCCTGCCCCGCATTTCCCAAAATGCCGGAGACAGAAGAAATATTGATGACCTTTCCGCTCCTTTGCTTTAAAAACCAGCGGGACGCATGGCGGATCGTATGGAACGCGCCTTTTAAGTTCGTGCTTAACACCGCGTCAAAATCCGCTTCCGTCATTTTCATCAAAAGCCCGTCCTTTGTAATGCCCGCATTGTTTACCAGAATGTCAATGCGTCCATGCTCCTTCACAATCATCGAAATCATTTCCCCACAGGCTTCAAAATCAGAAACGTCGCACTGGCAAATCTCCGCCGCGCCTCCCGCGGCGCGAATTTCCTCCGCAACCTTCTGCGCCCTGTCCTTAGAGCCGTTATAATTGAGGATGGCCAAAGCCCCTTCTGCCGCGAGGGAGCGTGCGATTTCGGCGCCAATCCCCCGGCTCGCCCCGGTAATGAGCGCTATCTTACCTTTCAACATATTTTTTAAAATCCTCCAGCTTATCAATGTTATGCACGGTCACGTCCCGATTGATTTTACGCATAAACCCGGAAAGCGACCTGCCTGGCCCAAGCTCCACAAAGGTATCCGCGCCGTCTGCAATCAGCCGCTCAACCGTCTGCTGCCAACGGACGCTAGAGGCCACCTGTTTCCTCAAAAGCGGCTTTACGTCTTCTGCCTTTGTGACATAATCCGCCGTCACGTTCGCGACATAAGGGGTGAAATCTGCCGCAATCTCCACTCCCTTAAGCGCCTCGCCAAGCTGCTCTCCCGCGACAGAAAGCATCGGGGAATGGAACGGGCCGCTGACGTTCAATGGGACGATGCGTTTTGCCCCCGCCGCCTTCAACGCCGTCCCGGCCGCATCTACCGCCGCTTTTTCGCCCGTAATGACTATCTGCCCTGGGCAATTATAGTTCGCGATGGATACCATCCCTTCCGTCTCTTTGCAAACCCGCTCTATGGCTTCAGCGTCCAAGCCAAGCACGGCACTCATTGCGCCGCCCGTCGGCACGGCGTTCTGCATATAGATGCCGCGCTTGCGGATCACGGAAAACGCGTCCTTTTCGCTCATTACGCCAGATGCAAGCAACGCCCCATACTCACCCAGGCTTAAGCCGGCTGACACATCCGGCGTGACGCCCTGCTCTTTGACTGCCGCCAAAATGGCCGCTTCTGTCGCAAGCATTGCAATCTGCGTGTATTCCGTAATGTTCAGCTTGTCGTTTTCCTCAAAGCACAGCTTCGCGACGTTTAGCCCTGACGCCTCGCTGGCAGCCTCATACACTGCCTTACAAGCCGGGATCGTGTCATAAAACTCTTTTCCCATCCCCACATATTGGGAGCCTTGCCCCGGGAACATAAATACTAATTTGCCCATTTTGCCACTCCTGTTCTATAATTCCTTGGGCAATTGGGCAGCCTTTATCAACAAATGCCATAAAAACTGCGCAATTGCCCAAGCTCCTTCCTCCTAAAAGCGTGTGCGTCCCTACGCACGCGAGCGCCGAAGCGCGGCTGCAAAAGCAGCCATCTTCTTTTTGCGCAGCATATGCCCTTTCTTACCCTTTCAAAAGAGCCGCAGCCTCGTCCATGATTTCTTCAATGATTTCCTTGCAGGTCTGCTCCTTCTTTACCAATCCCGCAATCTGCCCGGCCATCAGGCTGCCGTTCACCACGTCGCCGTCCATTACCGCTTTGCGCAGGGAGCCTAACGTAAGCGTCTCAAGCTCCTCAAGGCTTACGCCGTCCTCCTCCATCTTCAGATATTCTCTCGTCATATGATTGCGCAGCACGCGAATCGGATGCCCCGTGCTTCTCCCCGTCACTTCAGAATCAATGTCCTTCGCCTTGATGACGCGCTCTTTATAATTTTCATGCACAATGGATTCCTTCGCCACCAGAAAGCGCGTCCCCATCTGCACGGCTTTCGCGCCAAGCATCATGGCCGCCGCAAAGCCTCTGCCGTCTCCAATCCCCCCGGCCGCAATCACGGGGATTTTCACCGCGTCCACGACCTGAGGCACTAACGTCATCGTCGTGGCGGAGCCGATATGCCCGCCGGATTCCGTGCCTTCCGCGACAACCGCGTCAGCCCCGGCCTTTTCCATCATTCGGGCCATCGCGACGCTCGCGACGACGGGAATGACTTTTACCCCGGCGCCCTTCCACAGCTTCATGTGCGCCGCCGGGTTTCCTGCGCCCGTCGTCACCACCTTCACGCCTTCTTCCACGACCACCTGCGCCACCTCCGGCGCGTTGGGGTTCATCAGCATGACGTTCACGCCAAAGGGACGGTCCGTAAGCTCCTTCACTTTTCGGATCTGCTCCCTGACAATCTCCGGCGGCGCGCTTGCGGCGCCAATCAGGCCAAGCCCGCCAGCCTCAGAAACCGCCGCCGCAAGATGATACTCCGCCACCCACGCCATGCCGCCCTGAATGATTGGGTATTGAATCCCAAGTAAATCTGTCACTTCTGTCTGTAGGCTCATTTATGCATCCACACCTTTTTCTTTTAAGTATTCCATCACATCGCTTACCGTCGCGATCTTCTCCAAGTCCTCGGACGGAATCTCTACGCCAAACTCTTCCTCAAGGCTCATCACAAGCTCAAATAAGTCCAGGGAGTCCGCGCCCAAATCGTCTTTAAAATTGCTCTCTGCCCCAATCTTGTCCTCATCAACGCTAAGCTGCTCTGAAATAATGGATTTTAATTTCTCTAACATGGTCCTCTCCTTTAAACATATTCGTTAATATTAATTTGATGCTCAAATATTTTGATTGTCAAATTATTTGATAGGCAAAGTATATTACAGATGGAAACATTTGTCAACTATTCTTTTTAAAAGCTTTCTGCGACACGTTTCACCTAAAAAAAGAAGGCGGCCTTATGCCGCCTCCTTTCTACGTTCTATCATTCATCTCTATTCCCTAAGCTGAAAATGCTGTACCAGCGAATGCAGGCCCTCCGACTGCGCCGAAAGCTCCTCGCTGATTGCAGAGGTCTCCTCAGCCGCAGCTGAATTATTTTCCACAACGGATGTAATCTGCGCCACGCCCTGCTCAATCTCCTTAATCGCCACCGCCTGCTTATCTGAGGCTGACCTGACCTCGCCGACGACTATGAGAATCTCATCCAGGCCCTCCATTACTTTATCCAGCTGATCTGCCGTGTCCTTGGTGATCTTCCCGCCGCTGTCCACCTCAGATATGGACGCCTCAATCAGCTTACGCGTGTCTACCGCATATTCTGCCGTCTGATCCGCTAATTTTCGAATCTGATCCGCAACTACCGCAAAGCCCTTTCCGGCTTCGCCTGCCCTTGCGGCTTCAATTGCTGCATTTAACGACAGCAGATTCGTCTGTGAAGCGATATCTTCTATATTCTCAATGATATCCCCAATTTTGACAGACGTTTCCTCTATCTTATTCATCGCCTGCGTCAAGTCCTGCATCTTATCCTGACTGATTTTCGCCACGTGCGCCATTGCCTTCGCCTTTTCATGGGCATTGTCCGTCGCCCTTGCATTCTCCTCCACATGGACAGTGACATCGGAAACCGTCGCCAACAGCTCCTCCGTGGAGCCTGCCTGCTCCGTTGCGCCAGTCGCAAGGCTCTGCGCGCTTTCCGCCATCTGGGCGGCCCCTACGTCTACCTGAGAAGATGCGTCATTAATCTCCTTTAATGTCTGGCTTAAGTCTATATTTAACGTCCGCATGGATGCGATCAGCTCCTGAAATGCGCCGACATAAGCGTCATAGCCAATTCGCGTCTTCACATTAAAATTACCGCCAGCCATTTCTTTTAAGACATAAGAAGCGTCCCCTATAATGGCATTCAGGCGCTCCACAATAATTTTGGTAGAATCCGCCAAAACCATGGTTTCATTTTTTGTATGTATTTCAGGAATCGGCGCCTCCAAATCGCCATCCGCCAAAAGCTTTAGGCGGTCTGCGCATAAATTGATCGGCTCTCCCAACGCGACGCCAATCTTTCTTGCAACCTTAACCGCAACAACGCAGAAAACGATCAGCATAACAACAATCAGCACAATGCTTACGACCGACATCATCATATAATCCATGATCGGCGCATAAACCGCAAGGCTCCAGCCATTATACGAAATCGGAGCATATGCGATAAACATCATCTTTCCGCCCTGACTGTAATTTTGAAAGCCCGTCTGACCCGCGATCATATTGGATTCCACTTTTGTAAGGCTTTTCGCGGAAGCCGTCTCTGACATTTTGGAAACCAGGCTGTAATCATGGTGCGCGATGATATTCGCATTGGAATCCAGGACAAACGCCGCTCCGTTTTCACTCACTTCGATTTCCTGAATAATTTCAGAAAGCTTCGC
The DNA here is from genome assembly GCA_947652855.1 of uncultured Roseburia sp. Taxonomy (GTDB): domain Bacteria; phylum Bacillota; class Clostridia; order Lachnospirales; family Lachnospiraceae; genus Roseburia_B. The sequence continues at coordinate 23,768 of CANTEO010000026.1, read as the reverse complement.
CATATCCATTTCAACAACGACAGAACCCACTGTCTTCGTGTTCTGCACGCCGTTTTCCCAAAGCGGGACAGCAATTGTCAGCAGCATTTTATCCAGTTCTGAATCATAATGGGGGTCCCCCACGACCGACTCTTCTGACATCGCCTCTTCAAAATACGTTTCCCTGCTTACGTCCCGTTCCGAGCCAAGCCTGTCAATGCCAGCCTCGTCCGTAACCAAAATGGACTCCCATCCATAATTCTTTTTATAGCCTTCCACAAGCGTTTTTCTTTCCTCCGCAGGAATTTCCTCATTGCTAAGCCTGGCGATCGTCCCTATGACCTCAACCAGGTTCATCTCCGCGCGAAGCGTCTCTTCCATCACATCAGCCGAGGTTTCCGCCTCCTCCCGTAACGTCAATGACAGCGTCCGGGTCGTGGAAAAGTAATTGAGCGCGGCCGAAACAATGCCCACAATCCCTAACGATATCAGCACCAGGCGGATAATCTCTCTCTTGATCTCATCCTGTATGGTAGTCATTTCCGTATCGTCCTTGCGGGACGCCTTCCGATTGAACCGTCTCTTTTTTTGTTGTGCCTCATCTTTCATTTCACGATAAACCTCTCTTTCTGCATCTTTAAAAAGATTTTTATTATGTAAATGATGTTCTATAGTATTATAGCGCCTTTTCCAGTAAAAACCTACTTTTTTTTCAATAATATAAACAGGAGGGGCATTTGCCCCTCCCATGACGAACCATAACCTATTATTCCTTCACTTTCTTATTCTTCTTCGCGCTCCATTCTCCGTACAGCGTCTTATCCTTTCCGCCCACCTTTACGGTCTTGTACGAGCGCACCCTCACGTAATACCGCCTGCCCTTCTTTAGCTTCGGCGTCGTCACCGACGTCTTCTTGTTATTCTTGATGCGCGGCATCGTCTTCGTGTTTTTCTTGAATTTCTTGTCTGTGCTGTACTGCACGATGTATCCTGTCGCCTTCGCGTTCCTCCTAAAGCTCACCTTCAGCTTTCTTCCGCTTAGCGCCTTAATCGTGGACATCTTCTGTTTCTTGGGGCTGACCTCCACGGCAGCCGTCACGCTGCCCGCCTCATAGTTCTCCGTAGCGCCCACGCTGACTATGATGGCCGCCACGCCTGGCCCCTTCACGTTCACCGTCCCGCTCCGGCTCACTGTCACGACGTTGCTGTTTGAAGTCGAATAGGAAAGCACGCCCTCCGAGCTCTCAAGATCCGCATCCAGGTCAAAGGAGCCTTCCCCTTCTTCCGCCTCATACAGCGCGTCGCAGTCAATCACCGGAACGGCTTTCTGAATCGTGAAGCTCCTCACCACGGTTCCGGTGTAGCCTCCTATCCCCGTGACGGCGGCCTTCGCCGTCCCGGCGTCAATGTTGTCGTCGTACTCTACCGTATAGTCCTTTCCCTGCGTCAGCGTCACGCTGCCATCCTTTACCGTAACGGCTGGCGTCTTCTCCATCTTGTCATAGGTAAAAACCAGAGGGCTTACAATGACCTGACAGTTATACAGCTCTTTCGGATCCTGCCAGGAGCCTTCCTCAATCGTAAACTCTACCGTGACTTCCCCACCGTAGACGCCCTTGCCATAAACCGTCACCGTCGCCGTGCCTGGGTCAATATTGTCCTCGTAGGACAGATCATAGTCTACGTCTTCCTGCAGCGTCTTATCGCCGTCTGTCACTGTCACCGCAGGCTTCTTCTCCGAGCCGTCGCTGACAAATGTATACTCGCTAAGCGTGACCTCGCATTCCGATATGTCCTTCTCGCCTTCCTCCAAAATCTCAAATTTCCTCGTTACGCTCCCTTTGTACTTCCCGGCTCCGGTCAGGATCACGCTCGCCGTCCCAGGCTCCACATTATTCCGGTATTCTACCGTATAGTCCGTGCCTTCCGTCAAAGCCAAGCCGCCGTCCGTCACCGTCACCGCAGGCTCCTTCGCCTTGCCGTCATACACCAGGCTCTCTAATTTTAACGTCACTTTGCAATCTGATAAATCTTTCTTCGGATCCTCCGAAATATCCCCTTCGGATGAGAAAGGCACTCCGTTCTCCTGCGCATATGCCTGCGCATAAGATCCTTCTTTTCCATAAATAGTTACGTTTTCACAGTCTTGAAACGCGAGCCGCCCGATAGACGTTACGCTCTCAGGGATGACGGCCGCCTTTAAGCTGACGCAGCCGTCAAACACCTGGATCCCAAGCTCCTCCACGCCGGACGGAATCTCCACGCGCGCAAGGCTGACGCAATCTATAAACGCCAGATCCCCAATCCGCCGCAGGCTCTCTGAAAGCGTAATCTGAGTAAGCCCGCTGCACTCACAGAACGCATAGCTGCCAATTTCCGTCACGCCTGCCGGGAGGGCAATGGACGTCAAGCCCCTACAATTGTCAAACGCGTCGTTGCCAATTTTCGTCACGCTTTCCGGCAGGTCAACCGCATCCTTTGCCCCGGGGCAGCAGATCAGCGTCGTCATGCCCTTGTCATACAAACAGCCGTCCACGCTGACATATGCGCCGTTTCCCTCCGCGACGTTGATTTCGGCAAGGCTGATGCAGCTAAGGAACGCAGCCGCCCCAATCGCCTCTACATCCGCCGGGATCTCAATGCCCGTCAATGCGCCGCAGCCGTCAAATGCATTCTGCCCTACTTCCGTCACGCCCTCTGGGAACGTATACGCGCTTTTCGCCCCAGGGCAGCAGATCAGCGTCGTCATGCCCTTGTCATATAAGCAGCCGTCCACGCTGACATATGCGCCGTTTCCCTCCGCGACGTTGATTTCGGCAAGGCTTGCGCAATGCGCGAATGCCCGTATTCCTATGTCTTCCACGCCTGCCGGAACCGTCACGCTTGTAATGCTCTCACAGCCAAAAAACATATGTGCGCCTATGCTTACAACGCTCTCTGGAAGCGTGATGGCCGTCAGGCTGCCGCAGAAGGAGAACGCTCCGTCCCCAATCCGCTCCAGCCCCATAGGCAAATGGACTTCCTTTAGGCTGATGCATTTCATAAATGCCGAATTGCCGATTTCTTTCACGCCTGCCGGAATCGTCACGCTTGTCACGTCATTGCAATTCTGAAACGCCCTGTCTCCAATACTCGTCACGCCTTCCGGAATCACAACGTCCTTCTCCGTTCCTGTGTATTCCTTCAGCATCCCGCCTTCTATCCTGAAATCAGGATCTTCCGGCGTCACCGAACCCTGCTTCTTTATCACTGTAACCTGCGCATCCGCAGAAAGCTCCGTCCCCTCCAGAATGACGCGGACATTCGCCACGCCTTCTGCAACAGCCGTCACCAGGCCGTCTCTTGTCACCTTCGCGACGTCCTCCCGATCTGTAGACCACGAAAACGTCACGTCCTCCACATTTGCAGGGCTGACTGTCGCCAGCATTTGCAGCGTGCCTCCAATTGCAAGCTCCGCCTGATCCGGGACGATCGCGACCGAGGCCGGCGCAATGACGGCATTGCGGATCTCAAACGTCCTCTCTACGCTCCCCATGTAATTTCCAATTCCTGTTATCGTTACCTTCGCCGTTCCCGGCTCTATATTATCTGTATAGGTCAGTTCGTAATCCGTCCCTTGCGTCAGCGTCATGCCGCCGTCTGTCACCGTCACCGCAGGCTCCCTGGCCGTCCCGTCATAGTCAAAGCTCTCCGGGCTGACTGCAATGGCAATCCCCTCGCTTGTCAGCGGCGTGCGCACCGGATGGATCACGAAAGGAACCGTCTTCCTTCCTATATAATTCCCTTCCCCGGTTACGATGGCGCTTGCTGTTCCAGCGTCTTTATTGTCTTTGTATGCAACCGAGTAATCTGTCCCCTGCACAAGGTCAATGTCCCCATCCTTCACCGCCACCGCAGGCTCTTTGGCCTGGCCGTCATAGTCAAACTCCTCCGGGCTGACCGTAACCGTGCATTCCGACAGATTCTTTGCGTCAGGCATTCCTTCCAACGAAAGGCGAATATCAGTTCCCACATATTCCTGCACATAGGAGCCTTCCTGCGCATAAATCGTCAGGGCTTCATTGCAATTACTAAACACGCCGCTCCCAATGCTCACTACGCTGGCCGGAACCGAAACCGCAATCAAATCCTTACAGTCCGAAAACGCGTATTCCCCAATGCTTGTTACGCCCTCTGCAATCCGTATCCTTCGCAGGGAGCTTCCGGAAAATGCGCCCTTTCCGATCGTCTGCACGTTTTCCGGGATCTCAACGCTCATCAGATTGCTGCAGTCCGAAAACGCATATCCCCCAATCGTCATCACGGCTTGAGAAACCGCCACTTCCTCTTTTCCGCCCGGACAATGGATTAACGTCGTCTTGCCTTTATCGTACAGGCATCCGTCCTCACTCTCATACGTCTTATTGCCTTCCGCAACCAAAATATCCGTCATGGAGCCGCTATTGTGAAACGCGTACTGTCCGATCGCGGACACGGTAGATGGAATCGCCACCGTTTTTATGGCGCTGCCGACTTCTCCGCCATTAAACGCGTACGCCCCGATGCTTAGCGCCCCTTCCGGAATCATAACGCCCTCCAATGCGCTGCATTGGTAAAATGCACAATCTTCAATGCTTTTCACGCCAGGCTCTATCGTCACCTTCTTCAGCGCGGCGCAATTCTGAAACGCATACTCGCCAATTGTTTCCACTCCAGACGGAACCGTCACTTCCACAAGGCTGCTGCAGCCGTCAAACGTGTGCCTTTGAATGCTCTGCATAGCAGACGAAAGCGCAACGCCCGTCATGCCGCTGCAATTCTGAAATGCGTATTCCCCAATTTCTGTCACGCCTTCTGGAATCGAAACATTTTTTAAGCTGCCGCAATTATAGAACGCATATGTCCCAATGCTCTTTAAGCCTGATGAAAGCGAAATGTCCGTCATGCCGCCGCATCCATAAAACGCAGAATTTCCAATGCTCTCTACCTGATCCGGAACCGTAATGCCCCGAATGCCGGTACATTCGTAAAACGCAGAATCCCCAATGCCCGTCAAGCTGTTTGGAAGCTTCACCGTCGTCAATTTGGGGCAACGGTAAAAAGTATGCGGCGCAATGCCCGTCACGCCTTCCGGCACTGTCACGCTCACAAGGCTGCCGCACCCATAAAATGCATTTGATCCAATTTCCGTCACGCCTTCTGGAAGCACAATGCTGATTAAGCCGCTGCTGCGAAAGGCGCCGTCCCCAATCCCTGTCACGCTTGCCGGAATCCTAAGGCTTACCAGCTTACCGCAATTTTCAAATGCAGCGCTCCCAATCCTCGTCACGCCCTCTGGAAGCCGAATAGATGAAAGGCTGCCGCAGCCAGAAAACGCAGAATTTCCAATCTCCGTCACAACGGACGGAAGGGCAATGCTCACCAAATTAGTGCAGTCGGCAAACATCCCTTCGCCAAGCGCCGTCACGCCTTCTGGGATGGATATCCCTTTTAGGCCGCTGCATCTATAAAACGCATATCTCCCAATCTCTGTCACGCCCTCCGGGATCGCAATAGCCAGCAAGCCGCTGCAGCCAGAAAACGCGCTTGCCCCAATTTCAGTCAGGCCAGATGGAAACGATATGCCCGTTAAGCCGCTGCAATTATAAAATGCATATCCTCCAATCTTCTTTAAGCTGGCAGAAAGAGAAAGGCTCTCTAACTTCCCTTGGCCGGCAAACATCCCTTCCCCAAGCGCCGTCACGCCTTCCTCTACCGTCACACGCTTCAAATGGACATCGCTATAAGAACTGCCGTAACCGTCTGAAGCCGCAAATGCCCGAAGCCCAATCGCCGTCACCTGAGACGGAATCGTCACATCGGTAAGGCCAGAGCGGCAAAACGCCTTTTCTCCAATTTCAGTCAGGCCAGATGGAAACGATATGCCCTGCAGCGCCCCACAATCAAAAAAAGCCCGCGCGCCAATGCTCGTGACGCTTTCCGAAAGATTCACCTCCGCCAAGCTGCTGCACTGTTCAAACACGCTTGCTTCAATGCCTGTCATGCTTTTCGGGATTGTTACGCTTACTAATTTTGCACAAGAATAAAAAGCAGAAGCCCCGATCTCTGTCACGCCCTCCGCAATCGAGACGCTCTCCAAATTCCTGCAATTCCGAAACGCCTCACTTCCAATTTTCGTCACTGTAGACGGAATCGTCACGCCCGTCAAAGCTGACTTGTCACGAAAAGCGCCCGCGCCAATCTCCCTCACTGTGGATGGAATCGTAATTTCCGCCGCGCTGCCCTTGTAGTCCGTCAGTACGCCGTCTGCAATGACGAACCCCTCCGCATCCTGCACGCCAGACGCATATGCCGAGGCTTCGTAGGAATCCTTAAAATACCCCCCCCCATGCGCGAACCGCGGATGCCGGAAGGATCAGCATTGCGCTCATCGCCGCCGCTGTAAGCCGCATCCATAATTTTCTGTTACTCATACTTTGTCCTCCTTTTTTTGGTAATTTATGAATTTATTTATTATACGATGAATGAAAATGATTGTCAAACAATATCTTTCTCTATTTTGTCTCGCAAATCCCTCAAATGTAACGGCAAAAACTCCGCAGGAAAACCTGCGGAGTCCATATTCTTGCATTTACATCATTGTTCTGCTTATCTCTTGGAGAACTGCGGCGCCCGACGCGCTGCCTTGAGGCCGTACTTCTTCCTCTCCTTCATCCTCGGGTCACGGGTCAGGAATCCGTTTGACTTCAAAACAGGCCTGTAATCCGCATCCACCTGAAGCAGGGCCCTTGAGATGCCATGGCGGATGGCTCCCGCCTGGCCCGTATAGCCGCCGCCCTTCACATTCACCTTTACGTCAAACTTACCGACTGTGTCTGTCACGACAAGCGGCTGGCGAACGATCACCTTTAAGGTCTCCAGGCCAAAATAGTCATCCATTTCCCTTTTATTGATTGTAACCTTGCCTGTGCCCGGAATTAAATATACCCTGGCTACAGATGTTTTCCTTCTTCCTGTTCCATAATATCTTGAATTCGCCAATGTGATTTACCTCCTTACCGATTAAATGTCAACACTTCTGGTTTCTGAGCTGCGTGCTTATGCTCCGGCCCATCGTATACAAACAGCTTCCTGTACATCTCTCTTCCCAAACGGCCTTTTGGGAGCATACCCTTCACCGCATGCTCCAGCACGCGCTCCGGATGCTTTGCCAGCATATCTTTCAGCTTGGTCTGCTTCAGTCCGCCAACATAACCGGTATGATGATAATAAATCTTCTGATCCAGCTTCTTTCCAGTCACTTTGACCTTTTCCGCATTGACAATGATCACATAATCGCCCGCATCAATATGCGGCGTAAAGATCGGCTTATGCTTTCCCCTCAATATTTTCGCGACCTCAGACGCCAAACGGCCTAATGTCTGTCCTTCTGCATCAACCACATACCATTTTCTCTCAATGGTAGCGGGATTCACCATAACTGTTTTCATTGAGTTCCCTCCTTGTACGAATCATAACTGCCAAAATTCTACGGTTTGCAGCAAAAATCCCGTATGTCCGGACGTTATTTCCGCTGCGGCTTTCTATAATCAAATGCTCGCCGGGGCTTTGGCTCACATTCTTATACTTTTACAGACTTAAATAGTATAGTACACGTTCCACCACGTGTCAAGATTTTTTTCAATGGACCGCGGCCGGCCGCTTGACCGCAATGCAAAAATCTCCCCCGGCCGCGCCGACGCGCCGCCAGGGGAGACATAACCCTCTATACAAGCCGTTTATTGCACGACGTCCTCTTACACCACGCCCTGAGCGATCATCGCATTCGCGACCTTCTCAAAGCCCGCGATATTTGCGCCCATGACATAGTTGCCTTCCTGGCCGTAACGTTTCGCGGCGTCGTCGATGTTGTGGTAAATGTTCACCATGATCTGCTGCAGCTTTGCATCCACTTCCTCAAACGTCCAGCTTAACCGCTCGCTGTTCTGTGACATCTCGAGGGCGGAAGTCGCAACGCCGCCTGCATTCGCCGCCTTGCCGCCGATGAACCATACGCCATTCTCCTGTAAGTACTTCGTCGCGTCAATCGTCGTCGGCATATTCGCGCCTTCACATACCGCCTTGCAGCCATTCGCCACCAGCTGCTTCGCGTCGTCGATCAGAAGCTCATTCTGCGTCGCGCATGGAAGGGCAATATCGCACGTAATCTGCCATACGCCGCGCCCTTCGTGATACTCTGCGCTTGGCCTTGCCGCCGCATATTCCGTTAAGCGGGCGCGCTTTACTTCTTTGACCTCTTTTAACAGCGCCACGTCAATTCCTTCCGAGTCATAAATCCATCCGGTGGAATCGGAGCAGGTCACAACCTTCGCGCCCATCTGCTGCGCCTTCTGCGTCGCATAAATCGCGACATTTCCCGCGCCGGATACAACAACCGTCTTGCCCTGCATGGACTCGCCATGGCATTTCATCAGCTCTTCCGTGATGTACAATAAGCCGTATCCCGTCGCCTCGGTGCGCGCCAGGGATCCGCCGTAGGATAAGCCCTTGCCTGTCAGGACGCCTTCATAGACGCTCTTGATTTTTTTATACTGGCCGAACATATATCCGATTTCCCTTGCGCCCGTCCCAATGTCGCCGGCCGGAACGTCTACGTCCGCGCCAATGTATTTGCACAGCTCCGTCATAAAGCTCTGGCAGAACGCCATCACTTCCCTGTCCGATTTGCCTTTCGGGTCAAAATCCGCGCCGCCCTTGCCGCCGCCAATCGGAAGGCCCGTCAGGGAATTTTTGAAAATCTGCTCAAATCCCAAAAACTTGATGATTCCGGTATTCACGGAAGGATGCAGGCGCAGGCCCCCCTTGTAAGGCCCAATTGCGTTATTGAACTGAATCCGGTATCCTGTGTTCACCTGAACCTGGCCCTTATCGTCCACCCACGGCACGCGGAACTTAAACTGCCTGTCCGGCTCCGTTAAGCGCTCCAGGAGCGCCTCTCTCCTGTAAAGCTCTTCATTTGCGTCAATCACCGGACGCAAAGAATCCAAAACTTCTTCCAACGCCTGCAAGAACTCCGGCTCAGACGCATTTTTCGCCTTTACCCTCTCTAACACTTCATCTACGTAGCTCATGTCTCAATCTCCTTTTCTTTGTTTTCTTCAACACCATCTTTTGCCAATTTCCCAAAAGAAAGACGCCCAATACATTTATTTTAGTATTTTTTTATCTGCGGCGCAATATTTTTTTTATTTTTCTGCCTCTCCCGCTTAACGCAGTCAGGCAGGCGCGGCTGTCTGGCCCATGGACCGCGAAAGAAAATCCCTTTCTTTTTCGTCCTGATTTTGCTACCATAGTAGCTGACACAATCCAACGCCTGCATACTGAAATGGAGCATTCCTATGAACACAATTTTGTTATTAGAAGACGAAGAGAGCCTGCGGCGCGGCATTCAGTTCAAGCTGGAAAGAGAAGGCTACCGCTGCATCGCCTGCGGCAGCCTCAAAGAAGGCAAGGCGCTGCTTGGCGAAAACGACGTGCAGCTCGTTCTCTGCGACATCACGCTGACGGACGGAAACGGCCTTTCCTTTTTAACGTACATCCGGCAGCAGTTAAAAAGCGACCTGCAATTTATTTTCCTGACTGCCATGGATTTAGAGACCGACATCGTCATGGGCTATGAGACGGGTGCGGACGACTATATCACAAAGCCGTTCAGCCTGGCTGTCTTAATGTCCAAAATCAACGCCATCTTTAAACGCATGGAAAAAGGAGCCGACAATGGGCCTGTCACAATGAAGTCCGGGCATTTGCTGTTCTGCCCAAGCGAATCGCGCCTGCTTGCCGAAGGCCGGCCCGTCAGCCTGACAAAAAACGAAAATAAGCTGCTGCAGCTGTTTTTCAGCCATCCAAAGCAAATCCTTTCCAAAAATCAGATATTGGAAAAGCTGTTTGACCTGGACGGCGCCTTTGCGGATGAAAACACGGTCGCCGTAAACATCAACCGCCTACGGGAAAAAATTCAAGACCATGGGGAGGCGCGCATGATTAAAAATATTCGGGGAATGGGGTACGTATGGAATTTATCTGTCGAAAAAGCATAAAAGGAACCCTGCTTTTCATCAGCCTTTTGCTCCTTACCGCCACAGCGCTTGCGGCGGGCTTATTGACGAAGGGACTGAAAAAAAGCTATTCTGACACAAAAGCCGTCATTGCAAAAATCGCAGACAGCGGATCTTCCGGCGAGGCCGTCCTTCTATGGCTAAAAGAAGCGCCTGACGCCAATTGGCTGGCCTCTGGATCGAAAAAATTACAGGAATACGGCTATGACAGGCACACCGAAACTGTCTGGGACGCCAAATTCCGGGCTGAACGGAATCAAATCTGGCTGATTCTCGCCGCATTTTGCACAGCGGCCCTCTCGCTGCTCTATTTGCTTTACCATCTGCTCCAAAAACAAGGCTTTCAGAAAAACGCCAAGCTGGAACAGCTCCTATGCCGCCTTCAGGACGTGGATCCCGATTTGCCAGACCTCACCTTAGAGCCTTGCGACGCGGCCCTTTCTGACCGGATCCGCTCCTTACAGGCGCAAATCCAGTCTGACCGCAAAAACGCCCACGCAGAAAAAGAAGCCACCAAGGCCCTTGTGACCGACATCTCCCATCAACTGAAAACGCCCCTCGCCTCCTTACGGATGAGCCTTGAGCTGTTAAGCCAGGAAGACCTGACCCCATCGGAATGCCGGGAATTTTCAGATAGCTGCCTGCGCCATTTAGGCGCGCTTGAGAATTTGGCCGGCTCTCTCATCAATGTTTCCCGCATGGAAAACGGGCTGATCTCCATTCATGCAAAGGCCGGCGACCTCTCACAGACGATTTTAGCCGCAGTCAACCGCGTCTATGAGAAGGCCAATGAAAAACGCATTTCCATTGAAATGGACACTCATTCCTGCCCTGATCCCCTGCTTGCGCTGCACGACGCCAAATGGACTGCGGAGGCGTTTATCAACCTTTTGGACAACGCCGTCAAATACAGCCGGGAAGGCTCCCGAATCACCATACGCGCCGAACGCCTCACGACCTACCTGAAAGTGGATTTCATAGACGAAGGGCCCGGCATCCCAAAATCAGAGCTTTCTAAAATCTTTCAGCGATTTTACCGCGGAGCCTTTGCAGAGCGCACAGAAGGCTCTGGAGTCGGCCTTTACCTTGCAAGGGAAATTATAGAGCGGCAAAGCGGCGTCCTATACGCCCGCCAAAGGAAAGACGGGACAGTCGGGAGCGTCTTTTCCGTGCATCTTATGATCCCAAGAGAAAACTTACAAAACTGTTAGGTTTCTTTTTCCTTTTGAAAGCCAGCCGTAAGATTCACGCCTTATACTGAACTCAAACAGCAAAGGAGGGCATCTTTATGAAGGCCATATTAGAAACAAAAGATTTATGCAAATATTACGGCTCTGCGGAAAATGAGATCAAAGCCGTCAACCACACAAATATCTCTGTCGAAAAAGGAGAATTTTGCGCGATTGTCGGAAAATCCGGCTCTGGCAAGTCCACTCTTCTGCATCTGCTCGGCGGGCTTGACCGCCCGACCGCAGGCAAAGTCCTCATCAATGGGCAGGACATCTTTTCTATGAAGGAGGAGCAGCTCTCCGCCTTCCGCAGAAGGAAAATCGGCTTCGTGTTCCAGTCGTATAACCTGATCTCTTCCATCAATGTCTGGGAGAACATCGTCCTTCCCCTTGGCCTGGATCATAAAAAAGCGGACACAGGCTTTGTCGGCGGCATTATAGATGTGCTTTCCTTAAACGAAAAAACCCACAATATGCCAAACACCTTATCCGGCGGGCAGCAGCAGAGAGTTGCGATTGCCCGCGCGCTTGCCACAAAGCCGGACATCATCCTGGCAGACGAGCCGACAGGGAACCTGGACAGCAAAACCAGCCTGGAGGTGATGAGCCTGTTAAAAACCTCCGTCAAAAGATACGGGCAGACTTTGATTATGATTACCCATGATGAGGAGCTTGCGCAAATGGCAGACCGGATCTTAACGATTGAAGACGGCCTTGTCATTAACGACAGCAAAATTGCAGCCGTAAGCGCCGTAGCCCCGGACGGAAAGGCGGTGCGCGCATGAAAACCTCCACAAAGCTGGCCCTGGCAAGCCTAAAGGCCGGAAAAATCAAAAGCCTGCTGACAGGCGTAGCCATTTTCCTGACAACGGCCTTAATCAGCATCATCTCTTTTGGCGGGAACGCTTTAATTCAGGAGCAAATTGCAAACGCCGCCCACAACTATGGGGAGCACTATGGGACATTCAGCCACGTTACGCCGGAAGAAATCGAAAAAATAACGCTCCACTCCCAGTTTTTAAACGTCGGGCGGCAAACCTACGCCGGAAAAGCCGTCTGCCCAAACTACAGCCTCAATTTGCGCGCGGCCGATGAAACTGCGCAAATGCTGGCGCATATCCGGCCCGAGTCCGGCAAAATGCCAATGGAAGAACAGGAAATCCTTGCACAAAGAGAGTTTTTTACCGCATTAGGCGCAAAAAACCCACAGATAGGGGATTCCATTGAGATTCCGCTTCGAATCAACGGAGCCGGGGAAATTCAAACGGAATCGTTTACCATCAGCGGATTTTCCCCTTCCTCCAAAGCGAACGACTTGATAAAAGCCTATGGCGCATATGTCTCAGAAGCTTTTGTCAAAAGCCGCATTCCATCCAAAGAGCAGGATGTGCTGCTGGCCTTTCAGATCGCAAATGAGGAAAAGCTCAACTCAGATGGAATGGAGGAAAAAATCAAAGAGCTGGCGGCCTCTATCGGCATTTCCGAGCAGCAGGTCTTCATCAATGACAATTACCTGCTCTTTAGCTTAACCCCCAATACCGAAGTGATCCTGCCCTGCGCCTGCATCCTAATCGTGATTATGCTGATTTCCATAATGGTGATCTATAATATCTTCAATGTGGCCGTCGTGCAGAAAATACAGGAATTTGGCCGCCTAAAGGCGATCGGCGCAAGCAAGCGCCAGCTTAAGCATATGGTGCGCGTAGAAGGCATCCTCCTGTGCGTCCCGGCAATCCCTTCTGGAATTCTGGGCGGCATATTAGTTGTAAAGGTTTGGTTCCATTTTGGGTTGGGCAAGGATCTCTCCCTGTTCTCCCTTCCACTGCTGCTTCTCATTGTGGCCCTGACGCTGCTTACCGTCCTGATCTCTATGCATAAGCCAATGAAGCTGGCGGCAAAATCCTCTCCGGTGGAATCCATGCGCTATGAGGCGGGCGGCAGCGAACAGCGGCGCAAGGGCCGGGAAAACATACGTATTTTAAGCCTCACCCTCTCCAACCTCTCCTTACACAGAAAGAGAACGGCGACCACCATACTGACAATGGGCCTTTCCTGCATCTTTATCGTCATTATCGCGAACATTGTGGGCAATATGGATGGAGAGCGCCAGGTGAGGGAAGACTTAGAATACGGCCGATTCCGACTGGAGCTGGACTATGCGTTTGACGACAAAGCCTATCCGGAAAATAACCTCTATGCCATTCAGCAAAAAGAGCCTTTCGGGGCAGATTTTATAGAAAAAATCAAGGCTATTGACGGCGTGACTGACGTAAAGGCACGAAAGCTGGCGCAAATTTATGTAACCGAAAAACAGAACGGCAAAAGCTCCTATGAAGACCTTGTGATTGTAGATGAGGAAGACTTCGCATGGCTTAAGCGAAACGCAGAACGCGGGACAGTGGACTATAAAAGCTTATCCGAACAAGACGGCGTCATTTATATGTGGGATCATTTTTTAGATCAGGATTATACGCTTGGCGAATCTTTGAAATTCGAAATTTTAGACGGAAATTCCAAAATCCCGTTTACCGCGCCCATCCTTGGAAGCTGCGGCCACTCCAATGACGCCGCTTTCACCATGACGGAAGAAACCTATCAAAAACTGGGCGTCAAAGGCGATCTGACAAGCATACTTTTTGTTGACTGCGGCACAGACGCAGAGCAGTCCGTAAAAAAAGCGCTTGAATCATTGACTGACCAGACAGATTTCCCCATTCGGATCAAAAGCTATGAGGATTCCAGCAAATTAATGGATTTACAGATTACGTTTACAAGAAATGGATGCTATACCTTCTTAATCATTTTATGCGTCATCGGCTTTATGAACATGGCAAACACCATGATTACCAATATCCTGACAAGAAAACGGGAATTTGGAGTGATGCAGGCCATTGGAATGAGCAATCGGCAAATGAATCAAATGCTGCAGCTGGAAGGCCTGATCTTCACTGTTGGGACGCTCCTGATCTCATTGACCCTGGGAAACGCGCTCGGATATCTGGCTTACGCAAAATGTAAGGATATCGGGATGGTCGGATTGTTTGAATACCGCCTCCCCATCCTCGAAATCACGCTATTGGCTGTGGGCCTCCTGCTGCTTGAAGCGGCCTTGGCATTTCTGTTGAGCCGCAATGTCAAGAAAGAATCTATCATTGAACGGATTCGATATGAAAAGTAAGAACCGCCTTTTCCATTCATGCAAATATCCCCAACCGCCTTTCGGCAGTTGGGGATATCTGTGTTTCATCTGATGTCCGCTGTCATTATTTAATGTTACTTGTAGTAATCTTCTTAAATCCAGCTTTCTTCATCTTTCCAAGTGTGTTCTTCTTCGCTTTCGCATTCTTCCTAAACGCTTTCTGCACCTTAATGGTTGGCTTATTCTTCGTCTTAACAAATCCGCCATTCATGCTCGGAAGCTTCTTCTTCGCGCTGAACGTAACCTTGGCTAACTTCTTACAATTGTTGAACGCCATCTTTTCAATCTTTGTCACGCCTGCGCCAATCGTCAGGTTCACAAGCTTATTCGCATTCTTATATGCGTTCTTGCCAATCGTGACAACGGTGTACTTCACGCCATTGTAAGAAACGGTTCCGATCTTCTCGGTCTTCGCATTCTTGCCTTTTGTCAGCTTCACCGTCTTCTTCGCCGCGTTTACAATCGAATAGCTCCTTCCGCCAACAGTGAATTTTGTTAACACCGGCGCCTTTACAAGAGCTTTCTGCGCGTCCTCCAACGCTTTCTGCAGCCGTGCCAATTCCGCAGGGTCAGAAGAATTCTTCCCTTTCTCTGCTGCATCCAGCGCCGCAAGGAATGCATTCCAGGATGCATCCGTATAATCGCCTTTCCCTGCGTTCTTAAGAGCCGTAGCCGCTGTAATCACAGTTGTAACTGCTTGCTTCGCCGCTTCAAGGCCTTTCACTTCCGTCAGGTTCTTCTGCGCGTCTGCAAGCGCGTCCGTCAACGTCTTAATTGCCGCCGTATCTGTCAAATCTTTGCCTTTTTCAGCCGCATCCAACGCTGCAAGGAATGCATTCCAGCTCTCATTCGAGTAATCCTTCTGGCCTGCTGCCTTCACTTCCGTCGCCGCTGCCACAGCCGCTGTCAGCTTCTCCTGCGCGTCAGCCAGAACAGTCACTAATTTGCCTGCCGCGTCTGCAAGTTTCGTATTCAGAGTTTCTAATGCCTCTTTATCATCTGAATTCTTGCCTTTCTCTGCCTTATTGTATGCTGACAGGAAAGTGCTCCAGCTTTCTGCTGTATAGTTCGCGTTGCCTTCATTGCCCTTATCCTTAATTTCAGAAACGCCTGCCAACGTGTCGCTCAGCGTCTGCTGCGCACCAAGCGCGCCTGACTCCTTAAGCTCCTTAAATTTATTCGTCGCGGCAACCATTTCCTGACGCATCTGAGCCAGCTGTGACGCAGTTACCTTATCGTCCGCATTCTCAAACGCATCTTTCTTCTCATTCAGTTCTTTCCAAGCGTCTACGGTATACTCTTTACCGTCATTGCCCGTCTTATTCTCATCAATAACTCCGGTCGCTTCCTCTACGTCAGCCTTTGCCGCCTCTTTGATGTTATCAATCAGGTTCTGATTCTCATCTGGCGTGTTATTGTTCTTCACCTTATCCAGCGCAACTTCCGCTATAGAGGCAAAGCCTCCCATGCCGTTCAGCACCTGAATCTGAACGTATTTCCCCTTCGCTCCTTCCGGAAGGATGCAGGATTCCGTCTGGCCGTTGGCCGGATTCTTCGTATTCCTTACTTCTGTCTCTACCACGTCGCCCGACACCTCATGCGTCGCAGGATCAAATTCCGTGCCGACAACTACCTTATATTTTACTACGATTCCGTTTGTATTACTTGACCTCTGCGTAAACATGAGACGATTCATTCCTTCAATGTCGTCTTTTGCCTCCACAGTAAGCTTAGCGGGATTATCCTCCGATACAGCAAAGTTATTTGGCGACCATTCTGAATGCCAGTGCGTCGCTGTGTTTCCATCAATTGCATTAGCGGCAACATCTCCGTCTGCCTCTGACTGTGTATTCGCATATACGTTCGCCCACTCGGCAACCTGCTTCTCATCCTCCGGAAGCTCTTCGCTCTCAAGCAGGGACACCACGGTTGTCAGGATAATCTCTTCCCCGCCAACTGTCGTGACTGCAGAAATGACCGCGTCGCCAAATCCCACAAAATGAACTTTCGCTTTCTTTCCGTCCGTCTTATCCGGAACTGCAATTGCAACCGTCTCATCCGAGGAAGACCATGTCACATCCGAAGCTTCGCCAGTGAAGACCACTTCCATGTCAATCGCATTTGCTGACGAGGTCGCTTGAGTGTCGCCCGTCACGTTAATCTTCACATCAATAGGCGTCACTACCAGGTTATCCAGAACGAAGTCTGACGTTCCTGTAGCCGTGCTTCCGCCGCCAAGGCTTGCAAGTCCAAACCAGGACTGGCCGCTCTGCGCGCCTGACATCACGAAGGAATAGCTCTTCTTTTCCACTTTCCCTTCCGAAAGAGGCGTAACCTCAAGCAGATCCAGGGACTGCAGCGCCTGCTCCCCTTCGCCGATTACCATATAATAATTGCTGTCAACGCCCGCTTCATAATCGAAGCTGACCTTATACGCCTGACCCGCCTCCATATGAAGGTTCTGCGGAATCGTGCGGTAAATAATGCCATTGTTGCTGCCATGATGCTTCAGAGACCATTTTCCATCTAAAACGTCGTCTAATGTCTCATTGCCCCATCCGGCCTGTGTATACGGCGCATGCAGCTCTGAAAGATGCGTTACATGGTCATTCACGCCCTGAGCCGGCCCCATTACGAATGGGTAAAGGCCGCTCACTACAGACTCAAAATCCTGCTTGAAGCTGCCGTCAGCCTGAATGTTGTCAATTTTTTTCTCCACGATGCGGATGTCGTCAAAGTACGTGATGCCTTCACCCGCCTCGCGCTCCAATGTCAAAGTCGCCGTCGCTGCCTTCGCCACAAACGGAACCAGCATCCTCTGCATATTGCTGCCTGCAACCGCCCTTGTGCTGTGCGCATCGCACTGCACGTAGTTCTGAGCAATAGATTTTAAAGTGTAATTAGAAACTTCATCACTTCCCTGCGTTACCTTAATCCAAGCCTTTGCGTCGCTCTCATTGTCCACATAAATCTGCGCAACGTAATCTTTGCCCTTTTCAAGGCCCGAAATCTCTGTGGACACCTTAGCCGCGCCGTCCATGCGCAGATACTTATTGCCTGTGCCCGTCGCATTATTTGCCTCTCCGATACGCACTACTTTAGCGTTCTTCATCTCATCTGCCGTGCCTGACCAGATGCCGCTATCCAGGGCATCTCCATCGCCCGTGCCGGCATATGCGTTAAATCCGCTGTCCTTAACGTGCGACGCTGTACTCCATTCTTCAATTTCCTTCTTCGGAGACGTAGACGTCCCTTTCACAACCACATACGGCGTGTTGCGTTCTGCGTTCAGCTTCAGCTTGCCGTTCTCTACGTTAACTGTTTTTTCCTCTGTCCGGCCTATATCCGTAATTTTGTATACCTTCACATTTGCAAGGCTTGCCCAGTCATCCTGCAGATCCCATGCGCTTTCGCCACCATGATAATCATAGAAGTAAAGCTTCTCTTCCTTTGTCTCAGAGTCAATCCATGGGAGCAAATATTTCGCATTGTCCAAAACCACTTTATCGTTCAGCTTAATGGTTCTCTCCACATAGTTATAAGTCTGATGAGCATCTGCACTTAGGCTTGCCGGCTTGCCTTCTGGATCTACCGGCGTAATCTGATCCTCGTTCCTGGCAACGACAACCGTGTCCTTACCGTCTTCGCTCTTTAACGTGATCTGCTTTTCATGGTTCCCTACCGGAGACTCCTCTTCTCCTTCATAGTTTTCCCATTTGTAAACCATATAGTGCTGAAGGAACTTCGTCGGCACATTCGCCAAGAATGTCTTGGTGATGTATGTGTCAAAACTATCGTTATGTGAACCCCATCCTTCAAATCCCGTCAAATCAAAGCCGCCAAGCAATGGGTTGTCTGCCGTCCCGCCATATTTCGGCCAGTTCAGGACGAAATTATCCTTCTGATGGTTGCGGATGAAACGGATTACATCGCTGTTTAAGCCTTTCGCCCCGGATCCGCCATAATGGCCTTCTGTCGACCAGTGATGCCATGTGGAGTCGTATTCGCCCTCATACCCAAACTCTGTGGAGAACCTCCAGCCAAGGCTGTTGAACTGATGGGCAATCTTACGGGTCTCCCATGAATCTCCATACCATACGTCCAGATACATGAAATCAAAGTTCGTCGGGTTGTCAACGTTTTCCTCAACCGTCTTTGCAATCGTGTCAGCGTCAGCGACAGCTTCTTTATCTCCGCCCTCGCCTACGACGCCCGGCCACTTATTGGCGTATAAGGATGTGCCGTTCAGCTGATCATACAACTGAAGCAGACGTTTGTAACGAAGCCCAGACCCAAGGTCATAGGCACGGTTAATGGTGTAAGACTGATCCAGCCAGCCCCATCCACGATTATTCGGCCCGTTAATTAAGTCATCAGAGAAGGACTGCGCTTCTGGATATGCCTCCTGCGCGTTGATATGAATACC
The DNA here is from genome assembly GCA_947652855.1 of uncultured Roseburia sp. GTDB lineage: Bacteria > Bacillota > Clostridia > Lachnospirales > Lachnospiraceae > Roseburia_B. Next base: position 4,838 of record CANTEO010000026.1, on the reverse strand, counting down.
CATCTCCGTATTATACTGATGCGCAATCTTATTCAATTCCTTCAAATCTTCAATGCCGCCAATACGCTCTCCGACATTTCCGTACTCAGAGTTCGCTGAGTCATGGCCCTCACTGCCATACCCTTTCATCATGACCGCCTGCGGAAGGCCATCCGTCGCCAGATACACCTTCTTGATGCTGTCAGCAACCTTCAAATATGGGTTTGTCGCCTGGCTGCTGAAGTTCATCGAAATACGGTAGTTCACAAGATCCTTCATGGCCTCCCATCCATATGGGTTGTTCATGATGTCACGATACGCGATCGCGCCGTCCTGCCAGTCTGACACGCCATCCTCGTTCAAATCCCCTGCCAGGCATACTTTCGCCTGTGGCAGCTCGCTTAGAGGGATGTTGTTGTACTCCACCCTTGGATCCTCGGCATTGCCTTCTGTACCCGGATTATAAAAGATAAAGTTATCCTCATTGTTGTACTCATAGTACCATTCTGAGCTTGTCAAAGACATAAAGTCCGCGCCGTTGTTCCTCGTCAGGCGCCTATCTTTTTCTTTCTCTGAATTACTCCATACGCCTGCCGTGACCCCATCCGCAGACAAAAAGCCATACGCAAATCCCGCAGAAGAATTCGGCGCAAACCCATTTTCAAACGTAACCTTTGAGTCGCCGCTCGCCTGAGTATTGGAAGACACGTTCGCGCCCATAAACTGCGCGCCTGACTGCATATCATCCACCGTCACCAAATTCAAGTCAGGCACTTCAATCGAATGAATCTTCTCACAGCCTTCATTTTTCTTGATTTCGGTCACTTCCCATGTCAAGTCGTTTTCCGCAACGGAAACCTTCACCGTCATCTCCATGTCGATCTTTGCCGCAGCATCCTTCAGCGCCATTGGATATACGGCATTGTCCGCATTGATCTCTACGGATTTCCCTGTCGGCTCCACTGGGGTGATCGCGACGCCGTTCACCTTCACCTGATTCAAGTGCTTCTGGTTTTGTCCGGCAATTTTCTTCGTCTCCGCGCCATCCGTCAGCTCATATTCATATACCTGAGGGAATTTCTCGCCAATGACCGCCTTCACCGAATCCTTTTGGATAGAGGCGCTGCTTGTGATCGCCTCTTTCGCCGCCATCACAATCGGCTCCAACGTCAGGTCAGCAGTCACCTCAACCCCATCTTTCGAATATGCCTGATAGCCCCGCGCAGATACCGACACCGTATAGGTTCCTTCCTCTACGTCAACAGAAAACGCGCCGTTTGCATCCGTCGTCGCGCCTTCAGAGCCAACGCGGACCTTTGCGCCTTCTATGGCGGCGCCGTCTTTGTTCTGCACCTTGCCGCTCACCGTATGTACGGGAACTACCTGCTCCTCAAACACCTGATTTGCATTCTCTGCCAAAAACTCCCACGTTCCACCCAGATCCTCGCTTCCCACTTTTGCATCCTTAAAGCGGAACATGGTGTTCCCGGATTCGTTTTCCCAGTAACCGGCCCGGAACCCAAACTGCCCTTCATTGCCGACAGCTTCTGCCAATGCGATAAAGTCCTGATTGTTCACTTCCGCCTTCTCGCCATTCACGGTAACGACTAATTTTTCCCGATCCATCCGAATGGACATTTCAGCAGTAGTCCCATCCGTAATATCCGGAAGAGACAGAGACGGATACCCTCCGCTTCCACCCACCTTGTACTCATAATACCATGAGCCATTCGGATTCATCCCCACATACAGCCAGTTGCTGTCATCTGTGTATGTATAGAAAAATCCAAGCCTCGCATTCTGGCCCTTGCCATCCTCTCCAGTCTGCTTCTCAACTGTAAAGCTGAATGTGTCGCCTATCGTCATCCTCTTATCCTGATGCACCAAAACTGATGCATTGCCCGGCTGAGAATAGTTATGACCGTTCCCACTTCCGCTTCCTGCTTCCACGTGATACCACACCGTGCTTTGAGCCGCCTTCGCCTGGACTGTCGGGAACGCCGACAAAACAGGCGTGAATGCCAGCACAAAGGCCAGCATACAGCTGAGTAGTTTCGTAAAACTACATTTCCTCATAACCAATATACCTCCTTTTTATTAAAATAGTGTTTTGAACCCCAAGCCCTTGGTCATAAGCCTCGGAATCCTTGTTTTATAAAATCCCCCGCCTTTTAAAAAAGCCCAACAAACGCCTTTCTCCAAGGGGCGATTTCCGTAAGTTTAAGCTGCGGGCCGCCGCAACGCTTAAATAAAGAGAGAAAAAAACTCTGCCGACTGTATCCACAGAGCACGTTCGGGAGGTTCGTCATATTGCACTCCAATTATGACGCTTATCCCGTTTTATTTGTTCATTATATAGCCTGGCCTGCCTTTTGTCAATTCATCTTCCTGTTTTCCGGCCGATAAAAGGCTGGAAATAAAAACCTCCTGTTTCCAAGAAAATATGCCGCTTTGAAGCAACGCTTCTCCATACTGAAAAGAGGAGGTTTTTAAACAAAAGAAATCTCTGCCAAACGCTTAAAAAACGCCTGCCCCCGCTTTATCTTTCGTAAAAGTCGGTCAAGGTGGATAACCAATCTCCCGGGCCAAAGGCTCCGCAAAAGCGAACCGCAGCCTCAAAAGCCCGGGAAACGCCCTACAGGGACAGGCCCTTCAAACGGCAGGCTTTCTTTCCATTCTATTTTACAACAACAGCTGCTGAAAGACAAATTCTTTTTCCTGTTTTTTGCATATCCTGTTTCTGCAAAGCCCTGCGCCTCACCGCCCAAAAAACACCTTGCTTTTCTCCTTCTCATCAAACATTCCATTATACTGCAAATTCCGATACGCTTCGACCCATTCCTCCTCATCGCGCGGCCCATCTCCAAAATGCACGTATTTCCCATACTGCTTGGAATAATACGCCCTTGCATTGATTGCCGGAACCGCATCCATTAAATCGGACAAAAACCGGTTATACGCCGGAAGCTCTATTCCGGACCGCTCCAAAAGCATTGTGGACAAATAATTAATGCTGGTGCAGTCAACCGCCTGACTTTCGCTCTCATAATTCGTCCATATAAAAAACGGGACCATGAACAGCTCCTCCAATTCCTCCAGCGAAAGGCCCGACAGCCCTTTTCCATTAATCTTTCGATAAAACCCGGTGTTTAAGCCCGGCTGATGATCCCCGAAAAAACAGATCACGACAGGACGGTCCACCTGCGAAAAATATGTAATCAGCTTCTCCAAAGCCAAATCCGACTGACGCGCAAGGGAAAGATACTGGTTCACGTCGGCGTATCGGATATTTAAGCCACGCACATCTGTCTTAAAATTATCGTAAGCATCCCGATACCCACCGTGATTTTGCATCGTCACCCCAAACAAAAACAGGCTTTCCTCATCCCCGGCCGCCTCAAAGCGCGCGATCATTTTCTCATACAGCGTCTCATCCGGCACGTATTTACGCATGAGGTTACTTTGATCGAACTCGTCCAAAAAATACATTTCATCAAAGCCAAGCATTGGATAAATCGCGTCCCGGCTCCATCCCGTCGCATAGTAGGGATGCATGGCGACGCAGGCATAGCCCTCCTCTTTCAAGGCGTCCACGAGGGAATACGCATTTTCCTCCTCTACATACTGCTGATACGCCACAGAGCCGGAAGGCAAAAACGCCATGCTGTTGCCCGTCAAAAACTCCCATTCCGAATTTGGAGTCTTCGATCCGTACACAGACGCTAACGCATAGCCCTTGACGGCATTTTCAGACAGAGAGTCAAAAAAGGGCATGACCGGTTCGCTTGTCTGCAAATTTCCAAGCGTCCGCAAATCCGCAAACGATTCATTCATAATTGCAATAATGACCGGATTCTCCCTCTTTGCAGACGGCGCCTCCCCTTTTCCTTCTTTATATTTCCCCTCCAGGCCGTCTATGAATTCTTTGGAGTAGCCCTCTGGCCTCTTAATAAACGAATCCCGTATGCCCAGGCCAAAATTCAGCAGATAGCCATTCTGATACGTCCCTTTCTGCTCCCATGTCTCCGTCACTGTGCCAACCGTCTCCCTCGAGACGTACACAACGGAAAGCGAGGCCAGGGAAAGGCACGCAAGGCGCATCCTCCATGCCTTCCTGCTCTTCATTTGAAGCTTTAAGGCCGCGGCGGCATACAGCGCCGAAAGCAGGATCACGTTCATCGCCTGCGCGTTCAATGAAAACCGATAGCTCGAGGCTACGCTTAACCCTGTGGAAAACGCGCGCACATCCGCAAACGTAAGCTCATTCCCCCGAAATTCATAGACAAAGAAATTCACCCCCGCAAACGCCATCAAAAGAATGTGCGCCACGACGCAGGCGGCCCCCACGCGGTTCATGCAAATCTGCACGGCAAGATACACCACCAGGACGCAGCAAATGTTCAAAAAAAACTTCTGCCCCGACAGCCTGCCCCGCAGATCCTCCACAAGCAACAGATACTGCATCGACCAGGCCGTCAACGCGCTCCCCAACACAATCGCCGCAGGCGCCAAAAACACTTGAAACGCTTCCTTCCATTCAACCTCCAGGTTTTTCACAATAAAATAGAGCAAAATGAACGCCGCCATATTGAACAGGGAAATCCCGTAAGCAACACGCGCAAACACAGACAACGCGGCAATGGCCGCACAACTGACTAAATTCCTTTTCGTGATATGAAATGTAACTCTTCCAAACATAGCGAAACCTCTTTCCGTTTTTTCACTTCGATGCTTGAATCGCATACTGAATTATAAATATGCATAAAAAAAGCCCTCAAAAAACATCATTCTCGTTTTTGAGGACCTTTCAGTAGCGGAAGGGAGATTTGAACTCTCGACACCACGGGTATGAACCGTGT
>CANTEO010000025.1 GCA_947652855.1 uncultured Roseburia sp. | reverse complement strand
CGGTCAAGGTCGTCAAGTGAGGCGAGCGGGAGGGGCAGTTGGCCCCTCCCCATATGTATGCCCGCATATGCATCTTTGGCTAAGAGGGGATATGGCAGACAATGCCCTTTAGCTCGTTTTGGGAAAACGGCATCCATTCAATTAAATGCGCAGATCCTGAACGCGGAGCGAATATTTTCCGCTTCGACGAAAATCCCCTTTACAATGTGGGGAGGTTGGAATATATTAAAAATATGGAAAAAGCATCAGCGGCAACAAATTAAAAAAGAATGTGCATAGGGGGTATTGCGATGAGGAGGTTAAGGTGGCTGGTCGGTTTTTGCTTTTTGGCTCTTTTGGTATGCGGCGGTGGGATGGCCGCTTGGGCCGGTGAGACGGAGGACGGCCTGCATTATCAGGTGAGAGCGAATGGGACGCTTTTTGTTGGCGGCTATAGCGGCGATTCAGAGGCTCTTGTCATCCCTTCGGAAATAGATGGGAGAAAGGTGACAGGTGTAGGCGATTTTAATAATAACAAAGTGATCCGGCGGATAGTGATTCCAGAGGGGGTGGAATATTTAGGGGCGTGGGCGTTTGCGTCCTGCGAGAATCTAGAGGCAGTGTCTTTGCCAGACACCGTTCAAGGCATCGGAAGGATGGCGTTTTATGAATGCGCGAATCTAAAGGAGATCTCCTTGCCGGAAGGAATCACAGAGCTGGAGAAGGAGACTTTTAGGGGATGCCGCCGCTTGGCTGAGATTAACATCCCAAGCACAATGCGGACAATTGGGAGAAATGTTTTTTGGGGATGCCCTTTGAAAAGCCTTGACTTGCCGGAAGGGCTTGTCAGCATTGGGGGAAGGGCATTCTATGAATGTGGCATGACGTCTGTGACAGTGCCGGAGGGGGTGACGGTCATTGAGGAAGGCGCATTTGCTTATTGTGAGGAGCTTGAGGAGGTGAGGCTTCACCCCCAAATTGAGAGCATTGGGGAGGAGGCGTTTACGGGCTGTCGGAAGCTCAAGGAGATAGAGATCCCGCCTAAGGTGGAGAGCATTGGCGTCGAGGCGTTTTCTGGCTGTGGCTCCTTGCGGCGAGTGACGGTGCCTGGGAATGTGAAGGCGATGGGGAAGTATTGTCTTGCAGACTGTGAGAGCCTGGAGGAGGCGGTCATAGAGGAGGGGGTCTTGGAGATCGGGGAGGGGGCCTTCATAGACTCAATGGCCCTAAGGAAGGTCACCCTGCCGGACAGCGTGAGGGAGATCGGGATTCGGGCGTTCACCAAGTGGCCGGACACCCCAATGAGGGACGTGGTGCTTTACGCGAACCCAGGCTCCTATGCGAGGGGGTACGCGGCCAGCAACGGCCTAAGGCATAGCTGCATCCGCCACGCGGCCCTGGTGAGGGACGCGGCCGTCGCCGCGACCTGCGGGACGGCGGGGAAGACGGAGGGGAGCCACTGCCCGGAATGCGGCGTGGTTGTGCTGGAGCAGAGGGAGGTTGCGCCGACGGGCCTCCACTCCTGGGACGGCGGCACGGTGACGGTGCGCCCGACCACGGTGACGACGGGCATCATGAAGTATGCGTGCAGGGTGTGCGGCGCGGGCAGGTACGTGACGCTCCCCCAGGAAGGGGCGCCTCCCGTGGGGGGCGGCCATGAGGAGGGGGAGCCCCCCAGGGAGGCGCCCGAGGTCGGCGAGGTCAAGCGGGATGGGCGTGGCCTTGTGTACCGTGTCACCCGGTCAGGAGCGAAGGGCGTGGAGCTTGAGGTGACCGGGGCGAGGGGGGCCAAGGGCGTCCTGCGCATACCCGCGTCTGTCAGCGTCAAGGGGACGGACTGCAAGGTGACGTCCATCGGGAAGGGCGCGTTCAAGGGCAACAAGAAGCTGAGGAGCCTGACGGTGGGGGCCAGTGTGAGGAGGATTAACGCGGGGGCGTTCAGCGGGTGCAGGAGCCTCAAGGAGGTCATCATCCGGTCGAAGGGGCTGTCCTATGTGGGCAGGAACGCGTTTCAGGGGATCCACCCCAAAGCGAGGATCAAGGTGCCGCCCAAGAAGCTCAAGGAGTACAGGGCTCGGCTTAAGGGCAAGGGGCAGAGGGCCACGGTCAAGGTCGTCAAGTGAGGCGAGCGGGAGGGGCAGTTGGCCCCTCCCCATATTTATGTCTTCTCATGTCATGGCGGCTGTCATGCATGACGCGCCTCCAGCCGCTCAATCCGCCCTGCCAGCCTGGCGTTCTCCTGCCTTAATTCCGTGACTGTCTTTTCCTGCCCATGGTGGAGTTCCTGGATAGCCTTTGTAATGAGGGACGTGAGATAGAAGGTGTTGACAGTGTAATAGGGCTGCTCTTCCTCCGGCGCAAACACCAGGTTGGGGTTGATCTCCTCCAGCTCCTGCGCGATGTAGCCGATGTCCATATGCCGGCCGTTCCTCTTGAGGGTGAACTCCTTATGGCCGATTGAGAGGATCTGCTCAAGCGCGTTGTTCAGGCGCGTCTGTCGGATATCTGTCTTAAGCCTCCTGTCAGATTTTGTGATATTGCACTTTATGTCTCCATCTTTGTTGATGGAGATCAGGTATGCCTTCTCCTTGTTTGAGTAAAGTCCGAAAACCCCCTCGGGGGAGCAGGTCAGGCTCCCGTGGTTGAGGTCGTTCTTTAGGACGAGCCGACTGGGCTTTGTATTTCCCTCGGCATCCTTGCCGGATGCGGTTAACAGGATTCTTCCAGTTGCGTTTAAACCGTTTTTGGCGGTCAGTTTTTTCCTGGCAGTCATCTTGTTTACGACAGTTGGGCCATCGTCAATGGTCAGGCCGCCTTTGACGGACAGGCCATTTTGGATATCAATGCCTCCAGAGCAGAGAAGCTTGTTCCCTGCTCCCCTTAGGCATACCCCTCCGTTAAAATAGAGGTTTTGATCCAAGTAGGTGTTCGATAGGAGCTGGATGGGATGGGAGACGCCGTTCAGGTTCAGGCCGTTGTTGATGATGAGGTCTGCAATGTAGTCAGAGTCGTCTTTGTTGTCGTCATGTCCTAAGGTGAGGAACTTGCTGCCTTTGTCGCACCAGATGCCGGCGCCTGGCCTGGATGTGTCGCTAGAATAGTTTGTGGAATGCATCCTGCACATTAAGGTCGGCCCGTTGTAGATGGATAGGCTGCCGGAGGTCAGCACGGCCTTCTTGTCATTAGACTTGGAGGTGATGGCGCTGTTGAGTGAGCTTAAGGTGATCCCATTCCCATTATTGCTTTTGGAAGCGATTTCATATTCGTCGATGCTCCAGCCGCCGATGTCGCCGTGTTTTGTTACCACCTCCGCCTCAAAAAAGCTTGCGCCACTTTCGGTTACTTTAAATTTGCTTCCGATTCTTAAGCCTTTATTTCCAAAATAGATCCCATTTGAGCCGATGAAATCGGGGTTGCCTTCGTCTGTAAAAAGCCTATCTTTTTTAATATGGAAATTTGCTATCTGTCCTTCTGTTGCGGTAACCTTTCCAGTTAGCGACAGTCCCTCATTGTCATAAACCAAATCTCCCCCGGCGAAGTTAAACGTGCCATTTGTGAGGTCAAGCCTGCTGCCGCTGTTCTTTTCAACATAGTTCGCTGACTGTATGATCCCGTCCTTAAGCACGATCCCCTTCCCGGTGATCTGCACCGTCCCCTCCTCATTCCCAATGAAAAGCTTGTCTGACATCATCATCTTCCCGACAATGTTCTCGGCCACGATCCCGTAGGCGGTCTTCATCGGAAGGCTCCCCGCCTTGTCGTTGCTTAGGTCGCCTAGGCTCACGCCGCTTAAGTCCGGGAAAGCCGTCTCACCGATGGCGAGCGAGACGCTCTCCCAGTTGTTATTTGTGAACGCCATGATGTTCCCGGTGATGCGGAACTGTTTGTCGCTGTGCCGCCCCTCGTCGTCTAAGTGCCTGCATAGGATGCCGGACTGGGTGATGGTGACGTCATTGTTCTCGTTGTTCATGAGCTTCGTCTTTGCGGCGTTCAGCCCGGCGCTGTACATCTCTGCGACGATGTCCCTGGCCTCCTGACCCTGCTTCGCCTGAAGGAGGGTGGAGGGGTAGCTTGCAGCCATGCCGCCCGCCTGCTTGAGGAGGCCCCTTAGGCTGTCTGCCGTGCCGTCCACGGCCTCGACATGGTCGGCGAAGGTCACGTGGATCTCATTGAGGGAGGGGCCGCTTAAGTCGATGCCAATGAGGCGCAGGCTTAGCGTCTCGTCACCGGCCTGCACGCGGATGCGGCTATACAGGGCAAGCTTCTCGTAGAGCGGCTCAAATTCCGGGAGGGCGAACAGGCTGTTTAGGGACGTGGAGACGGTCCTTTGCAGCGAGCTGGCCTTCCCAAGCTCCTTTGCGGCGGCGTCCAGCAGCTCCCTGGCCGTCTTGAGGCGCTCAGTCGTGGAGAGGCCGTCGGAGACGTAGCATTCGTTGCGGTAGGTGTCTTCCCTGAGGTAATTGCAGAACTCCTTATAGAGATCCTCCCCAAGGAAGGCGCGGAAATTGTGGCTTTCTTGGAACTGCCTCTGCTCATCCTCCAGGGCTGCCATGGCCTGGGCGACGGCGTCCGCCTGAGCGCTTCGCTCTTCCAGCACGCCCCGCTGTCTGCGGTCGGCCCCAGGGCCTTCCTGGCTTTCCATTTCCTTGTCGGTCGGATTCTCGTTGCCTACGATGGCAAAGCGTTCGTGGTATGTTTGGTAAATATCCTCCTTCTCCAGGCCGAGCTCTATGAGTATGCTCAGGCAGGCGTTGTAGCCCTCCCGTATGCCTTCCAGGCGGCGGAGTGAGAACTGCCGGAAATAGTCCCTTAGTTCCTCGCCATTCAAGCCGCCAGCCGCGAAGTCAATGTCACGCATGGAGTTTTTGGAGAGTTCCTTTATGAGCTTCTGCGCCGTCAGCGTCCCCTTGTCGGAGGTGACGTGAACCTGGACGGGCTCTGCGGCCTGTATGTCCTTGGGGAAGGCGTCGCTCTTATCGGAGCGCCGCCGGATGCGGATCTTGCCTTTCCATGTGCCTGTGGAGGCCCCTCCTCCGCTTTCGGGCGCGCCGTCCTGACGTTCATAGCTGGTCGATCCCTTTATGACCTCAAGGGCGAAGCGGGCGTCTAGGAATGCCTGAGCGTACGCCCGTACGCTGTTTGTCACGGAGGAGTGGGAGGCGCCCGCCTTTTTGGGCAGGAAGGCGGAGGCGATGGGGCCGTCCTTCAAAGCTTTCAGCACGGCTTCATACTGTTCCTTGGATGTGCCGGGGGCGGGGGACGCGCCCGGCATCATGGAGGACGTGAGGTAGGAGAGGACGCCCTGGGCGAGGCACAGCCTGGGGAAGATCCCCATGGAGCCGAGCGCGTCCATGGCGCCCATAACGCGCCCTGCGGCCTGCTTGGATGCGGACAGGCGCTTTTCGTCGCCTTCACCCGTGATACGCCAGTAGGGGTTGGAAAGCAGATGCGCGACAGAGGCGTCAGCCGCCGCGACATTCCTGTCCTGGCACAGGGTCAGTATGGCCGCCGCGGCGGCTGTCGGGGCGACGTCGCCCTCGGAGGGGGCGGCGAGCGTGAGGCTTCCCTGGAAGAAGGCGTCCATATCGCCATCCCCTGCGTACCTCTCCTGCACGGACGCATCGGACATCATGGCCTGGTAGCGGTCGAGCCTTTGCCTAAGCGCCTCCGTCATGTCGTCGTACTGGAGGCCGGAGAACTGATAGATGCGGTTCTCCCCGCCTGGGCTTGCGATGCGCACGAGGGAGGTGATGACGTCGTCTCCGCCTTCTATGTGGAAACAGTTCTTTAGGAGGTCTGTATTGGGGGAGACGGAAATTTCATTCGCCAGCTTCTTTTTCGAGATAAGGATGGAGGTGTCTTCGCCTATGCCTTCGCTAAGGAGGCGCCCTGTCTCCTGGTCAATGCAGTCGCAGAGGCTGTGGCAGTGGACGGTTCGGGTCAGCCGCCCTTCATATTCTTCCACCCCAAAGGTAAACGCCACATTGCTCTCCTGGGCGACTTCGCCTGTCAGGAAATCGTAGACAGAAATGCCGTCCGCGGTGTAAGTCCTCTGGAATTGGGAGGAGGGGGTGGGCTGGCTGGATGTATCTGGCGCGACAAACTCCGTCACCGAGCCGATCCTCCAATGGGGCGCGTATTCGCGGAAGACGCGGTGCAGGAGGGAGTGACCCGGATCCTCTGCGTTGTAGAGCGTGGTGGGCGTGAAGCTTTCGATGGAGGGCGTGTCGCCGCTGTAGTCCGTGGCCGCCTCAATCGCTTCGTCGTCGTTTACATGGAACTCGTGCAGCATGGCTAAGGCCAGCTCCGCCTCCAGGGAGACGCCATGGATGGATTTGACGGAGCCGCCGCCGTCCGTGAACGTGACGGAGATTTCAAACACGCCGAGGTCTCCGACCTTTAACAGCCTGAGGCTTGTCAGCTCGTCCCACACGGGACACCGCTTGCCGTTATTGTACTCATGCACGTCAAGGCTGACCTCGTCCATCCCGTCTGCGGCAAGGGAAAGCGTCAGGCTCTCATAATGGCCGATCTTTCCAAGCGGTGAAAGGGAGCGGCTCATGAGGATGAGAGAGGGCGGGTCGATCAAGCCGGTGCGCCGGTCAATCTTAATTGCGTTGCCTATTTTTTTCATGTTATGGAATCACCCTCCTTGGCTCTTGATATTGGATTTCGATGTCGATGCCTGGCTTTGACCCCGTCACCCTGAAATAATTGGCACCGTCAAACAGACGAGGGAACTGCCAGTTAAAGCCGTCCGGGCTTCGTCGGCGTTCTGTCAGCGTCCCGTTTTCCTCTCTTACAAAGTAGGTGTTTGGTCGGATTGTGAAAATGTCCGAGTCGGAGTCCAGCTCAATGACGTTTCCGGCCTCAACATGGGATATGGCGACGGTACGGTCCAGCGTCGCGCTTTCGATGGAGCCGCCTTCCCTGGCATGGAGGCATTGGAGCGTGAGCGTTTGGCTTGTTCCGTCCCCCTCGCCGTTTGCCTTGATTTTGACGCGTGGCAGAAGAAATTCCCTCACGTCGCTTTGGACGTTGACCCGAAGCGCTTTTCCAGGGCTGAGGGTGGCTTTTTTTGTGATGGCTGGCGTAAAGCCGTAGGCGCAGTCGGTCGTCACTGTCAGGTCAAACCCTGCGGTCCGCCCGGCGATTTGGCGCGCGGACAGGTTGACGTACACGTAATAGAGGATATCCTCGCGTCCTGGCTCGTCGATTTGGAACGCCTTAAATCCATCCGTCCGCAGCAGCCATTTGCAGACGCGGCCTTCTTCATAGGGGTCGAAGTAGGGGCTTTCGCACTGGCAGGGGTCTTTGCAGATGGAGAACGTAAATTCAAGGGCGGAAGGGGGAGCTGCGCCGCAGAATATGGATCGGCTTCTGCCCGGCGTTTGAATGACGGAGCGCTCAATCGCGCCCCCGGCGGCCGCCTGAGGCTCGCCGTCGAAGGAGCAGATCATAAGCCCGTAGTCGCTGGCCCTCTGCCCGTCAAATAGGAAGTCTGTCGCGTACATCGTTTCTCACCCCTGCCCTTCTTCACGTTCCATCAGCCGGTCCAGCTCTTTTCGGTAGCTGGCCTCCAGCTTTTCAAATGCCTTGATTTTGCTGGAATAGGCGTCTTTTAGGCCATGCAGCTTGCGGATCAGGATTTGGTATTCGTCCCTGCATGTCTGCATTTCGTCCAGGGATTCCCGCAGCCGTTGGTTTTCGCGCTTTAAGCGTTTGTTCTCGTTTATGAGGAAGGAGGCTTCCTCCTTCTGTAAGGTTTTGTGGAAAAACATTCGGTCACTCCTTTCGTTGCGGTGGTTAGTGGATGCTGTTTGCGGAGAGCCTGCCCGCATTTGTGACTTGGCCGATGGTAAGGGCCTGTAACGAATTCCTGATTTTAGGGTTTCTCTGCATTTGATAGAGGAGGTCTTCCGGGCTTGTGCAGTTTTCTATCGTGAAGCTGTAGCTTGCCTCAATGGATCCGGAGCGTGAAAGCGCTGCGTTGGCAGTGGGCATGGGGGCGCTGTGCGCCGTTAAGGCTGATATGGCCGTTCTGGGGGCCCTATCGAGGATTCTTTCGAAATTATTTGACGGCTTTATGTGTTCAAATGGCTCGGCGCCTGTTTTCGAAGAAAGGATGTCTTTTTTGTTGCCCTGCTGTAGGACGGGCGTATCTTCTTTGAGGAATCCATAATGCTTTTTTCCTGGGGACAGGAATGAAGCGCCTGGACGTGAAGGGGGCGTGGGAGGCGCGTCTGCAGACGGGGGCTTAACGGTTTCGTTTGGCTTGGCGGCGTTCGCTGCGGCGTCTGCTGCATTTTGCTGTAGGTCGCCGTTAAACAGCTCTGGAAATTCCATGCTGTAGCCCAGTTTTTCAGCGATTGACGCAAGGTAGCCGGAGATGATGTCAGATTTTCCCTCTAATCCTGCCAAAGCCTCCTGCAGGAGGGCGTTGTTGTCCTCCATAAGGCTCAACAGAGGCTCCTCATAGTCCTCATACAGCCGATCCAGCAGTTCTTTTTGATCTGAGAGGAATCGGTCATATTCGGTTTCCTTTAGGTCGTCTTGTTTTTCATACAGCTCTTTTTGAAGCTTCTGAAGCTTTGCGCGCCCTTCTTCGGAGCTGTCCCCGGAGTAAGCGGCGATCTGCTGTTTTATGGAGTCGATGTCAAACGTCTTTTGCTGAATGGTTCTTTGGTAGTCATGGAGGTCTTTTGCCGCGTCCAAAGACTCCTTCTTTTTCTCGATGAGGTCTTTGATGACATTTAACTCTGCTTGGTGCGCTTCTTTTTGCAGGTCGGCGAGTTGGTTATTTGTTTGATGCTGCTCTTTCAGAAAATCTCGTTTGCTGTCGGCAGTGTCCTGCAGCGCCTTCTTTAGCTCATCCTGGGAGTGGAAGGTGATCCCAAGCAGATCGCTGTGCAGCGAATTGGAGTCGAGCATTCGCTGCAGCTCGCGCAGTTCGGCGTCCGCCAAATTGATTTTCTGCTTGATGGCCTCTCCTTTTGCCGCTAGCAGGCCCATGCTTGCATAGCCGGCATCCGTAAGCTGTCCCGTCTCTTTGTCCGTCATCCGTTCATTGGAGGTCATGTCCCGCAAGAAATCCTGCTCTGAAATAATGCGGTCAATGACTTTGAGCTTTTTTTCCAATTCGTCAAAGTGCAGCTTTCGGATTTCCGCGTCTAAGCTGTATGCCTCTTTTTGACAGTCGGAGATTGCGGAGGAGAGCTGCTGGAGCTTGTCTTTCGCGTCATACCATTCGTCGGAATTTTTTTTGATTTTGTTCTTTTTCAGGCTGTTTTCCAGCTTCTTTTTCTCTTCCTGATAGTTTGCAAGCTTGTCGGCGTTTAATTTTTTCTTCGTTTCATAATAGGACTGATCCGCCGTTTTGCCTGATGCCTCGATGAGCTCCAGCTCATTGTCCAGGGATTCCATTTGATAAGAGATGAGCTTGATTTTTCCCTCATAATCTTTGGCGATATTGTCAAATTTGGCCTTGTGGGATTCCCGCCTTTTCGTCTTGAACTCTGCCTCAGCCGCAGCTTTGTCATAGCTTGCTTTCTTTTTTGCCTTGAGGGCCTCGTTGTATTTGACGGCGGCGTTGTAGGCTTTTGAGCCTTCGGTGAAGTATGAGAGGTTGACTTCCTTGCCGTTTTTTATGGCTTTCTTTATTTTCTTCTTTTCTTTTTCGCTGACGTCCGGGCTGTCTAATACGCTGCTTTTCTTAAGATTCTTTTTTGCTTTACTGAGGTTCTTGCGCGTCTCGCTGAACGCTTTCTTATAACTTGCGTTTGTGGCTTTGTCTTTCTTTTCCTGTTTTTTGATGAGGTTGTTCTGGTTTTTGTATGTTACGGCGTTTTTTAGCTTTTTGTCCAAAAGATCCAGCTGGCTTTTCAGCAGCTCAATTTTCTTAGCCGCTTTTTCCATGGGCAGCCCGTAGAATTTTTTGGCCGCCTCCGCAAAGGAATCTGCGGCTTTGGCCGCTTTTTCGTAGTAATCCTGGTATTGTTCGATGCGTTCGGCAAGCTCCTTGTTCCGGACGGTTTCTATGTCGATGCTGCCGTCCCTGACTTTGCTGGCATACGCCTCGTCTAATCCGAGGGCGTTGGCCTGCGCCATATATCTGTCATACGCGCTGCGATAGGAATCTAGCTCTTTTCGTAAGCTGCTTGCGGCTTTTTTGTAATATAGGCGGATGGTTGTGTTTGTGAGCGCGCTCTCAGCCTGCGCCAGCCATTTGTCGAATTTGCGCTTAAGGCTTTCTGTCCGCTTCTCAATCCAGTCAAAGAGCTTTTCGAATGGCGGCTCTTGCGGCTCTGGCGTGGAAGGGAGGGCGGATGGTGAGGTGCCTGCGCCTGGGTAGGACGGTGAGGCGCCTGTGCTTGGGTAGGATGGGGATCCTCCCGTGTTTGGGTAGGACGGGGAGGCGCCCGCGCTTGAGGAGGAGGGGGCTGGCCAATTGATTGCAATGGTGGGAGAAAGTTGGGCAAGGAGGTCATTTGTCCTTTTTTGCGCCAAATCCTTTTGTATTTTTGTTGTGGATACAGATGAAGTGTCTGGGCGGTATTGGGCGCCAGGATATTGTGCATATTTCTTTTTGTCTTTTTCCCTTATGGCATTTTTTTCCTCCTCGGAAAGAACGGAGTTTTTGTTGTAGCTGGAGATGATGGAAAGGTCTCTTTTTAAATTGTTTAAATTTTCCGTGGCGATCTGGCTGGCCCTGGCAATGGCAAGAATGGCATTTACGTCATTTTGAGTGGAGATGGTGGTTTTGCTTAGGTCTAGTTTCGACATCGCAAGCTGCCATAGGCAGGACTGGGCGCTCTCGGATGCTTTTCCTGTGCTTAAAATAGCGCTAATTTCACGCCATGTCGCGTCGGCTAGGTTCTCTGACGCAATGGCAGAATTTTCTTTCTTTTCGGCTAAGAACGTCTCCTGCGCCGCAAGCCTTGCGCTTACCAGTTCATTTGCATCTACGACGCCCATCTGCTCTAAGATGGACGCGGTGAGCTCTTGGGATTCCGGGGTAAGATTCCGCATAGCGTCTGAACCATGGATGTAGGCGGTTGAGAGTTTGTCAAACGCAGATCTGCAGGCGTCAATGTTGTCGGGCGCGTTGGTAATCGTGTCAAGAAAGCTGTTGTATTCCTCGGTGAATCCGCTGAAAATGTTTTGAAAGCCTTCGCTGTTTACAAGAGCGGACCAGTCGAATGCTCCTCCGTCGGATACATCTTCATAAATTTGCCTAAGCTGCCCAAGCCCGCTGTTCAGAGTCTGTAGGCTTGTTGTGTCGAGGGCGGAGGTTTCCGGCGCGGTTAATTCCTCGTTGTAGGCTTTTAGGATGGAGGTAAGATCTGCAATGGTGTAGCCGTTTTCCTTTAAGTAACTGCTGATTCCGGCAAAGTTTTCTGACAGGCTTTCCTGTGTCAGGCCGCCGCTTTCTGCAAGGGAGGCGAGGCGCTCTTTGTCTTCTATCAGAATATTTTCGTCAAGGTAGCTGACAAGATTTTGTCCAGGCTCAAGCAGCGCCTTGTCAAGCTTGCCTTTCAGAAAAACAGCCTCATTCAGTTCCGGGCCGTCATTTCCAGATTCGGACAGGTCAGCTTCAATGGACTGAATGAAGTCCCGATCCTCATAAAGCCTCTCTGCCGCTTCTTTCAGTTTTTCGTCACATTCATAGATCAGCTTCTGATCTCCGTTTTTTATAGCTTCAGCCCGTTGCTCATAAAGCTTTTCATAGTTGTTGATGTGTTTGAGAAGCGCGTCGTATCCGCTGTCTATCTTTCCGGCATTTGGATTTGCCGCAGATGAGGCGACAGTGTCTTGGGCATTGGGAGCGCCTGTTAAATAATTGGGATATTGAGGCTTTGGCGCTTTTGAGCCATTTTTCTCTTCGTTTCGTTTTTTTGCTGAGCCGAAAGTGTTCGCATATTTTTCTTCAGCGGCCTCTTTTAACTCTTGTTTATTTTTGCTTTCGGCATATTCTAATTTTTGAAGCTCATACCGATTTTCTTCTTTTTGATTTTTCGCATCTTGTAATTTTTTCTTGTCCGCTTCTGAAAGCAAGGCAGGGGATTTTGCCTCCAGTTGCAGGATTTCTTGTGTGAGGCCATCCATTTCGGACTGAATGGAGGCCATGCTGCTTTGTGTTTCTTTTAAATCATTTTTGGCGTAATCGAGCCGATGGACAGACTTGTCAATTGCCTTCGCCGCGACTTCGACTCCTTTGTTAATTGCCCAGTCCACAGCGATGCCCCCTAAGCCGGCAAGCCCTTTTAAGGCCACCATGCTTGCTTTTGTCGCCATAGTGGAGCCCTTCAGTGAGTTTGCCAGTTTCGTTAAGCTTTTGTCGTCATTCAGATAAGCCACTGCCTGCTCTTTTGCAGATGCGGTGCAGCCATCCATAGCGGATCGCAGCTCATCTTCGGTCATTGTGATATGCTTTAAGGCGTCTCCAAGCGATCCAATGACCTGAATGTCCTTTTCGGTGACGGCGTCGCCGCTGAAAATGCTGGTGAGAAGCCCATATCCGGAGGAATAATCCTGCTTCATCGCAGAAAAGGATTTGCCGAACATCCCGATTCGGTCGTTTAGATCCGCGGTGTTTTTATCAAATGTCTGGAGCTTGAAGGCATTTTTGATCTCGGGCGGCATTTCCTTTGCGATCTGTTTAAAAAGCTCTTTTAACGTTTTCTCCAGGCTTTCGCTTTCTGTTCCGTCACTGGAGCCTTTACCTGTCGTGTCTGCCACTGCGCATCCCTCCTTCCATTATGTTTTCGGGCGCTTCTCATTTTTTAAGTTATAGAGCGCCGTTTCAATCAGGCCGTCGAGGTGATCCTCAAAATCGCGGTTGGCGCTGCTTAACATCTGGTAAGCCGAGGCGTCCAGCGCCTGCATGGCCTTTTCCTTTGCCAGCGCCTTTGCCTCGTCCTGTGTCTCCTTTGTCCAGCCTGAGGTGCCTTTCAAATCCTTCACTGTGGTCTCATGCACGTCTTTCACCGCGTTCTGGACGTGCTTTAAGAGGATGTCTGTGTACTGGCTCACACGCTTTGCTTTGGCGTACCCGCCAAGCTGCGTGCCGATATAGGTGAGGATCGGGAGCAGGAGAGCGGCCCATATGCCTCCGATCAGCTGTTCCCAGTCTATATTTCGAAGTAATTCTTCCATGGATTTCCTTTCTGTTTCAGTCATCGTTTTTTTACGAAGCGTCAGATGGCCCTGACGCTTCGCGTATGCCATGGGGAATGCAGCGCCCGTGGCTTCTATTCAATTCGGATCTGGATGGCGTCGATTTCCCTCCCAAAGATACCGGCGTACCGATTCGCGTCG
This sequence comes from uncultured Roseburia sp., assembly GCA_947652855.1. Classification (GTDB taxonomy): domain Bacteria; phylum Bacillota; class Clostridia; order Lachnospirales; family Lachnospiraceae; genus Roseburia_B. The sequence continues at coordinate 21,734 of CANTEO010000025.1, read as the reverse complement.
GTTTTGCTGTATCCGGTGATCCAGTTCCCCCATTTTCCTTCTGCCTTGCGGTGGGCGCGGTAAGACAGGCGGCCGTTGATTCCGTCCGCCTTGACCGCGAAGGCGTCGATCGGCTTTCCGCCGGATCCCGCATAGCGGTTTGTGTCTGTAGTGGAGAAGCCTGTGATTTCTTTTCCCCAGTTTCCGTCCGTCCGGTGGGCCAGGTAGGTGACGCTCCCCTGGCTGACTTTGACGGCGATTTTGTCGATCGCCTTTCCGATCACGCCGGAGTATCCCATAGAGTCCGTGGCGTTGCAGCCCGTGATTTCATGTCCCCATCTGTTGTCCGGGATGCGGTGGGACTGGTACGTCACAAGCGCGCGCTCTGCCTTGTCCTTTTTAGGGGCGGGGACAGGGGCCTGGAATAGGGCCTTCTCCTCCTCCCTGCGCCGTTTTAAGCCAGGCAGGGTTTTGCCTCCCGCTTTTGAGTAGGCGGTGATTTTCTGCGCGATTTCCGGGATGCTCCTTGTCCCGTTTGCCGTAAGCTGATGGATGGAGCCGATGTTGTAGGCGAAGCTGACAAGTGCGTCGAACTGGTTTTGGTTCCAGTGATACGTAGGGTCATATGCATTCACGTGGGCTTCGAAGGAAGCTAAGCCTTCTGTTAATAAGGCGTCTGCTTTTTCCTGCGTGATTTTGGACTGCATCGTCAACGGCTTTCCGTCGATGGCTTTTGTCCAGCCGTACCCAATGGTGGTTACGCCGACGGCGTCTTGATACGCCGACAGGCGGCAGCCCTCAAATTTTTTGATTAAGAGAATGCCCTGCTTAGAAGTGGTGCGCGCCATGCTGCGCCTCCTTTCTTGTTTTCAAATTGCTTTGTTCATTGACCGGAGCGTTCGGACGCATCGCTTGGCTGTCTCGCAGAGGTAGGCGATGTCGTCTGTTGTTTCCTGCCCCCCAAACGTGATGCGGATGCAGCTGTGCATATCGTCCGGATCCATGCCGATTGCGGCCAGCGCAGGCGGGGCGCCGCCGTCCCCGCAGCCGCAGGCCGACCCGGTGGATACCTGGATGCCGTTTGCGTCCAGGGCCATCATCAAGGATTCGCCCTCTACGCCCAAAAAGCAGAGGTACAGATTGTGGGCCAGGCGGTTTTTCAAGCTCCCGACCAAACGGCAGCCGGGGATGTGGCGCATGAAGAAGCGGTAGGCGGCGTCCCTGTTTTTGGGTGAGGCAAGGGAATAGTCATGCGTTTTTGCCACTTTGCCAAGCGAGGCGATGCCAAGCACGTTTTCTGTGCCGCCGATTAAGCCCTGCTCCTGCGATCCGTAAATCAGCGGCTCTATGGAAATGGATTTCTTTTTATAAAAAGCCCCGCAGCCTTTTAAGCCGCCGAGCTTATGCGCAGAAAACGCGGCCATGTCCACGTCAAGCTCCGACACGTCAAGGGGGATAGTGGAAATGCTGCCTGTGCAGTCGAGGAAGACGGCGCCATTCGCGCGGTGCGTCAGCGCGATGATTTGCCGCACGTCCTGGATGGATCCGATTTCAGAATTGGCGTATTCCGTGACGACAAGCGGGGGAGACGCGCAGCCTGTGAGGCAGGCGCGAAGATAGGAGAGATCCAGAAACCCGTTTCTGTCCACTTTTAGCGGCTTGCTGTCCGTTCGGCCTTCCATGCAGGCCAAGATGGATTTATGGGCAGTGGGGGAGTAGAGGATGGGGCCGCCGTGCTTTTTTGCATATCCTAAGATGCCAAGGGCGTTCCCCGCGGCGCCGCCGGCCGTAAAGAAGACGCAGTCATAAGGCGCGTTTAGGAAACGGGCGACGTTTCTTCTGGCCTTTGAGACGATTTCTTTTGCCGCCTCCCCGACGGAGTGCGGGGAGCTTGGATTGCCGTAGGCGGAAAGCAGCGGGGTAAGGAATGCAATGGTAGAGTTGGACAGCGGGGCGGTGGCCGCGTAGTCCAGATAGAGATGCTTTTCTTGTGCCGTGACGGCCGGAATTGCCTTTTTCATAAGATCACCTCGAATGTTTGGGGCGTCAATGGCTGGCGCGGTATGAGAGCGCGTCTTTGACGTAGGCTTCGGCGCATTTCTTGGAGCAGGCAAAATTACGCCAGCGGAATATGTCAGCCTTTGACTGACATACCCCGCATGGCGCAAACAGCTTGCCGCAGACGCGGCATGGAATCGTCTTTTGCTTTGCCATGTGAGCCTCCGCGGTTAATCGAAGACGATGAAATCCCACAGCGCGCTTTTGCCTGTGCAAAGATCCGGCTGCGAGGTGAACTCAAAGCCGAGCGTGGACGCCTCAGAGCCGCCCGCGATGTCAAACGTGCCGCTGAAATCTGCCCTTGGGATGAGGAACTGGCCGTGGAACACGTTATCGCAGGCGTCTGTGCAGCAGCAGTCGATGATGACGGACAGCGTCTTGCTGTATGCGTTTGCGTCGTTTGTGATCTTCTTGCTGTTGACCTCGGCGTCGTAGAACGCGATGACCTCCGTGCCGTCTGCGACGTCCCCGGCGAAAAACGTAATGGTTTTGGTGTTCGGGTCATAGGAGAATGTCCCGGCGGTTGGGGCCTCGTTGGTCTGCGTCAGCTTTTTGCCGTCGGAAATGTAGGCGTTGCTTTTGTCATCCCGCACATAAATGGCGCCAATTTCATTGCCCAGCGTCCCAATGGCGGTCTCCCTCGTCGTTCCCTGGCTGTTCGCAACAAGGATCGTGTCAGTGAATTTCACGGCGTTTTCTCCTGCTGACACCGTCGCGCCTGTCATGGCCGCCAGGGCGCCGCCGGAAATCATGCCGTTTGTGCCTTTCCCGGTCACTTTCTTGTTTTTCTTTAAGGATCCGATGACGCGGCCTCCCCTGCCCGTGATGTCTACTTTTTCCTCTTCGTGGGACAGCGTAAAGTCGCTGATTTCATCCAGGATCAGATCGAGAGTTCCCGTCGTCCGGTCAAAGCCTGTCAGCTGGTCGTAAGATGTGATGGTAAATTTGTCAATGTTCATAGATGGTTCCTCCTTAGGCTGTGTGAATTTGTTGTGGCTGTGCCGAAAGGCCGGGGCGCTTGCCGCGCCGGCCATACGGACATTAGATCCAGGAAAGGGCGTCTTTGTCAGTCAGCTTTGACGTGTCCACGGAGCCGGCGTATATGCCGATCATGGTATTGTCGAACGCGATTTTCTTTTGAATCTGCCGGACGCTTAGGTTGAAGCGGTAAATGGACAGATCCATGCAGGAGTCATAGTTGTAGGGAAATTCGCTTGTGTTGACTAACGCGACGACCAGGCTTTCCAGGCTTTGGCCCTGCGCCTTCTTTGCGCTGCGCCGCAGCTTTCTGCGCTCCCGTTCCAACAGGTATTTTTTGGCGGATGCATTGCCGGGGCGCGCGGCGTTCTTTTCCAGAAGGTTCATTTTCCTTAGGGCGTCCGCTAAGCTTTGGTAAGCAGGCTCGTCAATTGTCATCTGGCTGCCTGGGCTGTAAAGGAATTTGCGCCGCGAGCCCTTTTCCTGATACGCTTGAAAGCCGGAGGCGTCAAAATCCCCAAACAGGATGGACAGGTCAGATTTTGCGCACATGGGGAACAGCAATAAAAACAGCTCATAATCCGTGACCTGGGTAAAATCCATCCCCATGTCATCCAGTGGGACCATATAGTCAAAGGGGGATGCAGTGAGGGCAGAAACAATGCTGTAATAGGCAGTTTCATTGTTCAGCACTTCGCCCACCGTGGGAATTCGGATGGACAGGCCGGGGAGGATCTCGATTGAAGTTGCGTTTAGCATATGCTTCACCTCCATTGCTTCTCAAACAGCGCGGCGTTCACCTGCCCGTTGTAATATTTGGACAGGCTCGCCTTGGCCTTTACGCGTTCCTGGCAGGAGATGTTTTGAAACATTCCTTTGGTGTAGGCTTGTTTTGGAAAGTATGTCCGTTTGACGCTGATGCCGTTGAATAATTTGACGGTGACCTCCTCAGACGGGAGGACAGAAGACAGATATTCGAACAGCAGGCTTTCGGCGGACTTGAAGATCCGCCGGAGGAAGCCAATGTCCAAGCCTTCTCTTTCTGCGATCTGACTTAAAAAGCTTTCCTGTGTGACAATCATTTTGCATTCGCCTCCAATTCCTGTTTGCGTGGGTGCGCGGGAAACAGGATGTTTCCATATACGCACATTTTTTGCTCCGTTATTTTCGGGCGTTTTGTCCGCCGCCCTATTTTTTTCGGCCGAAAAAGACGGCTTATTTTTGGCCTCCCTGCTGCGCTAAGCGGCTCCTCCTCTGCATCAGCTCCCTTTGGCCCGCGTTCCGGCGGGCCTTCTGGCATACGGGGCATCTGCGCGCCTTCGTGTTCTTGACGTTCACCTCAAACCACTCCATGCAGTCTTCGCATTGGACGGCCCTTGTCTTTTGCGCGTCGATGTTCTTTTCCAGGTTTTTTACGATCAGCCAGCCATAGCAGAGCCAAAGGAGCTGCTTGTGCCGTTTGCCGCCTCCATATAAATATTGGACGAGCATATCCGCGACGGTTTCGTCTGTATATCCGGTTTGATGGAATTTCTCCCGGATTTTGCAGGAGACGTACCGGACGTTTCCCGTAAAGCTTTCTTTCATATGGATCATGTAGCGGTATTTTCGGTTCAGCTGCTGGTACAGCTCCATGACTTCCCGGCTGCACACAATGTTTTGATTTGCCATCAGATCCTGGTGCCGGATGCCGCCAAGCGAAAGGCTTTTCATGCGGATAGGCGGGTTGGGGATGCGGCTGTAAATCTGGTTCACCAGGCTGCCGTTTGGCTGCTTCACCTGCGCGGCCTCTTTTTCTTTGGCGTAGGCAAAGAACGCGGGGAGCGGGGCGTTTGTGTAGGCTTTTATGCGCGCCTTGACTTCATTTGGAAACTCGGGCTTGTACAGCGTCTTGGCATAGTCAATGACAAAGTTATTTTGGCAGCAGAGCCGCTTCACGCAGTCAATGGCCTCTTGCCGCTCTTCCTTCGATCCGGTTTGGAATACGTCGTCATTCCATATTTTAGAGATATGGTTGCTGTAAACGCCGATATTCGCTCCCGTGAACGCGGCGGAAAGCCCGTCGTAGACGGCTTTGCGGCAAAGCTTTGTGGGCCTTGCTTTTTGCATATTGTAATAGAGGGGGACGACGCCTTTCATGTTCCGCTCCGCGATTGCCACGAAATTCGGGTCTGCCACGACGAGGGACTGATCCCCGTCCACGTCGTACATTAAGAGCTTGCTGATTAAGTCGTGCGTGCTTGCGTAAAGCCCGTTTGTCGTAAGCCAGGAGCCGATTTTTTCGGCGCGCTCGCCGTAAGCGGCGCTGGCCGCGTTCCTTCGCACGGCGTGTTCTTTGTAGAGGTGCGGGCTTCTAAGGCAGTCTAGCTTTTCTTGTTTTGGGAACAGGCGGCAAAACACCTCCCCGTCGCCAAGCAGGCCGTTTGGCCGCTTTTTGTGACAAAACCAAAATTCGCAGGCAGCGTAGAAATCCGGGAGCAGGAAGGTGTATTTGCCTTTGATTTCCAGTTTTCCGCTGCGGTATTTCTTTACCAGGCTGTTCTTTTTGTCGCGCAGGATGTCCCTGGCGTAAGTGTCGCCAAGCAGCGCCGGGTATTTTTTGACGGCGGCCTGAAACGGCGTCGGCCTAGTATTGCAGGGCGTGGCCCCAAGCAGCCCCATCATGGTCTCTTTGGATGTGCAGATGTTTTGTATGCGCTGCGCGGAGGATTCGGTCAGCAGGCCGATTTCTTCTTCTGTAACGTCCGTGAGCGTTTGCAGCATCTGGTAATTTAAGCTGGCGTTTTTGATGCGGCCCTCCTCCACGCTGCCTATGCCTGCGCTGCAATGGAACGCATGGAAGCAGGCTTTATAGGACTCCCAGGAGTCGTAATATTGGTGCATTTTAAATTGGCTTTTTGTGAAAATGACCTCAATGCCTTCCTCAATGACGTCGTGCCGTGTTCCGTAAATATCCGTAATGACGGGGGAGCAGCCCTGCTCTTTTAGGAACCTTCGAAAGTCAAATACGCCAAGCAGCCCCTTAATCCAGGGCGCGCGGAACATAAAGTTTTTTGTGGAGACGCAGGGGAGGATCATGCCAGCCCCGTCTGTGTGCGGGATTGGGACGCTGCCGTGCATCCTTGTGATGGAATAATCCGTTTCGTCCACGAAGTCAAATTCGCCGCTCACCTCGGTCTCAAAATCCTCGACGACGATGGATTTGTCAATGTCAAACTCTGTCCATTCGTCCGTTGCGGAATTGGACAGCGCCATATAGGCGAGGTATTTGTTGACGTTGATCCCTCCCTTGGCGTTAATCTTTTCCGGCGTGAGGCCGCACAGGATGGTTTTTTCGACGCGCTCCCAAACGTCCTGGCGGATGAACAGCGCTTTTTTCTGCCGGATCTGGCCCGCCGACGAGGTAAAATACCGAAAGCGGCCGCCCATGCAGGAAAACCCATGGAACAGCAGATCCTTGAATACGTCAAAATAGTAAACCTGCACAAGGATCAGCGTGTGGGTCAGTTCATCCTGCCGTATGCCGACCGCCCGGCTAAGGGCCGACTCAAAGACGGAAATTACGTGGCGGTCGGTCAGGTCCCCTTCGCGGACGGCGCGGGTGTGGTGCGTTCCGTTTGACCTCTCGTTTTCCCGCGCTTTGTTCGCCAAAAGGGAAAGCAGCGCTTTTTTGGCGGCGTTTTCAAGCTCCTTTTTGCGCTTTTTTTGCGCCGCCGCGTTTGGCCGTCCGCCGCTGCCGCTTAGCGCGCGGCCCTCGTTTCTAAGGCGGACGATCTTTTCGTGCAGCCGTTGCTCGCGGCCGCTGAAAAAATGCCCGGTGTCGATGGAATATAAATGGTATTGCCGGTCAAGCATTTGCCTCGCCTCCCTTCCCCTCGCCTTCCGGCCGATTCCGGTACTCTGCGTTTCGCCTGCATTCCAGGTCAAACCGCCTGTCTGACGCAATGCGCTCCGCAATCTCAGCCAGCGTGGCTTTTTTGGTAAAATCGCTATGGTAAATCCTTCCTCCAAATGTCCTGTGATCCATATGCCGTACCCTCCTTTTTTTGATGGCCCCAAAAAGGCGCCTAATCCATTCTTCTGTTTTTGGAGGGGAATTGCGCCCTGAACGGTCACCGTTTCCCTGAACGGTTCCTTTGGGCCTGCTGAGGCTTTTTTACCTACCAAAACGCAGGCAAGCGCATGGAAGATTCGTTCCATGCGCTTGCCTGTGTTTAGAAGCGTTGCTTATCGGGCAAAAAGCCATACGATGCGTCAGGCTTTGAGGCGCAGCCTGATTAGGGCCTCCTCGTAGCCTAGCAGCCTTGCCAGCTGCCCGGTGGTGAAATCCCGGTGTTCGAAAATCGCCTCGTCGGAAATCAGAAGGTGGACGGCAAATTCATTCGCCTCGTTTTCATATTTATTCGTGACGAAAAACGTGTGCGTGTCCATAAATATGGCATTGGAATTCCGATGCATCATCATATGCCCCAATTCGTGGGCGCATACAAACTCTTTTTGGCGGTCGGTTAAGGACTGGTCGATATAGATAATGTTCTGCCTTTTGAAATACTGGTAAAATCCCCGGACGTCAACAAGGGGAGCCGTCACCAGGATCGCCTTTTTCTCTTTGGCGATCTGAAAAGGATTTCTCGTTTCATGCTTTGTAATAAGTTGTCTTGCAACCTGGGATGGTGTCTTCATTTCATCACGGTTCCTTTTTCCATTTTTTTGGCGTAAAGAGTTCCTTGTTCCTTTTTTTCGCAAGCTCCATTCCCACCTCCATCGCGGCCAGGATGGAGTCGATGGATTCCTGGCTGGCAGGCTCTCCGTCAAACATAAGGCCCGGCTGCCTTAGCATCTCTTTTGTGTTGGAAAGAATCGCGGTGATCTCTTTTTTATCTTTTGTGTTCAGGCTGTATTTTTCGTGTTCCGGCTCTGCGCCGCTCATAATGTAGCCGGTGGTGGTCTGAAAGTAAGAAGCGAGCTTTTCCACCTTTTCCATGCTTGGCTTGTTCTTGTCAATTTTGGACAGGGATCCCCGCGCGAACCCAAGCGCGGATTCCGTGTCAGTGACGCTCACCCCCTTTTGTTTACAGAGTGACTTAATTCGGTCATAAATTTTCATGATGCCCTCCAATGTCTGAAAATATTACGTAAATATGTTGACAAATAGAAAATATTACGTATAATAAAATGCGTGAGTTGAAAATAATACGTAAAAAACGATGGATTGATACATATGTTTGCATAATTATAGAATATTTTGCACAATCCGTCAACCGGAAATAAGAAAAGGATGTGGTAAGCAGTATGGACGGATGGCTGGAATTTTATTACCGTGACAATGCAAAGCAGCTCCGCGCCCTGGTGCGCAGCATTTTGTCCCGTAAAATTGGCCGCGTTTTGGGCAAGGATCTGGATGAGTATTATTCCGCTGCGAATCATGCTTTTGCAGAAATTGCGTGCCGTAAGACATACGACCCAAACAAGGGCGATCGGGACGGCTATCTGTATGGGGCGTTAAGCCGTGCGCTTTGTGAAGAGTGGAAACGGCAAAATTGCGGCAAGCGGAAGCAAAGGGCGGCGATAAGGGACGAGGCTGGCGAGGTGGCGGTGGGCCGGGACGGAAAGCCAAAATGGGCCTATTTGGAGGATGTCTCTTTGGACGCCCCGATAGACGGGGCGGACGGGCCGTCCCTGGGGGAGACGCTTTGGTCCGGCGACCGGGCGGACGTCTGCCTGGAAGGGAGCTTGGAGGGCGGGGCGGCAGGAAAATATCTGGAACGCTTATCAAAGACGCAAAGGCAGATTGCCATACGGAAGATGGAGGGCGTCCCTGCGTCTGTCATTAAGCGGGAGCTGGGCCTTTCGGACAAGCGTTACAGGAGGCATTGCGAGGAGTTAAAGGAATTTTCAAGCGCCTGCGCGCTGTATGAAAGCGGGACGGCGGGGAAAGATAAGGAGGATGAGGAAACGATGACAGGGACAGGGCAGACGATGGAACGCTGCAAGACGGATAAGATCAGCATTTCATCCATCATAAAGAAGATTGACGGGCATACGATCCGGTTTGACCATCCGCTTCAGCGGGAGTCGGGGCAATGGTCCGCCTCTATGAAAGGAAATCTGGTGTCTGACATTTTACAGGGGAACAGGCTGCACCCGTTGGTGTTTGCAGAGCAGGTGATTCACGGCATCCCGATCATTTGGGATTTGGACGGAAAGCAGCGCTGCACGAACGCCTATCTCTATTCCAAGAACGGGTATAAGGTGTCCAGGCATATCCGCAGGCCCATGATCCGGTATCAGGCGGCGAAAAAAGACGGAAACGGGAACGCCGTCTTGGACGGGCAGGGGTTTCCCGTCGTCATCAATATGGAGTTTGACATTCGGGGAAAGAAATTTTGCGACCTTCCGGATGAGCTGAAGGATCGATTTTTGGATTACAGCTTTAATTACGATCAGTATTTAAACTGCTCGGAGGAGGACATCGGCTATCACATTGAGCGCTACAACGACGGAAAGCCGATGACTGCGTCCCAAAGGGGCGTCACAAGGCTTGGGGCGGCGTATGCGAAGGCGGTGAAGGAGCTTTCAAGGAGGCCGTTTTTTTTGGACATCGGAAACTACAAGGCGTCAGAGTTTAAAAACGGGGCCGTCGGGCGCGTCGTCGTGGAGTCCGTCATGGCGGCGTATTACATAGAGGACTGGAAAAAGGAGCAGGAGTATCAGTGCGAATATTTAAGGCAAAATGCGTCTGAAGCAGATTTTGCGCGTTTTGGGGAGCTGGTGGGCAGGCTGGAGCGGGCGGTAACAAAGGAGACGGCGCGGCTCTTTGACGCGAAGGACAGCTTTTTGTGGTTCGGCCTGTTTGCCCGCTTCGCTAAGACAGGACATCCCGATGAGGCGTTCATTTCCTTCCTTGCGGAATTTTCCCGGTCTCTGCACGGGGAAAACGTCGGCGGGAGGACATATGACAGCCTATGCGCGGATCCCAAAACAGGGAAGGCAAAGGCCACGAAGGACAGGGGCATCGTGCTTTCCAAGATGGAGCTGCTTTGGGAGCTGCTGAGAGGGCATTGCTTGAGGACGGCAGAAAAAAGAATGGCTTAAATTGTGTCTGATTCCAAAAAATATTAAAAAAATGGTTAAAATATGAAATACAATTTCTGTTAAAAATATTAATTATCATATTATCTGACAATTTAAACAAAAAAACTGTTTACAAACCGGAAAAAAAGTTGTATGCTTGATCCCAGAAAAGGCAGAAGGCATCTTAGATGCACAGAAAGGATGAGGACATGATGCAGCGATTTTTGGAACAGGGCGGTAAGGCGCAGGGTCTGTACGACCCCAGGTTTGAGCATGACAGCTGCGGGATCGGGGCGGCCGTCAATATAAAAGGGATCAAGACGCATGACACGGTAGCGAACGCGCTTAAGATTGTGGAGAGCCTAAAGCACAGGGCCGGGAAGGACGCGGAGGGAAAGACGGGAGACGGCGTCGGCATCCTGCTTCAGATTTCCCATAGATTTTTTAAAAAAGCGGCGGCGGAGCTTGGGATTTCCCTGGGGGAGGAGCGGGACTACGGCGTTGGGATGTTCTTTTTCCCGCAGGATGAGCCGAAACGCAGCCAGGCGAAGAAGATGTTTGAGGTCATTGTCAAAAAAGAGGGCATGGAGTTTTTGGGCTGGAGGGAGGTTCCCTGCGACCCTTCTAAGCTTGGGCAGAAGGCGGCGGCCTGCATGCCATATATCATGCAGGGCTTTGTGCGCCGCCCGGCGGATGTGGAGAGGGGGCTTGCGTTTGACCGTAAGCTCTATGTGGCGCGCCGCGTCTTCGAGCAGTCCAACGACAATGCGTATGTCGTCTCCCTTTCCAGCCGGACGATTGTGTATAAGGGAATGCTTTTGGTGGAGCAGTTAAGGCAGTTTTTCCTGGATTTGCAGGATGCGGATTATGAATCGGCGATCGCTACGGTGCATTCCCGCTTTTCCACGAACACGAACCCAAGCTGGGAGCGGGCGCATCCGAACCGCTTTATCGTGCATAATGGGGAGATCAACACGATTAAGGGCAACGCCGATAAGATGCTGGCCCGTGAGGAGACGATGGAGTCGGGGCAGCTAAAGGGGGAGCTGCTTAAGGTGCTGCCTGTCATCAACAGCGAGGGATCGGATTCCGCAATGCTTGACAATACGCTGGAGTTTCTTGTGATGAGTGGGATGGACCTGCCGCTTGCCGTCATGATCCTGATCCCGGAGCCTTGGGCAAACAATGCGCTGATGTCGCAGAAAAAGAAGGATTTTTACCAGTATTACGCGACGATGATGGAGCCTTGGGACGGCCCCGCCTCCATCCTGTTTTCGGACGGTGACATCATGGGGGCGGTGCTGGACCGCAACGGCTTACGTCCTTCCAGGTATTATATTATGGACGATGACACGCTGATTTTGTCTTCGGAGGTCGGCGTTTTGGACATCCCGCCGACGAAAATCGTGGCGAAGGAGCGCCTGCGCCCCGGCAAGATGCTTCTGGTGGACACGAAGCAGGGGCGGCTGATTGACGATGAGGAGTTTAAGGAGGCGTATGCAAAAAAGCAGCCTTACGGCGAATGGCTGGATCAGAACTTAATCTGCCTAAGCGATCTTAAGATTCCCAACAGGCGCGTGCCGGAATACGCAAAGGAGGCGCGTGTTCGGATGCAGAAAGCGTTTGGCTATACGTATGAGTCGCTTCGGGAAGAGATTCTGCCGATGGCGAGGGATGGGGGCGAAGGGACGGCGGCCATGGGCGTCGACACGCCCCTGGCGGCGCTGGCGAACGATCATCAGCCGCTGTTTGACTATTTCAAGCAGCTGTTCGCGCAGGTGACGAATCCGCCGATTGACGCGATTCGGGAAAAGGTCGTGACCTCCACGACGGTTTATATTGGGGAGGACGGAAACCTTTTGGAAGAGAGCGCCAAAAACTGCCAGGCGCTTAAGGTTGACAACCCGATCTTAACGAACACGGATCTGATGAAGATCAAGGAAATGGATGTGGAAGGCTTTCAGGTGGCTGTCATCCCGATTGTGTATTATAAGAACACAAGCTTAGAGAAGGCGGTTGACCGCCTGTTTGTGGAGGCGGACCGCGCGTACCGGGATGGGGCGAACATCTTAATCCTGTCTGACCGGGGCGTGGATGAGAACCATGTGCCGATTCCGTCGCTTTTGGCAGTGTCCGCATTGCAGCAGCATTTGGTGAAGACGAAGAAGCGGACGGCGGTGGCTATGATTTTGGAATCCGGCGAGCCGCGGGAGGTGCATCATTTTGCGGCGCTTTTGGGCTATGGCGCCTGCGCCGTCAACCCATACCTGGCGCAGGACACGGTGAAGCAGCTTGTGGAGGAGCGTATGCTGGATAAGGATCCGTACGCCGCCATCCAGGACTACAATGCGGCGATTGTGTCCGGCATTGTGAAAATCGCGTCCAAAATGGGCATTTCCACGATTCAGTCGTACCAGGGCTCCAAGATTTTTGAGGCGGTTGGGATTGACAAGGGCGTGATTGACAAATATTTTACGGATACGGTCAGCCGGATCGGCGGGATTACGCTAAAGGACATTGAGGAGGACGTGGACGCGCTGCATTCGCAGGCGTACGATCCCCTGGGGCTTGAGACGGATCTTTCGTTAGACAGCAGGGGGCGGCATAAGATGCGCAGCGGCGCCGACCCTCACCTTTACAGCCCGGCGGCCATCCATCTGCTGCAGGAGTCCACGAAGCGCGGCGACTATGCGCAGTTCAAAGAGTACGTCCGGCTTGTGAACGCCGAGGAGCGCGGCGCGTGCCTTCGGGGCCTGATGGAGTTTCGGTATCCCAAGAAGGGCGTGCCGCTAGAGGAAGTGGAGAGCGTGGATTCGATTGTGACGCGCTTTAAGACGGGCGCGATGTCCTATGGCTCTATTTCCAAGGAGGCGCATGAGGCGCTGGCCGTGGCGATGAACCGGCTTCACGGAAAGTCCAATTCCGGCGAGGGCGGGGAAGAGGAGGAGCGCATGGAGAGCAAATCTTCCGCGAGGAATAAATGCTCTGCGATTAAGCAGGTCGCGTCAGGCCGCTTTGGCGTCACCAGCCGCTATTTAGTCAGCGCGGACGAGATTCAGATTAAGATGGCGCAGGGCGCAAAGCCTGGGGAGGGGGGCCACCTGCCCGGCAAGAAGGTGTACCCGTGGATTGCCAAGACCAGGCTTTCCACGCCGGGCGTGTCGTTGATTTCGCCGCCGCCGCACCATGACATCTATTCGATTGAGGACTTGGAGCAGCTGATTTATGATTTGAAGAACGCGAACCGAAACGCCCGGATTACGGTGAAGCTGGTTTCCGAGGCGGGCGTTGGGACAGTCGCGGCGGGCGTGGCGAAAGCGGGCGCGCAGGTGATCCTGATTTCCGGCTATGACGGAGGCACCGGGGCGGCGCCCAAAAGCTCCATTCACAACGCGGGCCTTCCCTGGGAGCTTGGCCTTGCGGAGACGCACCAGACGCTGATTTTAAACGGCCTAAGGGACAAGGTGCGCATTGAGGCGGACGGGAAGCTGATGAGCGGGCGCGACGTCGCCATCGCGGCGCTGCTTGGCGCGGAGGAGTTCGGCTTCGCCACGGCCCCGCTTGTGACGCTTGGCTGCGTGATGATGCGCGTCTGTCATTTAGACACCTGCCCGGCGGGCATTGCGACCCAAAACCCACAGTTGCGGAGGCGCTTTGCCGGAAAGCCGGAGTATGTGGAGAATTTCATGCGGTTCATTGCGCAGGACTTACGGGAGCATATGGCGAAGCTTGGGTGCCGTACGGTGGACGATTTGGTCGGGCGCAGCGATTTGCTGAAGGCCAGGGAAGACGTAAGCGAAAGGGAGCGCAAGATTGACCTGTCCGGCATATTGGGCAGCCCGTTTTCGGGGGCAAAGGGGAAGGTGGCCTTCCAGCCAAAGCACGTCTATGACTTTCATCTTGAGCGGACGAAGGACGTCACTGTATTATTAAGAAAATTAAAAGGCGCGCTGGAGGGCGGGCAGAGAAGAAGCCTTGATGTGGAGGTGACGAATACGGACCGCTCGTTTGGCACGATATTTGGCTCAGAAATCACAAAGCGGCATAAGGACGGGCTTGCGGACGACACCTTTTTCGTAAGGTGCAGCGGGTCGGGAGGCCAGAGCTTTGGCGCGTTTATCCCAAGAGGGCTGACGCTTGAATTGAGCGGGGACTCAAACGACTATTTTGGCAAGGGCTTATCGGGAGGCAAGCTGATTGTGTACGCCCCGGCGGGCGTGAAATTCAAAAGGGAAGAAAACGTCATTATTGGAAATGTCGCGCTGTATGGGGCGACTGGCGGGAAGGCGTTCATAAGCGGAGTGGCCGGGGAGCGGTTCGCGGTGCGCAATTCCGGCGCGATCGCGGTTGTGGAGGGCGTGGGCGACCATGGCTGCGAGTACATGACCGGAGGGCGCGTGGCGGTGCTTGGCGGCACCGGGAAAAACTTTGCGGCTGGCATGAGCGGCGGGATCGCATACGTCCTGGATGAAAAGAGCGATTTGTACACGAGGCTCAATAAGGAAATGGTGCGCTCCGAGGTGATTTCCAATAAATATGACGTGTTGGAATTGAAGGAGATGATAAAGGAGCACGTCGCCTTGACGAATTCGGAAAAAGGAAAGGCGATCTTAGAGGATTTCAGCTCGTATCTGCCGAAATTTAAGAAAGTCATCCCGTATGACTATCAGAAAATGTTGATGGCGATTGTGCAGATGGAGGAGAAGGGCTTATCCTCCGATCAGGCGCAGATTGAGGCGTTTTACGCAAGCACAAGGAAGTAAGGAGGCCGCAGAATGGGAAAGCCAACAGGATTTATGGAATTTGACAGGAAGACGGCGCGGGCGGAGGCGCCCGCGGAGCGCGTCAAGCATTTTAGGGAGTTTCACGTCCCGCTCTCAATGGAACAGCAAAGGGAGCAGGGCGCGCGCTGCATGAACTGCGGCGTGCCGTTCTGCCAGGCTGGCGCTGACATTATGGGCATGACGAGCGGCTGCCCGCTGTATAACCTGGTGCCGGAGTGGAATGACTTAATTTATGCAGGCAACTGGGAGGAGGCGTTTTTTCGCCTGAAAAAGACAAACAATTTCCCGGAGTTCACCGCAAGGGTCTGCCCCGCGCTCTGCGAGGCGGCCTGCACCTGCGGGCATTATGGGGACGCGGTCACGGTGAAAGAAAATGAATATGGAATTATCGAGAATGCCTATGAAAAAGGGTATGCGAAGGCGAAGCCGCCCCGGTCGCGCACGGGAAAGAAGGTCGCGATTGTAGGCAGCGGGCCGGCCGGGCTTGCGGCGGCGGATCAGCTTAACAGGCGCGGGCATACGGTGACGGTCTATGAGCGGGACGACCGTGTCGGCGGCCTTTTGATGTACGGCATCCCGAACATGAAGCTGGATAAGCGCGTGATTGACCGCAAGGTTGACGTGATGCGCGAAGAGGGCGTTTCATTTGTGACAGGGGTTGACGTAGGCAAGGGCAAAAAAGCGGATCAGATCTTAAAGGAGCATGACGCGGTCCTTTTGGCCTGCGGCGCAAAGAATCCCAGGGACATTCCGGTTCCGGGGAGGGACGCGAAGAACATTTACTTTGCGGTGGATTTCCTTTCGGAGGTGACAAAGAGCCTTTTGAATTCAGATTTAAAGGATCAGAAATATATCCCTGTAAAAGGAAAGAACGTCGTCATTATTGGAGGCGGCGACACCGGGAATGACTGCGTGGGAACCGCCATTCGCCTTGGCGCGGCCAAAGTGACGCAGCTTGAGATGCTGCCCAAGGCGCCAGACGCGCGCGCGGACGGCAACGCCTGGCCTCAGTGGCCCAAGGTCGCGAAGACAGATTACGGCCAGGAGGAGGCAATCGCCTTGCTTGGCGGCGATCCCAGGGTGTATGAGACGACGGTAAAGGAGTTCTTAAAGGATAAAAATGGGTTCGTCACGGCGGTGAAGACGGTGCGGCTTATGAGCGGGCAGGAGGAAAAGACAGGGCGCAGGACGCTCGAGGAGGTCCCTGGCTCGGAAGGGACGATTGCAGCGGATGTGGTCTTGATTGCGGCGGGATTTTTGGGGCCGCAGAAGTATGTCGCTGACGCTTTTGGCCTGGACGTTAACGAGCGGTCGAATATCGCCACCAAAGCCGGGGGATACGCGACAAACGTAAAGAAGGTGTTTGCCGCAGGGGATATGCGCCGCGGGCAGTCCTTAGTCGTGTGGGCCATCCGGGAAGGCAGGGAGGCGGCCAGGGAAGTGGAGGAGAGCCTGCTTGGGTACTCGGCGCTCTAGGGAGAGGCTGTAAAAATTTGAAAATGATTTCTTTTGACACAAGATAATTATCAATAAAAGACGCATGGAGCAATAAATTGAAAACCATGCGTCTTTTTTGTGGCGCGCCTAGCGGCGCACGTTTTTTTGTTTGTCTCAAAAATCAGCCTGGAGCGTTTGATGCAAACCTGATCTGACCTATGGATGGCTTTCCTTATAAATGCGCTCTAAATGCTCCGGCAGCTCTGACGGCGTGCTGCGGCCGGGCCAGATGTAGAAGTTGACCTCCCCGGTCGCCCAGTCCATGCTAAAATAAAACAGCTCTTTCCCATCTTTTACGAAAATAAGGCAATTTTCAATCTGCGTGCTTGTCTCTGGCTCCTCTTCCAGCTCTTTTTGCAGAGCGGCCGCTTCTTTGCTCCCGTTTAACAGGATCAGGCTTGACCAGTCCAGCTCTGTCCCATCGGCCAGATTGTAGGATGCGATCAACTCCCTGGCGTGGGAGAGGATGGCTTCGTCTGTCCAGGAAACGGAGGCGTAATCGACGTCTTTCTGGTAGGGGTAAAATTTTCCAAAGCGCGTAAATTTTCCGCTGACGGCGTCGATTGAAAACGAATAGGAGACATAGTCTTTGTCAAAGATGTCGTAGCCGTTGTCCAGAGAACCCGTCCATTCGACGTAAAGCTCCTGATTGAAGCCAAGGTCGCTGTCAATTTGCAGCTGGCTGATTTTGAGCTGCCCTAACGGATCCTTGGGGTAGAGCCGGTTGATTTCTTTCAATACGATCATGCCGATCTCCGATGCGCTAAGGCCGGATTCTGGGGAGTCCTTTAGGTAGGTGTCTTCGTAAAGCGCTTCGTTCGCCGCTTCTTTTGAATGCTGGCTTTGGGCTGCCATCAGCTTTTCTACCATGCTTCGTCTGTCATCGTCCATCTCGCCTGCGCTAGATGCGATAAAATTGGCGAAGAGCGTTTCCCAAACAGCGCTTAATGTTTCCTCCGGCAACGGAGCCGCTTTCTCCAGAGCCGCGTTTTCCGGGCTTTGCGCCTCGCCCTCCTCGCTTTCTGCCAGCGCCGTTGTCAGCGCGTCGTCTGGCTCATGGCCCGTCAGCGTTGCCTCTGTTTCCGATGTGCCGGACTTTTCCGCATAAATTCCCATGTTTTGAGTTAAAAGCAGGACGCTGAAGATGCAAAGCCCCGCAGCCGCACAGAGAATCCAGAAATTCTTTTTTCTCATAAAAGTGACCTTCCTTTCTATGCAATCGCATTTTGTTTTGATGGGCTTATCATACAGCCTGTGCGTCAGGGCCTTTTTATCTGATTGTAAGGAAGTTGTAAAAGAACGGTGGCTTTTGTCCCTTCGCCCGGATGGGAGGAGAAGGTCAGCTCTCCGTTTCGCTTTTCCACAATCAGGCGGACGATGGACAGGCCAAGCCCTACGCCGCCGTCCCTTCTGGAGCGCGACGGATCGGTTCGGTAGAATGCCTCAGTGATCCGTGACAGCTCGCTTGTTTCCATGCCCACGCCGTGGTCTATGATTTCAAATTGCTGCGCGTCCTTTCGCGCATACGCCCTCCAGAGGATTTCGCCCCCTGGCTTGCTTGCGCGGACGGCGTTTTCTAAGAGGTTTAAAAACAGGCTGATGAGCAGCTCCCGTTCCCCATAGACGGTTGACAGCTCAAACTGCTTCGTTAGGGTCAAATTTTTTTCCAATAGCTTTTTGGAAAGGATCTGCTCGATGTGGCGCGACAAATCGAAAAGATCCACCGGGGAGGCTGTTAGGGAGGCTTTTTCATACAAGCGCATCGAGAGCAGGGACTCGCTCATTTTGGTTAAGCGCCTGCTTTCCTCCATAATATAGGAAAGCCCCTCCTGCCATTCTTTGTGGGAGGCTTTTGCGTACCGCAGGTATTCCGCGTATCCGTAGATGGACGTCAGGGGCGTCCGCAGCTCGTGCGCCATATGATCCGTCAACTGCTGCTTTTTGGCGTTTTCTTCCTCCAGCGCCTGAATCTGCCGTTGGATAGTGCCGGACATTTGGCCGACGCTTATAGACAGCTCGTCGATTTCATCCTGCCCTAAGATGCGCCTGCCTGCGTCCATAGCCTGCCCATATTCCCCTGCCGCGATCTTTGCCACGCGTTCATTTAACCGGCCAAGCGGCTTTAGCATATGCCGCGTGCAGAGGTATAGGACGAGGCATAACAGGAGGGAGACGGAGAAGCTGATAATGGCGAAGGTGCGTTTGATGTCCAGCCAGACGCCCTCAAAATCCGACAGGCGTTTTTGGAAATGGAGGCGATAGCCGTCAAAGGGGACAGCCAGGCTCTGCTCCGCGAAAATCTGCATCTTCCTGCCTCCGTCCATAATTTCAGAGCGGATGCAAAAGGCCGTGGGACGCTCTGTTTGCTTTAGCGTAAGCAGGATGTCTCCGTAATGGCTCTGGTAGCGTTCCAAAAGAACGGCCACGGCCGGTTCCTGAAAACGGCCCTTTTTCTCCAGGGCGGCAAAATCGCGCCCTAAGCTTTGGCACAGGTAATCGCAGTCCGTTTTGGCCTGCTTTTGCTCCAGCTTTAGGTTATGGGAAAAGATGTACTGCCCTGCAAAGAGCAGCCCTATGTTCAGGGACGCCAGGAATAAAAGCAGCGTTACAAGGTATAGCTTTTGCCAAATTCGCATCGGTTTTCCGCCTTTCTTTAAAGCTCCAGGCGGTAGCCTGTTTTGTAAATGGTCTTGATGCGCCCTTCCAGGCCCAATTTTTTGCGCAGCTTCGTGATATGCACGTCCACAGTGCGCGTGTCGCCCATATAATCGTAGCCCCATGCAAGCTCCAAGAGCTTTTCCCTGGAAAGCGCGATGTTCCGGTTTAAGATTAAAGTTTCTAGCAGCTCAAACTCCTGTCGGGTCAGCTCCGTCTCATTTCCCTGCACCAATACTTTCCTTGCCTCCAAATCAATTTCCGTTTGCCCGATGCAGAGCTTTTTGTCGAATTTTTTTGTTTTGGACAGGATTAAGTTGACGCGCGCGATCAGCTCCAGCATTTCAAAAGGCTTCGTTAAGTAATCCCATGCGCCGGAGGTTAGGCCCGTCAGCTTGTCCGTCAGCTGGCTTTTGGCAGTCAAAAAAATCACGGGGACGCCTCCCGTGTATTCCATCAGCGCAAATCCGTCAATCTGCGGGAGCATCACGTCCATGACGATTAAGTCATAGCGCCTGCCGGAGAGCAGATGCTCTTTGGCCTCCTTTCCGTCATAAATCTGGCGGCAGGAATGCCCGGCCAGCGAGAGGTTTTGCTTAATCAGCCTGTTGATGGGCTCTTCGTCTTCAATAATGAGGATATCAGCCATGGCGGCTCCTTTCTATTGTGGTGTTTTCTATTATAGTATAAAGGGAGGTTGTTAGGAAGTCGTTAAAAGGCGATTCTTTATGGAAAAGTCCGTAAAACGGAACGGCAGGGAGGTTTTGCTTGACAATACAGTTACGGTATGGCTTATGATAGAGCCATCTGACAGGGAGGTGGAGCATGAGCTATACATATGATGAGCTTGCGGCGATTTTTTTTGCCTATTCCTTTTTGGCATGGGTGGCGGAGACTGCGGTGGCGACGGTCAAAGAAAAGGATTTCAGAAACCGCGGCTTTGCGGCTGGCCCGTTTTGCTTTCTATACGGGTTTACCGGAACGCTTTTGACCGTGTTTTTGCAGGAGCTGAAAAATGACCGCCTGTTTCTCTTTTTGGGGAGCATGGCAGTGGCGACCGTGGCGGAGTGGTCTGCCGGGAAGCTGTTGGAGGGGATGAAGCGGCATAAATGGTGGGACTATTCCGGCAAACGGTGGAATATTGACGGGTACGTCTGCCTGCAGTATTCCCTGCTTTGGGGGCTGCTTGGCCTTTTGGCGGTCCGGCACGGGAACGGGCTGATTGTGGGGGCGTACCATATTCTGCCGGGGTTTTTAAAAAGCGCGCTGCTTTGGGCGCTGTTTGCAGTTTGCCTGATTGACGTTTCCGGCTCTCTGCTGTCTGTATTTCATCTGGAACATACGTTGCCGCGCCTGTTTCGGTGGAACCGGGGGCTGCAAGGATGGACGTACCGGCTTGCCGCGGGGCTGTCGGAGCATATGGAGCGCAGGATCGGCCGTTCCTATCCGTTGGCTGTGCAGGGGAGGGAGGAAGCGAAGGAGGAAAAGAGGCTTGGCTTCGTGCAGCTGTTTTGGCTGTTTCTGATCGGGTCTGTCCTGGGGGATGTGACAGAGACGGTCTTTTGCCGGGTCACGGCCGGAGCGTGGATGAGCAGAAGCAGCCTTGTATGGGGGCCATTTAGCGTTGTCTGGGGCCTTGCAGTCGCCCTTGTGACGGCGTTACTGCACAAAGAAAAGGACAAGCAGGAGCATCAGATTTTTTGGATCGGCAGCTTCTTGGGCGGCGCATATGAATATATTTGCAGCGTGTTCACGGAGCTGTTGTTTGGAAAGGTGTTTTGGGATTACAGCGGCATGCCCTTTAATCTGGGAGGCAGGATCAATCTGCTGTATTGCCTTTTTTGGGGAATTGCGGCGGTCGTGTGGATGAAGGGGCTGTATCCAAGGGCGGAGAAGCTGATTGATTGGATACAAAGAAAAACCGGGCGCGCGCTGACGGCTGCCCTAATGGCGTTTTTGGCTTTGGATATCGCCGTGTCCGCGCTGGCTTTGGCGCGGTATGACGCCAGGGCCAATGGACAGGGGCCAAAGCATGCATGGGAGCGTGCGGTCGATGAGAGATTTGACGACGCGCGGATGGAGCGGATTTACCCGAACGCGATTGTGCAGTAAGAGACGTTCGATGCATCCTAAGATCGGGAGAGAACGATAGAATGTAACACAGCATTTTACGGCGGCAGATAAGCGTTTCACAGCAATTAAATTGCTTTGGCCTGCTGTTTTCCATGAGACGGCCGGCATTGCGGCCATGCTAGACAATGGAATTTGAATATTTCTTTGTAAAAACAGAGTAGCCTGCACGCTTTCTACTGGATACCGAAGCAGCTGTTCACGGACAAGCAGTCTGACGAGCTTTCTGTCGAGGAAAAGCCGCTCTATGGCATGATGGTAGATCGTATGGCTCTGTTGTTGAAGTATGAAACCGGATGAGGATAAAATATATTTAAAGTAGATGAAACGAAGCCGAGGAAAAAGGAGTAGTATTTATTGCTCGGATGGTAAAAACAGAAATCAAAGATATCAACTACAAAGGAAAATTGCCTTAAAACAGTGTCCACTGATCGAGAGAGCATAGGATTGTGTCAGCCGCAATCCCTGTTTCAAACCATTTTTAGAGAAAAGATAGAAGAATAGAAAATAATATGCTATAATTTTTATGTTGCTCACCGACACCCGCAACAGGGAGGAGGTGTCAATGTTGGAATTTCT